>CAKQGD010000032.1 GCA_934232845.1 uncultured Oscillospiraceae bacterium
GCCGCGAAGCCTTTGAAAAGACCATACTTGATGCGATCAGCCTGCTGAAGTAAAAAATGCGGTTTATCCTGCAAGGAGCGTTTCGGTTGACAGAACCCATAAATCTGCTATAATGGATCACATAGGGTGCTGTGCATATGCGTGTGCATCCCATAGAAACCGACAGGCCAAGCGTCGTAAAGCCGGTTTCATCTAAAAAACAATAAAAAACCGTTGAAGCTTTCTGAATCAATTTAGAGACAGAAAGTGGAGGAAACTCTGGAGAATCTCGCAAGAGTGCCGAAGGTGCAAGGCGAAAGCCGAATCTCTCAGGCAAAAGGACAGAGCGGACATTCTGCCTATGGCGGATGTCTGTCTTTCGTTGCCTTTGAAAGCCGTCGGCCTGTCCGGCGGCTTTTTATTGTCCTGAAACAATATTTGGAGGGGAAATGACATGACACTGCTTGAGGCGGTACAAACTGTAAACGGGTATCTTTCGGACTATATTCTGATCGTTCTTCTGGTGGGATGCGGACTTTACTTTTCCATTCGGACGCGCTTTGTACAGGTAAGATGCTTTGGAGAAGGCTGTCGCCGCGTATTCGGCAATGTGAAATTGAACGGAGGAAAGCAGAACGGGGGCATCAGCTCCTTTCAGGCGCTGACTACGGCGATTGCCGCTCAGGTGGGAACCGGAAATATCGTAGGTGCCTGCGGTGCAATTTTGATCGGCGGCCCGGGCGCAATTTTCTGGATGTGGGTGATCGCCTTTTTCGGCATGGCCACCATCTACGCGGAAGCGGTTCTGGCTCAGAAAACGAGGGAGGTGTCTGCCGACGGGACCGTGTCCGGCGGACCGGTCTATTACATTAAAACCGCCTTTAGAGGAACCTTCGGAAAATTTCTGGCGGGCTTTTTCTCTGTCGCCATTATTCTCGCCCTCGGATTTATGGGCAGTATGGTGCAGTCAAATTCGATCAGTGAGGCCTGCAGCACCGCTTTCGGAATACCGGGCTGGGTCATGGGCCTTATCGTATCGGTGATTGCGGCCTTTGTTTTTGTCGGCGGCTTAAACAGACTTGCTTCCGTTACGGAAAAGCTGGTGCCGGTTATGGCGGTGCTCTACGTGGCGGGAGGAATTATTCTTCTTGCGATGCGCTTTCGGTATATTCCCGAGACATTCGGCATGATTTTCCGCTATGCTTTTGCACCGAATGCGATTATCGGCGGCAGCCTGGGCCACGCTTTGAAGACCGCGGTCAGCCAAGGCGTCAAGAGAGGGCTTTTTTCCAATGAGGCCGGTATGGGTTCCACGCCGCATGCACACGCAATGGCAAAGGTGGACGATCCCCATACGCAGGGCGTTGTGGCAATGATGGGCGTTTTTATCGACACTTTTGTCGTACTGACCATGACGGCTCTGATCGTGATCTCCACTCTGTATGCCGGCGGAGGAATTCTTGCTTCCGGTACGGCGGAGGGAGTCAGTAAGACAAATATGGCGCAGATCGCGTTTTCTTCTGTGTTCGGCGATACGATCGGCAATGCTTTTGTGGCGATTTGCCTTTTGTTCTTCGCTTTTTCCACGATTCTGAGCTGGAATCTTTTTGGCCGTATCAATATGAATTATCTCTTTGGCCCTAAGTCCAACCTGATCTATTCTGTGATCGCCATCGCATTTATTTTCGCGGGTTCGCTGCTTTCCAACGATCTTGTCTGGGAGCTTACAGATTTCTTTAATCAGCTTATGGTAATTCCGAACGTCATCGCCCTCGTAGCGCTGTCCGGACTTGTTGTATCCGCTTCAAAAAGAAATAAAAGAGATCATCGCAAAGTATAAAACTTTCACTGCTTTAATTTTAACGGAAAAAGCGGCGTGATGCAGAATCACGCCGCTTTTGAGATTTTAAATTCTGGTGTATGAGTTTTTAGCTTTTGGTCGCTGCGGGCCGCTTCTCATTTTCAAACAGGTAGGTCATCACTTCATCGGGATTCATATCCATGACGAGAGCGACTTCCTCCCGCACAATTTTTTCGGCGCGGCGCATGACATTCTCGTCTGCAGCGCGGAGATGGCGGCCGTTGGAGATCAGTTCTCTGCGGTGCAGGTGTACCGATTTCAGCATTCGCAGAATCTCGAGGCGGTTGCATTCCGACAAAATCTCTTTAAAATGTTCGCCCCGCTGTGCGTCGTTGGAAATCCAGTAGGCCTCCTGCTGGGGTGCGCACTGTGCCAGTTCAAGCACTTCCTCCTGTGTCAGGATCGGGCGCATCCGTTCTTTTAAAACAGGGCTGTCCACAGGAACGTGAATGGTAGAAGACCCGTTATAAACGGGCTTGAGAACGTAATACTCACGCTCCTGTCCGTGAAATGTCTCTCTGCGAATATCTTCTACGCGGCAGACGCCGTTTTCCCCGTAGAGAAAGATAGTACCGATTGTAAGCATTGCGGCTGCTCCTTCCCGTTTGTTTTGTTTTTATACAGATAAGGCCGGCAGGGCATTCGCCTGCCGGATCTTCTTTTATTATTATACAGGAAAATCATTAAAATTGTTATGGACAAAATTCACAAGAAAAAACACATCTCTTTCTCAAAAAAGTGCCTTCATTCCCTTTAAAATGTGATATGATAATAAAAAGACATGGACTCGGCGCTGAGCGCTTTGAAAAAAATCTGTATAAAAGAATATTTTTGAATATTAACCACAGGATGAGCCGCGGATAGATTACGCGGGAAGAAAATCAGATGGTTTTCCGAAAAATACTTTCTATCAAACGAAAGGATGGTTTTCTTGAAGAAAAGACAAGAAGGTATGTATATCCTTTTGTGTTTTACGGCAGCCCTTATATTGCTGTTCACCGGATGCGCGGATACGCGGGAAGAAACCGATGCGGACGGAATGCAGGCATCGAAGAATTCCTCTTCGCAGGAAGAGCCTCTTTCTATTGCGCTGTCATCTCCCGCGGACAGCGTTTCTTTGGTGCGCGGCGCACAGACGGCGTTCTCTATCGAGAATCCAAACGAAGCGCTTCTGACGGTCCTGTCCTCTGATCCGGAGATTCTTTCCGTATCGGTAGAAGGAAATGTTTTAACGCTGACGCCAAACGCACAGGGAACCGTACAAATTGTCGTGACGGGAACAAAAGAAGGATATATCGATGCCGAATTGACCATAGAGGCCGAGGTGACTCTGCCCGAAAATGAGTTTTCCGTTTCGCCCTCCGATGTTTCCTTTTACATAGGGGAGAGCGGTACGATAAAAATCTCCTCCTTGGCGGAGGGAACGATTCACTGGGAATATGATTCCTCCGCTTTATATTTCAGAGAGACGGAAAACGGAGCAGCTTTTACTTCACAAAAGGCGGGAACCTTTACAATCAGAGCTGTCTGCGAGGCGCCCGGCTATCTTGACGCCGAAGATTCTTTTACGATAGAGGTGCTCTCAAAGCCCATGACGCTGTATTATCCGACGTCGGCCTCGGTGTTCGTCGGGGAGGAAACGGAGCTTTCCTTTTCCGCGGACGTGGAGAACACAGTTCTGACTGTTCACAGCGAAGGGGGAATCGAGGAGAGAACCGACGGCATGACGGTATTCGTTTCAGGGAAAATGGCCGGAGACGCGGCGGTGACGGTGACGGCCTCCGCGCAGGGGTGCGAGCCTCTTACGGTTAAAATTCCCGTTGCGGTGACGGCTGAACCGCCCGATGTGGATACGTCGTCCTATCGCAGAATCGTACGGGAGGTAATTCGCCAGACCAATGCCGAACGCGAGGCGTCCGGTCTTTCCGCCCTCTATGAGGACGAAATGCTCGATGCGCTGGCAACCGTTCGAAGCGAAGAAGCCAGTCGGAAATGGTCTCATACGCGTCCCGACGGACGCCCCTGTGAAAGCATTTTAGACGACTATGGAATCACTTACTACAGTACGGGTGAAAATCTCTATGCCTCCGGCAGTTCAAGCGCATCCGAGGCCGTCGCAAGCTGGATGAATTCAGAGGCGCACCGTGAAAATATTCTGCGCGAAGAATTCGAGGGAATCGGCGTCGGCATTTACTATGGAGACGACGGCGGCGTCTACTTTACGCAGATTTTTATCAAAAAGTAAAAAATTGTATTTACGGTTGCTTTTTTATCAAAGACACAGTATACTAAGAATACTTGAAAATTACGGAGGGTAAGAATCGTGTTATCTTTTGTGACGGCGATTTGCGGCACGGCGGCGGCTTGTCCGGCGTCCTGTTGTTGTGCTGTCAAAAAGAATACGCTTTCTGTCCGAAACAAAACAGAAAAGAGACGTTCTTTCTCTGTTTGAGGAAAAACCGCTGTGAGGCAGGAGGCAAAAAGCTTCCTGCCTTTTTTGTTCCGGCTGATTTTTGTGGGAGGAATGTTATCAATGAAAGTATACCGCAGCATTGCCGAACTGGTCGGCGGTACGCCGCTGGTGGAGCTGAGCGCACTGGAAAGAAAAAAGGGACTTTCTGCAAAGCTTTATGCCAAGCTGGAAATGAGAAATCCCGCCGGCAGCGCAAAAGACCGCATTGCCAAAAAGATGATCGAGGATGCTGAACAGGGCGGCGCGCTCCGCCCCGGCTCTGTTATCATCGAGCCTACCAGCGGCAATACCGGCATCGGACTTGCCGCAATGGCCAAGCAGAGAGGATACCGCGTGATTCTCACAATGCCGGATACGATGAGTGTGGAGCGGCGTAGTCTGCTTGCGGCATATGGCACCGAGCTGGTACTCACCGACGGAAAGAAGGGGATGGCCGGCGCAATCGAAAAAGCAAAGGAACTCGCAGCTTCTCTTCCGAACAGTTTTATTCCCGGGCAGTTTGAGAATCCGTCGAACCCCGCCGCGCATTACGAGACGACGGGCCCGGAAATCTGGAATGATACCGACGGCACGGTGGATTTCTTTGTGGCGGGAGTCGGTACGGGCGGCACAATTACGGGCACGGGCCGTTATCTCAAAGAAAAAAATCCGCTTGTGCGCGTCGTTGCGGTAGAACCTGCGGGTTCTCCCGTTTTGTCCGGAGGAAAAAGCGGCCCCCACGGCTTGATGGGCATTGGCGCGGGTTTTATCCCAAAGGCTCTGGATACCGCCGTACTGGACGAGGTAATTCCCGTTACGGAAGAAGAAGCCTACGCCGCGGGCCGTGCTCTTGCGAGGGAGGACGGCATTCTCGCGGGGATTACCGCGGGAGCGGCGGTGCATGCCGCAGTTCTGCTTGCGAAACGCACGGAAAACAGCGGAAAAACCATTGTGGTTCTGCTGCCGGATACGGGCGACCGTTATTTATCTACACCTATGTTTGAGGAGGAATCGAGATGAACGAGAAAAAACAATCCATTCTTCGCACGGCTGCACAGAAAATGGCCGAGAATTATGAAAAATCCGAGGTGCCGATGTATGGGGAAAAGCTTCGCCTGCCGGAGCGTGAGGCCGTCAATGAGATGATCCGTGATTTCCGCAGGCTGTTCTTTCCGGCTTATTTTGGCCAGAAGGAGCTGGTGGCACTTCCTGCGGAGGAATATGCCGCGCTGCTGATGGGGCGTATCTACGAAAAGCTTCTGCGGCAGGTGCGTCTTGCGCTTCCGGAAAACGAAGAGGGAAAGGCCGAAGGAATCTGCGACGATTTATTTGAACGTCTTCCCGAAATTCAGGAGATGGTTTTAAAAGATCTTTCGGCAAATTTTGACGGAGATCCCGCCGCTTCCAGCAAAGAAGAGGTTCTGTTTGCCTATCCGGGCCTGTTTGCGATCTTTGTCTATCGCATTGCACATGAATTGTATCTGCAGAAAGTTCCCATGCTGCCCCGCATGATGACCGAATATGCGCACAGCCGCACCGGAATCGATATCAACCCCGGCGCTACGATCGGCGAGTATTTCTTTATCGATCACGGTACAGGCGTTGTCGTCGGAGAAACTGCCACGATCGGCAGCCATGTAAAAATGTATCAGGGCTCGACGCTCGGCGCACTCTCTCCGACCGAGGGGCAGCAGCTGCGTGGTGTGCACCGCCATCCTCAGGTGGGGGATAACGTTACGATTTATGCGAATGCCACAATTTTGGGCGGCGAAACGTATATCGGGTCAAACACCATTATTGGAGGCAGTGCATTCATTACACGCTCGATCGACGGGGATGCGAGGGTTTTTGTCAAAGCGCCGGAGCTTACGGTCAAAGGCGGCTGACAGGCATCCTTGGGATAGATTGTGCGACGCTTTCTTACGAAAAAGAGAACTTTCTGGTTAACGAAAAAATTCTGACTTCGCAAGGCTGCCGCTGACAGGCGGCTTTGCTCGGCGGTTCGCCCGAAAATTCTCCTTCTATTGCATGCGGTGACTCACCGCTATTCAAATAACAGTGAGCTGCGTCCTTTTCGGCATTTGCCGTATTTTTTCTTTTCCGATCCATGGATTTCGTGACGTTTTTTGCCTCTCTTGGATATTTTTTCTGGATAAGCGAAAGTTCTTGGAGGATTGACACAGCCGCCGATTTTTCTATACTAAACAGGGCACAGACAAAAAAACTTTGTCTGTGCCCTAATTTATATGGATGCAATTACAATACCTTTGCGAGAAACTCCTTCAACCGCGGATCCCTTGGATGATCGAACAGCTCGGAAGGGGTGTTCTGCTCACGGATGGCGCCGTCGGCCATAAAGACCACGCGGGTCGCAACCTCGCGCGCAAAACCCATCTCATGTGTAACGATGACCATTGTCATACCGCCGTGCGCTAGACTCTTCATCAGGTCAAGCACCTCGCCGACCATTTCGGGATCGAGTGCAGAGGTGGGCTCGTCAAACAGCATGACGTCCGGATTCATTGCGAGGGCGCGCACAATGGCGATGCGCTGCTTTTGTCCGCCGGACAGCATTGCGGGATATTCATTCGCTTTGTCGGCGAGGCCGATGCGTTCAAGCAATTCGACAGCGGTTTTCTTGGCTTCTTCGGGTGTCTTGTATTTTAACTGAATCGGCGCCATGGTGATGTTCTGCATCACCGTCTTATGGGGAAAGAGATTAAAATGCTGAAATACCATGCCCATTCTGCGGCGGTGCAGATCAATGTTGACCTTTTTGTCCGCAAGATTGACGTCCTCGAAATAGATTGCGCCGCTTGTAGGCTTTTCCAGCAGGTTGAGACTGCGCAGCAGGGTGGATTTTCCGGAGCCGGAAGGGCCGATCACCGCGACGACTTCGCCGCGGGAGACCTCCAGACTGCAGTCGTTCAGAGCGACGACCTCACCTCCGTTATAGGTTTTGGTCAGATGCTCCACACGGATTATTTTATCTCCTGTCGCCACGGCGCATCCTCCTTTCAATCACTTCAATCAGCTTACCGGCCGGGTAGTTGATGCAGAAGTAAACCAATGCGGCCAGCACGTAGGGGGCAATGGTGATATAGGTTGTCGAGGCTACGGTTTTGGCGCCCCACATCAGCTCCATCATGCCGAGGCTTGAACAGATCGAGGATTCCTTGACCATGGTGACAACTTCGTTGGCAATGGCGGGCAGAATATTTTTGACTGCCTGGGGCAGTACGACAAGCCGCATTGCCTGCCAGGAAGAAAGTCCGAGACTGCGTGCAGCCTCATTTTGACCTGCGTCGACGGCAAGAATACCCGCGCGGAAAATCTCCGCGACGTAGGCCGCGCTGTTGAGCGACAGCGCAACGACGCCGGGAATAAACATGGAAAGATTGATAAAACCGAACAGCTGCACCGACGGCAGACGAATCGCTCCGAACAGGCCGAAATAGACCAGCGACAGCTGCACAAGAAGCGGCGTCGAACGAAAAACCGCAATGTATGCGCCGGAAACGCTGCGTACAATACGGTTCTTGCTCAGGCGCATCAAGGCAAGCAGCAGCGCAGGAATCACCGCAAGGGCGACCGACACGACGGACAGCAGCAGCGTGTATTTGATGCCCTGAATAAAAAAGGTTGCATATTTTGGGAGAAAGGAGAAGTTAAAAAATGCAGCCGGCGACATATCGACGAACAGCGAGCTCCACCAGGTTGACATGGGGCAGAATCCTTTCTGTGTACAGTTTTATAAAATGCCAAAATGTGCAAAGCCGCATTTGAACGGCTCTGCACATTTTATGGATGAAAAGAATGGGATTTACTCGATAGCCTTGGCACTCAGCTCGTCGGCCTCGGCGATATAGGCATCCATGGTTCCGTCGGCAAGAATGGTCTCAATCGTCTTATTGAAGGACTCGAGCAGTTTGGAGGGATCACCCTTCTGAACAGCGGCGCAGTAGGGCTCCGCAGTACCGAGGCTGACGGATTCGAGTACGACCAGATCGGGGTTGTTTTCAGCATACTGCATGGCGGGCGCGTAGTCGAGGACAACAGCGTTGCACTTGCCGTAGATCAGGTTGTTGACAAGATCGTTCACAGAGGTCAGCAGCAGGGGAGTCGCAAAAGACATCTCAGACTGAACGGTATCGGCCTTGGTGGTGCCGGACTGTGCACCGACGGTCTTGCCGGTAAAGTCCTCCAGCTTGGTGTACTGGTCCGCATTGGCCTTGAGAGTCAGAATCAGGGGAGGATAAGTAGTGTAGTACGGATCGGAGAAGTCCGCAACCTTAAGGCGCTCTTCGCTCGCTTCGATAGCGGCGAGAACCACATCGAGATCGCCCTTCTGCAGAGAGGCCATCAGATTGTCAAAGCTCATGTTGACAATCTCGAGCTCAAGGCCGGCGTCCTCAGCGAGCTTTTCGGCAAAGGAAATATCAATGCCGGCGTACTGCTGGTTGCCTGCATCATCGAGGTAAATGAATTCAAAGGGCGGATAGTCGGCGGAGGTTCCGACGACAAGCTTGGTTTTTGCAGGCGCTTCGGAAGAACTGCTGCTCTCGGATCCGGAGGCAGGCTCGGAAGCGGGGGTGGAAGTTGAGGTGGAAGCGCTGCCGCCGCAGGCGGCAAGGGACAGCACCATGGCGGTGCAGAGCAGAATCGCAAGAATCTTTTTCATAAGTAAAAACTCCTTTTTCATGAAATGATGGATTCGGTTCGCTTGACGGGTTTTATTATAATCCGATAATTATGCGTTGTCAAGTAATTTTTATTCAATTTTTGAATGAAACAGTAACTTTTTTTGCAATAAATCCGCTTTTTGGCGTATTTGCTTGCAATTTTGCGTAAGCGGACGTATAATTTTATAAAAAGTTTAAACAGTTTTGAAGGAGTCTGCAATGGAAAGGGATTTGTACAATTCTTATTTATATGTAGATTTAGAAGGTGCGGCCGCCAATTACCGTTCGCTGCGCGCGCGGTTTGCCCCGGACACGCAGGTGATACCGGTTCTCAAAGGAGATGCATTTGGACTGGGACTGCTTCCTGTGGCGCGCCGCCTTTTGAGAGAGGGGGAGCCTCCCTATCTGGGGGTCGCCCATGCGGCAGAGGGGGCTGCGCTTCGAGATGCGAAAATCCAGTGTCCTATTTTGGTTCTGGCCGGCATTCTGCCCACGCAGTGCAAAGCAGTCGTGCAGTATGATCTGACACCCGGTGTGGGACGGCTTGGAATTGTACCGCTTTTGGCGAAAGAGGCTGAAAGGCAGGAGAAAACCGTTTGCATTCATCTGACAATCGACACGGGGCTGGGCCGTTTGGGCGTGCGTCCGGGAGAGGAGCTTTCGGCCTTGCTTGATGAAATCAAAGCTGCCGGATCCGCGGTAAGAGTGACGGGAACTTATTCGCATTTTGCGAAGGCCGAGACGGAGCAAAGCCCGATGGTTACGGCGCAGTATGAGCAGTATCTTGCCGCGCTCGATCAGATTGCCGATGCGGGCATGAATCCCGGCATGCGCCATTTGAGCAACAGCGCTGCGAGCGAGTGGTTTCCTCAGGCGGATTTTGACGCCGTGCGCTTGGGACGGCGGTTATTCTTTGACAGTCCAACCACGCCCAACGGCTCCGTGCATGAAATTGCATCGTGGCGCACGGCAGTTACAAATCTTCGCTGTGTCAAGGCGGGAGAGCGTTTTGGCTACGGCGAGGGAATCCGTCTTGACCATGATGCGCAGCTTGCCTTGATTGGCGTGGGCTACGGCGACGGATTGCTCAGGACGTATGCGGATGCACACGCACCTATACTGATCCGCGGACAGCGGGCGCCTCTGCTTGGGCTTTGTATGGATCAAGCTTTTGTCGATGCAACGGGTATTTCATGTGAAGTGGGCGATGAAGCAACGCTGTTTGGCTGGGACAAAGAGGGTAACTTTCTCTCCGCGCAGGAGACGGCCGCACGAATCGATGACGAGGGCTGCGGACTGACGTCAGTGCTGACGCCGCGGGTCAAGCGGATTTATTCGCAGGAAAAAGGCGTTTAAAGCTTTTCAAAAATTTTATGATCTGCTCTGTGAGCAAAATTAACGCGTTAATTCACAAAAAAGAAACGGCCTCCTGTCGGGCGTCAAGCCCCAAGGAAGCCGTTTTTCAGCTTTTAAACAACGCTTTGCGATACCGGCGAGCGGGATCATACCTTCTCACACAAGGCGGCGCGCAGCGAAATGACAAATGGCCGGAAGAAAAAACGAAGGAAAGCATGACGGCCATGCAGCCGCAGCGCGTGGGATGTATAAAGAAAAGATGGGCATGCTTTTTATGGGGCATGCCGGGACTTTGTTTTTTTGGTTCTGACGCATGCCGCGCGTTCAACGCGCGGTTTTGCAAGTAAACCGGAAGAAAATACGCTATTCTTCCTTTTCGAATACCAGTGACATGGTTTCAATATCTCCGGTCCCTCTGGTTTCGATCGGCACATAACCGCAGTAGCTCCATCCGTTTTCTGCCCATGCCCGGATGATGTCCTCTACACGATCAAACCCGTATTTGGATCCTTTTCCGAAACCGGATCCGCACAGCTCGGATTTCACTCGCCCAAAGACCACTTTTTTCCTGCATGGGCCCTCCGTCCTCGTTACGGCGTGCTGTTTTTTGTCGTCGGCGCATGGTCAAAGCGGCAGATTGTCCAGTTCCTCCTCTGTATACACAGGGATGCCCGCCGAGAGAAACAGCGCGGCCGTTACACCGTTGCCGGGACATTTTTTCCCGGTAAAGGTGCCGTCGTAGATCACGCCTTTTCCGCAGGAGGGGCTGTTTGCCTTGAGCACGGCAAAGTCCGCCTTGCATCGGCGCGCGATGTCGAGCGCGGTTTCGGCGCCTTTTCGATACTCCGCGGTCACATCGCGGCCGCCTGCCATCTGTACGCGGCCGTCCGGCTGGATTTCCGACGGCTCACGCGGGGTGGGAAGACCGCCGAGCTGTTCCGGGCATACGGGAATCAGCGTGTGCGCTTCGCCGAGCGCAAGCAGCTTTTCTGAGCGGCAGTTGTCGCCTTTATAGCGGCAGTCGCAGCCGAACAGACAGCCGCTGACAAGAATACGAGCCATTTCAGTCCGCCTCCTTTTCATACAGTTCGACATTCATTTTGCCGTCCGTCTCTTCAAAATTGACGCGGACAACCTCTCTGACGGAGGTCGGCACGTTTTTTCCGATATAATCGGGGCGAATGGGAAGCTCGCGGTGACCGCGGTCCACCAGTACCGCCAAACGGATGCGGCTGGGCCGCCCGATGGAAAAGACCGCGTCGATTGCCGCCCGGGCGGTGCGTCCGGTATAGAGCACATCGTCGACGAGAACCACTTCCCGCCCATTGAGATCCACATCAAAAGAGGGCTTCTGAACTTTGGGCATATCGGCTACCGTAGAGAGATCGTCGCGGTAAAATGTAATGTCCAGCGCACAGGTGGGGACGCGTACACCGGCGTTTGATTCAATGTTGGCGGCGATCATATTCATCATAGGAACGCCGCGGGTTTTGATGCCGACAAGGATTACATCCGACAGGTCCGTGCTTTTTTCCACGATCTCGTAAGACAGGCGCGTCAGCGCACGGCGGACGGACAGCCCGTCAAGCAGCTGTACTTTAAATTTCATTGCCATAGTGAAAAGGACACCTCCGTTATTTATATAGAAATATGCAATTCGGCGAATTCGGGAAAATGCTTTCACAATTTTATTGTAAACGATTCTGCACAGGATTGCAACGCAGAACGGGATCGGGCTTGCAATCTTTTTCACCTTGTGATAGCATAAAAAAAACGACGCGAGGTGCTGTATGGAAGAATTTCTTAAAAATGTAACGCTGTTTGACCATCCGCTGATCCGGCATAAGGTGACGCATCTTTGCGACGTCCATACCGGTTCGAAAGAATTCTGCGAGCTGGTTGGCGAATTGGCCACGCTGATGGGGTATGAAGCGCTTAAGGATCTGCCGATGAAAAATGTACAGGTGCAGGCTCCGCTGGAGGAAATCACTTCTCCCGTTCTGGCAGAGGATTTTACGATCGTGCCGATTCTGCGCGCGGGCCTCGGCATGGTGGACGGTCTGCGGATGCTTTCTCCCACGGCGAAGGTCGGACATGTCGGCCTTTACCGCGACGAGGTAACGCTGGAGCCGCATCAGTATTATTTTAAGCTTCCGGTTGACGCGGCGGAGGGACAGGTTATCATCGTCGATCCCGCTCTTGCCACGGGTGTCAGCGCAGAGGCTGCCATTCGCTGTGTGAAGGAATACGGGTGCAAGCGTATTAAGTTTATGTGCATTTTCGCGGCGGCACAGGGAGTAAAGCTGCTCTATGAAAAGCATCCCGACGTACATATCTACGCGGCAAAATATTCGCCTCGGCCTCTCAACGAAAAGGGTTATATCCTTGATGCCGCCGGCGACGCGGGGGACCGTGTCTGCGGCACCTGCAGCTACAAGCCTGTCTGATAAATCGGTTCGGTATTTTCAGTGCGGTTCTTTCTGAAAAAGAAGAACCGCACTGCTTTTGCCTTTTGTGACAAATTTTTTTTTCAAAAAACAGACGGATTATGAAAAACAGAGGACCTTTGCCAAAAGGGTTGACAAGCTTTCGGCGGCATGGTAGTCTGTAAATGCAAAATACATGAAATCTTTAAATCCAATACTTTGATATTGGCAAGATGATTTGTTTGCGTAGCGTTATTCAGATATCACTGCGTACACGGTTGCCTTGCCATTCTGTGGCAAGGTTTTTTGTATTTTGCGGAAAAATTTCAAGAAAAGGGGTATTCCGCAAATGCAGCTGATTTATGACATTCAAGACAAACCCGCACTGAAACAAACGATTGTTTTTGCGCTTCAGCAAATGATCGCAATCATGGCGGCCACACTTCTTGTACCGATTCTCATGACGAGTTATGGACTTCCCACCGATCCGGCAGCGGCGCTTTTCGGCGCGGGCATTGCAACCATTGTTTATGTATTCTTCACCAAACGCAGAAGTCCCGCGTTCCTCGGCAGCTCTTTTACATTCCTCGGCGCGTATGCCGCTTCTATCGGGCAGAATTATGGTTACTGGGGCGTGATAATCGGTGTAACCTTCGCCGGACTTGTCTATGTGGTGATCGCTCTTGTCATCAAAAGCGTTGGCTCCCGCTGGGTAAATAAATTGATGCCTCGCCTTATCATCGGCCCGATTGTCACGCTGATCGGTCTTTCGCTTTCCGGCACGGCAACGGGATGGATGTCTACGAACGGCGGAGCCGATTACAATTTTGTCGGAATTATCTGCGGTCTGTTTACCTTCCTCGCAATTGTGCTTGTTTCCGTCAAGGGAACAAAAAATATGAAGCTGATTCCTTTCATCATCGGCATCGGCGCGGGCTATGCGCTGGCGCTTGTGCTGACGCTGATCGGACGCGCTGCCGGCATCGAGTCGCTTCAGATTCTGAGCTTTGCGCCCTTTCAGGAAGTGTTCATGCCCTTTACGCTCACTTCGATCGTCGATTATCCGAAATTCTTCTTCCTGCGCGCAATGCAGACGAGCGGCCAGTATCCTCTCGACGCCGCTGCGATCGGCAATATCGCTCTGATCTTTATTCCGATCAGCATTGTAGATCTTGCGCAGCATATTGCGGACCATAAAAACCTCGGCAACGTCATTAACAGAGACTTGATCGCAGATCCCGGTCTTGACAAAACCCTGCTGGGAGACGGCGTAGGATCCATTGTGGGCGGTGTGTTCGGCGGCTGTGCCAACACGACTTACGGCGAGTCTATCGGCTGCATCGCGATTACCGGCAACGCATCTATCGTGACCATTCTTATGGCGGGTGGCGGCTGCATGCTTCTCTCCTTCTTCACTCCCTTCGTCGCATTCATCAACTCTATCCCTAAGTGTGTAATGGGCGGCGCCTGTGTCGCGCTCTACGGTTTTATCGCGGTCAGCGGTCTGCAGATGCTTCGCCGCGTTGACCTCGGCGACAGCCGCAACCTCTTTGTGGTCAGCGCCATTCTGGTATGCGGCATCGGCGGTCTTACCTTCGAGTTCGGCCGTAACGCGATCACCGGCGGCTCGATTCTCTCCATCACCTCTCTTGCTGTCGCGCTGATCGTCGGTATCATCACGAACCTCGTTGTCAACGGCGGCAAGATGCCGGAGGATGATTCCAACGATCCGCTCACCGGCCATGTGGAGAACATGGGAAATGTAGAAATCAGCAAGTAAACCGGTCTGGTTCAGGCGGCCCCCAATTTTAGGGGGCCGCAATTTTTTATGTCAACAATTTTAGTTTGTGAACATGCCGCAAAATATTTGTTTTACAATTGTGTGGTTTCGGAATATACTTTAATCAAAAGAAACCGTAAGATTCCATCCTGTAAAACCGGACAATGCTTTTTCTTTGGCTGCACTCCTCATGTATTTCAATTTGAAAAAGCGGCGTCCCACGGGCAGATTACTGTACCGGTATAAAAAACTCTCTTTTCAACACTTTGAAAAGAGAGTTTTTTATACCGTGGAGAAAGAAAAAGATTGGGATGAATCTTCTCCCTCATAAAGATAAGGAAGAATGGAGCGGTATGCTTCAACAAGGCGTTCAAACGTCCAAGCTGCGTTGGCCGGACTGGTAGACGGCAGTATGACGGCGGAAATTCCTGTCTTTTGTTCGCAGAGGGAACGATAGAGTTTTCCCGCAGCGGTGCCTGTTGTAAAGACAGCGCGGATTTTGGCTTGTGAAAAGATAGGAGAGAAGTCGTTTGCGGTCGGATTTTTAATCGAGGCGTCCGACGCGCCCGCAATTTCACAAGAGGCCAGTACATCCCACAGTGCAACGCCGCGGCGCAGACAGAGCGCACGTTTTTCTTCTATGGTAACAGGAAGGGGCTCGTCGAGAACCGCAGAGAGAACTTTCCAAAAGCGGTTCTGCGGATGGCCGTAGAAAAAATTCTGTTCTCTGGATTTTGGGCTGGGCATCGAACCAAGCAGCAGCACCCGAGAATGCGCATTATACAGCGGCCCGAATGGGTGCGTGACGAGCGAGGTATTCATATAATCCCCCTTTGGGCGGTTATTCGCGCGATAGTCCTTCCATTCCGCCGATATTCTGCTCAATGATGTCGATCAGATCCGCCATATACGGCGGCAGAAAAGAGCGAGAACGATACAACAGATTGATTTCATAATGCAGAGGCGTCTGCTTGTACAAAAGAGGGAAGTAACTGATGCCTTCGGGCAGGTCCTTCGGAGAGAAATACAGAGAAGAGCAGAAGGCAACGCCCATTTCTTTAATGGAAAGCTGCAGAAGCGTAGGCGTAGTCGATACCTCAAGCCGGATGGTCGGCTCAAAATCTGCCTCTATAAAGCAGGCGTCCACATAAGGACGAAGGGCGTTGGTCTGGGAATGCAGCAGAACTGGCACATTGCGCAGAAAGCTGACATTCACGCCGCCGTGCTCTGCGGCAAACTGCCGCATACGGTACAGCAGATTATGCCCGTAGGAAGAAAGAATCCGATCGCTTGCCACAAGAAAAAACGATTCCCAATGCAGAAAGCGCTGTGAAATATCGGGAGAGTCGCTGGAACAGGCGCCGATGAAAAAATCGATATTGCCTTCGCGCAGGCTCTTTTTGGCGAGACCGGTGGAGGCGGATTCGATCAGTTCCATATCTACATTCGGGTGCAGCTGAGAAAAGACGGGGAAGATTCTCGGCGCGTAGGCAAGGCTGCGCTGCGGAGAAATCTGCAGACGGATGCGGCCGCGTTTTTCCGAGGAAATATTATACAGCTTATCGTAGATATCGCTTTCCATTGCAAGAATTTTTTCAGAGGAGGCCAATAGCTGTTCGCCCGCATAGGTCAGGATGAGCTTTGGCTTTCGATCGAACAGCTTGACGCCGTAATGCTCTTCCAGCCGCTTGATATGTCCGCTGAGGCATTGCTGCGAGGTGTGCAGACGTTCTGCCGTACGGGTGAAATTCATATCCTTTGTGATTTCAATAAAATACGAAAGACTTTGAAAATTCATACGGCATCCTCCTCATATTATGATAAGTATAGCAGAAAAAGAGAAAAAAACAAATGAAAAAAGAGAATTGTTGTGCCCAAAAGGCCTTGCCAAGCACATGTACGGGCGCTTATACTAAAGGAAAAAGAAACAGGGAATCCGAAGAAAGGAGAAACGCATGGCTAAAATTATGCTCGGAAAAACCGGCATTGTAACAGAGCAGAACGCCTTCGGCGCGCTTCCGGTCCAGCGCCGCAGCAAGGAGGATGCAATCGCGCTTCTGCGCCGCGCCTTTGACGGCGATATGACGTATTTTGATACGGCTCGTGCCTATTCCGACAGCGAAGAAAAGCTCGGTGCGGCATTCGAAGGAATGCGGGATAAAATCTTTCTTGCAACCAAAACAATGGCAAAAACGCCGAAGGAATTCTGGGAGGACCTTGAGACGTCTCTTCGCACACTGCGCACCGACTACATTGATGTATACCAGTTTCATAATCCTGCGGTCTGCTTCAGACCCGAAGACGGCACCGGTATGTACGAGTGCATGCTCGAGGCCAGACGGCAAGGAAAAATCCGCCATATCGGTTTTACCAATCATTTGCTGGCAAACGCGCAGGCCTGCATCGATTCCGGCCTGTACGAGACACTGCAGTTTCCCTTCAGCTATCTTGCCTCCGACAAGGAGATTGAACTGACCGAAAAGTGCCGTGCCGCCGATATGGGATTTGTCGCGATGAAAGGACTTGCGGGAGGGCTGATCAACAATTCCGCCGCGGCTTATGCATACATTGCGCAGTTTGATAACGTGCTGCCGATCTGGGGTATTCAGCGCGAGCATGAGCTCGAGGAATTTTTAGGCTATTTCTCTGCTCCGCCTGCAATGACCGAGGAAATTCGTGCCGTGATTGCCCACGACCGCACCGAATTGGTGGGGGATTTCTGCCGCGGCTGCGGTTACTGTATGCCGTGTACCGCGGGAATTCAGATCAATCAGTGCGCGCGCATTTCTCTGATGCTGCGCCGTGCGCCGTCTGATGCGTGGCTCAGCGACTTTTGGCAGGCCGAGATGAAAAAAATCGAGAACTGTATAGACTGCGGTCTCTGCCGTTCACGCTGCCCCTATGGATTAGATACCCCCGCCCTCCTGCGGAAGAATTATGAGGATTATCAGCGTGTCCTTGCGGGAAAAGCCGATATAACCTAAAGATTTCTGATGCAATTTCTCCTGAAAAAAAACGCGCCGTCCGTAAAAAGGACGGCGCGTTTTTGCTGTGTCAATTTAAATATCGAGTCTGCGGCGCAGCTCTTTCACTTTTTCACGGCCGATGGGAAGAATGGTTTCAGATCCTGCGGCGCGCAGAGCAAAGCAGTTGTTGGCCCATGGGAAAATATCTCGGATATGACATAACTGTACGATACAGGTCTTATGGGTGCGAAAAAAACCTGCATTTGAGAGCTTTTGCTCATACTCGGAGAGAGAGAGCATGCTGGTATATTCCTTTCCGGAAAGCAAATGAATGACGCAGCCGCGCCCGGTGCCGACGGTTTCAATATAAGTGATGTCGGAAACAGAGATCAGAATCGTATGACGGTTGCTTGTAACGGCAAGTTTTTCTGGAATTTCCGTGCGTTTATCCGGTGTGAGTGCCTTTTGGCAGAGCATGAGAACCTCCTTCACGCGGGAGGGGTCAAATGGTTTCAGAATATAGTTATCCACACCCAATTCAAAGGCCTGCACTGCATATTCGGAAAAAGCGGTGGCGAAGATAATTTGGGCCTGCGGCATCAGACGGCGGGCAAGCGCGGCAAGGGTTGTTCCTTCCATATCACCGAGGTGTACATCGATAAACAAAATATCAAAGGTTTCTTTCCCAAGCATATCCGCGGCTATCACTCCGTTTGACGCTTCTTTGATTTCGGCATCGGAAACGACGGAGCGGATCTGATGAATCAGCTCACTGCGGGAATATTTTTCGTCGTCAATGACTGCTATTTTCATAAGAAACCTCCTTCCTTGCGGAGCGGGGCGGAACGGCGGGGATCACAAACGAAACTTCAGATCCCTGCGGGCTGCTGTTTATCCGCAGACCGCTGTCGGGGCCATAGATGCTGACCAAACGGCGGTGGACGTTAAACAGTCCCGAATAATGTGTATCAGATGTATCTTTCAGTGCATCGAGCACTTCCTGCGGAAAGCCATGACCTTCATCCCTGATGGAAAACCGCATTTTTTCACCGGTTTTTTCAATGACGATGTGGATACGGCGGTCGTGTACCTGCGTCGCGCCGTGGCGAACGGCATTTTCCACAAGAGGCTGAATCAAAAGGGGCGGAAGAAAACAGTTCTCGATCTTGTCGGGAAGCTTGGTTTCGCAGTGAATGGCGTTTTCAAAGCGGGCTCTGGCGAGGACAAGATAGTTTTCCACATTGGAAAGTTCATTTGCGAGAGGCACGAAGTCCTCATTAATCGAGAGGGTCTGCCGGAAGTAATTGGCCAAAACGAGAATCAGGTTGCGGGCCTGATCGGGGTCTGTGCGGCAGAGGGAAGAGATCGTGTTGAGCGCGTTGTAGAGAAAATGGGGATTGATCTGTGACTGCAGCGCGCGGATTTCGGCCATGCGGCGCAGTTCAATCTGTCGATTGAGATCGGACAGTTCCAGCATGGTGGAAAACAGTCCCGCAAGCGCCTTGAGAAAGCACATATCGGCTTCGGCAATCGCGGCACGGCTTTGCTCTTCAAAAAGAACGATGGAGCCGATCGGCTGTCCATTCTGCATCAAGGGAGAGGCAAGCGCGATACGTCCGTTGGGTTTTTCCGGTTCATCGGGCAGAAGCTGCGCGGTGGTCCGCTGCTCATTCATACAGCGGCGTGCGATTTCGGGCATGTCATGAGAAGCTCCGCCCGCGGCGGCGATTACCGAGGTGACATCGGTGATGGCAACCTGTCTGTAAGAAGTACTGCTGCAGATCAATTCGGCGGCTGTGCGGACGCTGTCTTTGTCGGCAAGCCCGTTTCTTAGATAGGGAAGGCATTTATCCGCCACAAAAAGCGCCATTGACTGCTGCTGTGTTTCCTCAAACCGTTTGTTTTGAATCAGCTGAAAAAAGGTCTCAAAAAACAGAACCATGCCAAAAGAATTGATAATGATCTTGGGGAAGAAAATCGCCTTTTCCAATTCTAAAACGGCAGAAAAAGGACGGCAGACCGCAAACAGTATAATGGCCTGCACAATTTCTGAAAGAACCGTTATGCCGATGAGAAAGCCTTTTCTGGTTTTGCGGGAGGGAAGGCACCGGTGAAAAAAAGCGCCGATCAATCCGAATACGGCTGTGCCGATTCCGCATCCGAGCGCGGTGAAGCCTTCAGGCTGATAGAGATATCGATGGATACCTGCGATCAAACCTGCGCCGATACCGGCGATCGGACCGCCGATCAGCCCCGCCGCAACGGTGCTTACGACACGGGTGTTGACGATTGCGCCCATCATTTCAATGCCGAAATAAGTAGAGCAGATGCCGAGTCCGCCGAAAATCACGGCGATTAAAAGCTGCATTGCGGCGCTGCGGCGGCGTTGACTCAGCAGGCTTCGCGTAGGAGAGAATTCCGCAAGAACGGTGGCTGCGAGGATGAGAAGACCGATATTGAGCACAAGGGATACCAACAGATTATCCGTCATAATACGTCCTCTTTCCCAAAAAATATAAGGTATTATACCATAGAAAAAGGAGTTTGTTAAGGAGAAACTCATAAAACGAACAAAAATGTTGAGAGTATCATTAAATGCAGAAGAAACCGTTACGGTTTTTC
>CAKQGD010000033.1 GCA_934232845.1 uncultured Oscillospiraceae bacterium
CAGCACGCGTGTCTCCGGACAAAGCCGGTCGATGGAGCGCAGAGCCTTATAAAATGTCTCTGCCGTCACATCGTCGGCAAGCGCTTCGTTATGACAAAGCGTCATGACATATTTTTTGACCGGAATCGCATACTCCCGGTACAGGCGTTCGAAGTCCTCCAAAACCGCTTTTCACCTCCCTCGACTATAAAACGAATATCCCCGGCGTTTCGTTACATCATTTTTCTCTTTGTGGCAACTTAAAAACAAAAAAACTCCCCGAAAAACTTTTTCGGGGAGTTTTTTTGCCGTACGATTTATTTTGTTTCGGGAACGGGAGCGATCTCCTGCATGAATTTATGAATCTGCTTCGACATTTTTTTATACACAGGGAAGGTCAGAAGCGATACAAGCGTCCCCTTAATCAAATTAAAGGGAATCACGCCGTACAGCAGGTAGCCGCTCATACCCGTAATGCTGGGATTGACCGCTGCGCAAGCGGAAAAAATCGCCTCCATCGGCATGATCTTGGCATAGAACGGAATCAGCAGGAAATAATTTGCCGCGACGCCCATCGCAGTCAGTGCGAGCGTGCCGGCCGCGCAGGCAGCCGCGGCGCCCTTTTTGGTGTGGCAGCGGCGGTAGACCAGCGAAGCGGTCACCGCAAATGCCGCCGTCATCAAAAAATCCGCCAGCTCGCCGACGCCGCCCGTCGTCGAAGAAAAGACATGCACGAACGCTTTGATCAGCGCCATCGCCGTGCCCGCGGCCGGCCCCAGAATGAAACTGCCGATCAAAATAGGCAGCATCGACGGATCGAGCTTTAAAAACGGGGGCATCAGGGGCAGCGGCGTCTCGATAAACATCAGAACAGATGCCACCGCGGCGAACATGGCCGTTGTGACCAGCCATCTGGTTTTGCTTTTGTGATTCATCTTTTTTCCTCCCTTTTTTTGATTCGGGGCAAAAAAATCCGCGCGTCCCGTCTTTCAGGGCGCGCGGCGATGAAGAAACAAAGTCTGCCTTTTTTGAGGGTAAGCTTGTCGTTTCTTTCATCCGGACTATAACCGTCGGTTCCGGATTCTAACCGGATCCTGCCGAAAATCGGCTCGCGGACTTATGGCTGATACAGCCCTTCACCGCCGGTGGGGATTTGCACCCCGCCCTGAAACTGTTTGACCATAGTATAGCGCCGGTGCGCGGCGCTGTCAACAGAAAACCTTCTTTCTTTCGGTCAAAGGCTGTTTTTTTCTTTTCATCCATGATATACTGACGAAAAAAAGAAGCAAACGAAAGAAGGATCTATCATGGCAAAAGAGCTTTCTGCCGAAGCGCTCGGCATCCTGCTCTCGATGCAGCAGAACGAAGTGGATGAATACCACATCTACCGCTCTATCGCCGCGTTCGTAAAAGGCGAAAAGGAACGTTCCACTCTGGAGCATATCGCGGATGAAGAGCTGTCTCATTCCAAAGTGTGGCAGAGCTATACGCATAAGGAATTAAAGCCCCGCCGCGGACGCGTTCGCTTTTACACGCTGCTGGCGCGCATTTTGGGATATACCTTCGCATTGAAAAAGATGGAAAGCGGTGAAGACGCCGCATCGGACGCCTACGCAAAGCTTGCCGGCGAGGTGCCCGAGGCCGAGGCGATCTCACGCGACGAGGAGAAGCACGAGGCCGAGCTGATCGCCCTGCTTGACGAAGAGCGTCTGCAGTATGTCGGCGCGATGGTGCTGGGCCTCAACGACGCGCTCGTCGAGCTGACCGGCACGCTGGCAGGTCTGTCCTTCGCGCTGCAGAACAACCGTCTCGTCGCCCTTTCCGGCCTGATCACCGGCGTGTCGGCGACCTTTTCCATGACGGCGTCGGCCTATCTTTCCGCCAAAAGCGACGAGGATCCCAATGCAGTTAAGTCCTGCGCCTATACCGGCATCATGTACCTGATCACCGTGGTTCTGCTCGTGCTGCCCTATCTTCTTCTGCCTGCCGGCAGCTACGCCGCCGCGCTCGTTTCCATGCTGGTGATCGTCGCGCTTATCATTCTCGTATTCAACTATTATATCGCCGTCGCAAAATCTCTGTCCTTCCGGAAGAGATTCCTTGAGATGTTTCTTATCTCCGGCTCCGTGGCGGTGCTGTCTTTCGCCGTCGGTCTGCTTGTTAAGGCATGGCTCGGCATCGACATCTGAAAAGCCTCGGCGGGGGAATATGTTCTCAATAGAGCGGATTCGGCAAACTCAAATTTGACAAGAAGGTAATCGTATGAAAAAAACGATATATGTTTTAGGCAGCTTGGAAATCATCTTCGGTTTGCTTGTATTGGCTGCTGTTGATATTATGAAGGCGAGCTTTCCCTTGCTGGGACGGATTGCATTTCAGTTTGCAATGAAAGGAAGCTATTCTCCAACCGAGTATATTTTCTCCGCCCCAATTTCCACAATGATTGCTCTTGTGCTTCTGTGTATCGGGGCTGGTCAGTTAATCATCGCATTTTTACTGAAAGAGAAGAAGTAAGCAAATTCCCAGTTTGTCAGTGGGAACACAAAAGGAAATTGGGTGTCTGAAAAAGGAGGTTTTATCATATGGTGAAGCAAAGAAGCGTCGGCGTCTGTATTCTGCTTTCCCTCGTCACCTGCGGCATTTACGCGCTGTACTGGTTTGTCTGTCTGACCGACGACACAAACGCCGTCACCGGACGCGTCGGTCCTTCGGGCGGCTGCGCGCTGCTCTACACGCTTGTCACCTGCGGAATCTACGGTCTGTACTGGAACTATAAGCTTGGAGAGGCTCTTGACAACGAGGCTCTCCGCCGCGGCAGGCCGACCGGCAGTCTCTCGATTCTGTTTCTCGTTCTGTCGGCCTTCGGGCTCGGTCTGGTAGGCTACGCGATTGCACAAAGCCGCATCAATGAATATGCGCAGTACTGACCGCAGAATACGGCTGCTGCACTGGGCGGTTCTGTTTTTTATCGGCGGCGCCTATGCGCTGTGGCTCTTCCATACGGGACGGGGAATTCCGTGTCTTTTTCATCGAATCACGGGGCTCCAATGTCCCGGCTGCGGTGTTTCGCGCCTGTGCCTCGCCCTGCTGCGGGGCGATCTTGCCGGGGCGTGGCGCGCAAACGCGTATCTGCTGTGCATTCTTCCCTTGCTCGCGGTTTTACTGGTGCGCAGAGAACGGCGGCTGTTCAAAACCGGAGCCTGCGAGGAATCCGCCGCGGAAAAACGGATCTGCCTTTTTCTGCTGGCGGGAGCGCTTTTCTGGGGAGCAGCGCGGAATATCGCTCTTTTTTTGTAAAAATTTCTGCCTGTCCGCCAAAAAAGCGGACAGGCAGTTTTTTTTATGCCGTACGGCTATCTTGTGATCAGCGTACCGCTTTCGTTTCGCATGGCCTGCGGCGCTTTTTCCAGCGATGCTATGACGGCCCGTCTGTCCCAGCCGCTCTTTACAAAGCCGACCGCCGCCTCGACCTTCGGCTGCATTGATCCGGAAGCAAACTGCCCCTCGCCGAGCCAGCGTTCGGCTTCTTCCGCCGTCATCTGTGTCAGCTCACGCTGATCCGGCTTTCCAAAATGGATGCAGACATGATCGACCGCCGTCAGAATAAACAGATAGTCCGCGCCGACCGCCTCTGCCAGCTTTGCCGAGGCGAAGTCTTTATCGATCACCGCGGGGACGCCGTGGTAATCGCCGTTTTTATCGCGTGTAACGGGGATTCCTCCGCCTCCGCAGGCAATTACAATATATTCGTTGTCAAGCAGATTCAAAATTGATTTGCGCTCGGCGATATCCATCGGCTTGGGCGAAGGCACCATACGCCTCCAGCCGCGTCCCGCGTCCTCTTTCATGATGAGTCCGGGTTCCGCGTCCATCATGGCGCGTGCCGTCTTCTCATCATAAAACGCGCCGATCGGCTTTGTCGGGTTGGAAAATGCGGGATCCTTTTCATCCACCACCACCTGGGTCACGACCGTGGCGACCTGCCACGGCATTTTGCGGATGCGCAGTTCTTTTTGAATTCCCTTTTGCAGATGGTAGCCGATATAGCCCTGGCTCATAGCCGTGCACTCCGGCAGCGGCATGGGCGCGACCTTGGGATTCTGCCGCGAGGCCGTCTCAAACGCCAGATCAATCATGCCGACCTGGGGACCGTTTCCGTGGCTGATAATGATCTCATGTCCCTGCGCGATCAGGCCGACCAGCGCCGGGCAGGCAGTCTCAACAGCCCGCTGCTGCTCCTCCGGCGTATTACCGAGAGCGTTTCCTCCCAGGGCTATCACGATTCTCGCCATGAAATCACCCCTTTTTCGCGGCGCAGGGGTCCGGCTGCTGCTGCGTAATGCAGTGGATGTTGCCGCCGCCGAAAGCGACTTCCTTGGTCATGACGCCGACGACCTCCCGGTCGGGAAACATCTGCTGCACCTGCTGCACGGCAAGCGCGTCGTTTTCGTCGCCGTACTGCGGCAGGATCACCGCACCGTTAACAATCAGAAAGTTCATATACGACGCAATGCTGACCTCGCCGTCTTCACGGGGAATCGTTCCCTCGACGGCGTCGATGGTTTCCGCGCCCTCGAGCAGGCAGGGCTTTTTCGTCAGGCAGAGCTTGTGCACCTTCAGACGGCGGCCCTTGGCGTCGGTCGCCTCACAGAGAGTCTTATACGCATCCTGCGCCTGCTGATAAAAGGGATGGGAAGAATCGTCCGTCCAGATACAGGCGACTTCGCCCGGCGCGACAAAACACGCCACGTCGTCGATATGACCGTTTGTCTCGTCCGGATCCACGCCGTCCTTAATCCAGATCACCTTCTCGCAGTTGAGATAGTCGCAGAGCATCTGTTCGATCTCGCTGCGGGTCATGTCGGGATTTCTTCCCTCGGAAAGCAGGCACATCTCGGTCGTCATCACCGTGCCCTCGCCGTCGACATGGATGGAACCGCCCTCGAGCACAAAGCCTTCCGTACGGTAGGAATCCACATTTTCAATTTCACAGATCTTCTGCGCAATCTGGTCATCCTGATCCCACGGAAAATAAAGTCCGTCATACAGTCCGCCCCACGCGTTGAACTCCCAGTCCGCAGCGCGCAGCCCGCCCTTATCGTCAATCAGAAACGTCGGGCCGCAGTCGCGCACCCATGCGTCGTTGCTTGCCAGCTCCACCACTCGGATCTCCGGGGGAAGTTTGGCGCGGGCGTTCTGATACTGCGAAACAGATACTCCCACCGTTACCGGCTCAAAGCGTGCAATCGCCTTGGCTACGTCCGTAAAAGCTTTCTGCGCGGGTTTGCCGCCGTTTCTCCAGTTATCGTTTCGTTCGGGCCAGAGCATCCATATGCCGGACTGCGGCTCAAACTCGGCCGGCATGCGGTATCCATCCTGTTTGGGCGTAGTGCCCGTGATTCTTTTTGCCATAGTATGATCCTCCAGTTTTACTTTTTATTCTTTGGCCGCACCGTTTTTTCCCCGGGCCATGATCAGAACCTCTCCGATCAGAATACTGATGATCGATCCGATCGTGATCGGCAGAAAATACGACAGCGTTTCCGGATCCGTCGACAAAGGAACCGCCGTAAAAAAGATCGAGATCAAAATCAGCACCATCGGCACATATGCGAGCCATTTGAGAAAGCCCGCAGTGCCCGGCACACGAAACGGCCGCGGGGTATCCGGATCCTCTCGGCGCAGCTTAAGGAAGGCCGGGAACACCATCACATAGCTGAGCAGAAACATCACCAGATTCAGCGCGAAAAAGCTCCAGAACAGCGACGAATCCGGAGAGACCATTTCAATCACAACACCCAAAAGACATACGGCGGAAGCGACGACTCCGGAAGTCAGCGCCGCGCCGATCGGCATGTCGTTTTTGCTCCACCGCTTTGCAAACACGCGGGGCATATCATTGTGATCGGCAGCCAGCGCCGCCGTGGAGTTGACTCCCATGGACCAGGAAACCATGTTTCCGAACAGAGTGACAAGAAACAGAAAGGCAACTGTGCCGACAAGCAGTCCGCTCTCTCTCCCGGTAATCAGAGAAACCGCGTCGATCAGACCGGAATCCACACTGATCTCCCGCACGGGGACCGCGGCGCCGATCCCGAAGGCGGAAAACAGATAGATTGCGGCAATCACGATGCCGCCCGTGACAATTGCCTGCGGAATCTGCGTCTTAGGGTCACGCATATTCTCCGCATAGGTGCAGACCACCTCAAAGCCGAGAAAATTGAAAATGATGACAGAGATATACGACAGGCTGTCCAAGTCAAACGACGGCAGAAATGTCGCCGGAGACATATCGTTGACGAATCCGTTTTTTACAACATACCAGACGCCCAGCACACCGACGGTCAGTGCGAGCACAATCTTGATGACCGCGCTTACGTTGAGAATAATGATGCTGTCGCACACCGGATAAAACGCGATCAGTGTGATAATCCAGATAAATGCAAGCTCAATCACAAGCGACCAAAACGTTCCCAGTTCATATCCGGTGATGAAGCGCAGCAGCTCCGGGCACATAACAGCGAGAGACGCCATCCACAACGGAAAGTTGATCCAGTAGTACCACGAAGCTCTCGCACCCCATTTTGTGCCGGGATATGCCGTGTGAATCCAGTCGTAAAGCCCGCCGTCACCGGGATACGCCGTGCCCAGCTCCGACGAAATCAGACCGTACGGCAGAAGAAACGCCACGATCATGAAAATCCACCAGAAATACTGGCTATTGCCGATGGACGCAACCGGGGCGGCAGCCTCTGCGACAAACACGACGCAGATCACCGAGAGGATGACGTCCATCAAATGAAATTTTTTCGTACTCATAGATTACAGCTTCAGCCCTTTTCAGAATGTGTGACGCCGCAGTACGACTCGCAGCAGCCGAGACGGCAGCGAAGAAATTCGTCCAGTTCCTCCTTGGCGGCGGCAATCTGCGTACCGGACGGTTCACAGCGGCAGCGGGTAAAATAGACGAGCAGTCCGCGCATCGCGGTCAGGCGGTTGCCGGCCTCGTCCCAGCAGAGAGAGGCAGCGCTGTCGGCGACCTCATCGGTGACGTCCTCGCCGCGGGTCGCGGGCAGGCAGTGCATGAATTTGCAGCCCAGATTTCCGAGCTGCATCAGCTCGCGGTTAACCTGATAGTCATGGAAAACGCGCACGCGCTCTTCCTTGGGCATCTCGTTTTCATACAGGCCGTACCAGACGTCGGTGTAAATAAAATCTGCGCCGCGCACCGATTCACGATCATCGCTGACCTGCCACGTGCCGCCGGAAACCTCACAGTTTTTCGTCAAAATCTCCTTGTGGCAATCGTTGAGCTGATGATCCTTCGGCCCGTACTGCACAAAGTGCATTCCCAGCTTGGTCGTGATAAAGCCCAGAGACGCGCACACCTGTGTGGCGTCGCCCACAAAAACGACCTTGCAGTCCTCCAGACGTTTTCCCTGCGGCAGATTTTCCACAATGGTGCACAGATCGCCGATTTCCTGCGTCGGATGGTTGTAGTCGGACATTCCGTTGATCACGGGAATGGTGCAGGCATGCGCCAGCTCCACGACGGTCTTGTGCTCAATCACACGCGCCATCACAATGTCAACCAGACGGGAAAGCACTTTGCCCGTGTCTCCGATCGTTTCATGTCCGCCAAGCTGAATCATGCCCGGGCCCAGATACTGCGCGTGGCCGCCCATCTGGCTCATCGCCGTTTCAAATGAAACGCGCGTACGTGTAGACGACTGCTGGAAAATCATTCCCAGTGTCATGTTTCGCATCAGCTGCGGATAATAACCCCTGTGGATGGCTTTTTTGATCGCAAGAGAAAGATCGATAATGTCAAGAAGCTCCTGCTTTGTAAAATCGTTTGTGTCGATAAAATCCTTTTTCATTTGTTTTTCCTCCGGCAAATTACAAAATTCGGCCCCCGCCGAATCAGAGAAAGACAAAATGCGTGCGGCGGGATCGTGTTTTAGTCTTTGTCGCCTGCGCAGAAATATTTATTTTACAAGAAAAAAACAAAAGCCGCCCGTTTTACGGACGGCTCTGCCTATCGGTCTTCGTTTTTTCACGCAGAATAGAAATCGGGAAGAATAAAAAAACTCTCCTTCTCTAAAAAAGGGAAGGAGAGTTTTGTCCGTTTTATAACCTATCTGAACCTGCAAAAATCAAATCATGCTGCAGAACAGCTCGGCGATTTCCTCCACGCTGGTGTCGCGCGGATTGCCGGGACGGCATGCGTCGTCATAAGCGCTCTGCGCAAGGAAGGGAACGTCTTCTTTTTTCAGAATCCCCTTGAGATCGGCGGGGATCCCCACATCCGCCGCGAGACGGCGGACAGCCTCCACCGCCGCTTTGCGGTACTCTTCACAGGACATTTTTTCGGTCCCTTCGACGCCCATCGCCTTGGCAATCTCCCGGTACTTTTCTCCCGTGCAGGGAGCGTTGTACTCCATCACGCGCGGAAGCAAAATCGCGTTTGCCACGCCGTGCGGCGTATCATACAGTGCGCCGAGCCCATGCGCCATGCTGTGCACAATGCCGAGACCCACATTGGAAAAGCCCATACCGGCAACATACTGCGCCAGCGCCATGCCCTCGCGTCCTTCGGCCGTATTTTCAACCGCGCCGCGCAGATGCTTGGAGATCAGCTCGATCGCGCGCAGATGAAACATATCCGTCATTTCCCACGCGCCCTTGGTGATATAGCCCTCGATCGCATGGGTCAGCGCATCCATGCCGGTCGCAGCGGTCAGCCCCTTGGGCATTGACGCCATCATATCCGGATCGATCACGGCCACCTCGGGGATATCATGCGTATCCACACAGACAAATTTGCGCTTTTTCTCGGTATCCGTGATGACATAGTTGATCGTAACCTCCGCCGCGGTGCCCGCCGTCGTAGGAACCGCGATGGTAAAGACCGCATGCTCCTTTGTCGGGGCGACGCCCTCAAGGCTGCGCACATCCGAGAAGGAAGGATTCTTCGCGATGATGCCGACCGCCTTGGCCGTATCCATCGAGGAACCTCCGCCGATCGCGACAATGCAGTCGGCGCCGGATTTCAGAAAAGCCTCCACGCCGCTTTGGACATTTTCGATCGTCGGATTCGGTTTGATTTCATCAAACAGCACATAGGGAATCTTGGCCTCTTCGAGAATATCGGTAACCTTTTTGGTTACGCCGAAGCGCACCAGATCCGGGTCTGAACACACAAAAGCTTTTTGAAACCCACGAGAAGTAAGCTCGTTCGCGATCTCTGCGACGGCGCCCTTTCCATGATAAGATACGGTGTTGAGTACAATACGGTTTGCCATTTTTTGATTCTCCTTTTTCTATATTCTGTCATGCGCGTTTCTGCGCGTACTGCTGCATCATGGGGCGGGTGACCTCACAGAGCTCTCCCGTTTCTTCTACCATGAAGAATGTAATATGGGTAAATCTTTTCCATATTTTTGTGATAATCGAGTCGTTTTCCTGCGGAACGCCTGTCAGAACATAGGCAATACGGTTTTCCTTAATGTACCGAATGATCGCTTTTGCCACATCGGAAGAATACAGCACTGCCATTTCTCCCTCGTATTCCGACGACACACGAAACAGATATTCCATTGCGGCCGGGTCGTTTTTACGCTGCGGCGTGCTGACGTTGATCACCGCAAGCTTTGTATCCGTCATATTCGCGACGACTCTTCCCGAGCGAATAATACGGTCGCAACGGAGCTGGTCCGTCACACAGACCACGGTTTTTGCATGCCGCATCGCATCGGGGAACACCTCGGACGGTATCTGCTGTTCCACGCGCTGTCCTCCTTTAATGCTGCCGGGAGTTCCGGCTTTTCGTTTGTATTTTTATTATAACACATCTTTTGTGAATAATATATGTGCATTTTAGAAAAAATATCGAAATCTAAATCAGCGCTCGGATTGACTTTTCTTAATAGTTCGATATAATAAAGCAGAGTATTTGCAATACAAAAAAAGACAGGCTTTTTCATTTTCCCGGAGGTGTTTCTCATGCCGCGCAATCAATATGTTTCCCCCGCCGTAATTCACCGTCTGCCCCGCTATTACCGTTATCTCGGCATGCTGCTGCAGGAGGGCTGCGTACGCATCTCCTCCAAGGATCTTGCCGAACGGATGCGCTTAACCGCTTCACAGATCCGACAGGATCTCAACTGCTTCGGCGGCTTCGGCCAGCAGGGCTACGGTTATAATATTGAGATTCTGCGTTCCGAAATCGGCCGTATCCTCGGGCTGGAACAAAATTTTTCCATTATTATCATCGGAGCAGGCAACCTCGGCCGTGCTTTTGCAAGTCATATGCCTTTTGCAGACGCCGGTTTTCATCTGTCCGGAATCTTTGACAACAATCCCGACCTCATCGGACAGAAAATGTTCGGCTTTTCCGTAATGGATTCCGAGCTTCTTGACGACTTCTGCCGGCAGAAAAAAGTTGACGCAGCGGCGCTCTGCGTCCCCAGCGCCGCTGCCATTACCCTGACAAAGCGGCTCATCACTGCGGGGGTAAACGCCTTTTGGAATTTCACAAACTATGACATCGGCGCGTACTATGCAGATGTCCATGTGGAAAATGTGCATCTTTCCGACAGCCTGATGAGTCTGTGCTACCAGCTCAACGACTCGCGCTTATAAATATAAAAATAAAGTGTTCGCTTTTCGGAGAGACCCGTTAAAATCAGACGGCGAAATACCGCCTGATTTTTAATGCGCTAAAAACGTTTGGGATGCTTCAGGCGCATTTTGCAGTTCTTCCTCCGCCGCAGAGGGAGCCTCCGTTTTATTGCCCCGCTCATTTTGCACAGACTATCTTTCATTCCCTTTTTAAATACATACAGGGGAATATTTCCTGCCCAACAGCCTCGGGAGAAAATTTTTCTTGCTTTTATGTCAGAGTATGTTATGATATTTTTAATAATCCGTCTCGTGAAAAGGCGCAGACCACTTTGCCTGTACAGCTTTCAGGTAAGCGCAGCAGGACGGTTGATAAAAAGAATATCGCACAGAGTGACCCGGCCGCTGCCTTTTAGAAATGGCCGGGATGAGGGAATTCGGTTCAAATCCGAAACGTGCCGGCACTGTGAGCGGGAGATTTTGCCTAAGCGCCAATCAGGCGTTGAACGCGAGTTCGCCATTGGAGAAATCTGAGAAGGTGGGCGTAAAATCGTTGAAGCCATCGGCTTCGGATTGCAAGTCAGGAGACCTATTCTGTGAGAAGCTGCCGATTCGCGGGGGCGATGAGGCAATTTGCAGTGGGAACAGCGGCCGCGGCAGTCTATAGAGACTGCCGCACCGCTGTTTTGATTTCCAAATATTAGATTTTTGGAGGAAAAATAATGAAAAAACGGATATGTCTGTTGTTTTGCATGATCGCTCTGTTCGGCCTGTTCGGCTGTGAAAACGAGCCTGCATCGCTCCCTGCGGAGGGACCGCCCGCAGAAACAGCCGGCATTACCTTCACGGATGATCTCGGAAGAGAAATCACCGTGTCAAAACCTCAGCGGACTGCGGCACTGATCGGCAGCTTTGCAGATATCTGGTGTCTGGCGGGCGGCGCAGACAGCCTTGTCGCCGCCGCGAATGACGCATGGACCCAATTTTCGCTGGAACTTGGCGAGGACCAAGTTGCCAATCTCGGCTCCACCAGAGAGATAAATGTGGAAACACTTTTGGCCGCAGACCCGGATTTTGTCATCGGCAGTACAAAAACAGAGGCTAACGTAGAGCTGATGGAAATATTAAATCAGGCAAAGATTCCGGTCGCCTACTTTGACGTCAGTTCCTTTGACGATTACCTTCGCATGCTCAAAATCTGCACACAGCTCACAGGCTGCGAAGAGAACTATTCCGCCTATGGTCTGGACGTACAAAAGCAGATCCAGACGAGTGTAGACCGGGTCAGCGGCGAAGCCCCCACCGTGCTGTACATCCGCTCGACCGGCTCCAGCGTCAAGGTAAAAAACAGTGAAAACACGGTACTGGGCGAGATGCTCGCAGATCTGGGCTGTGTCAACATCGCCGACAGCGAAACCAGCCTGCTGGAAAATCTCAGCATTGAGACCATCATCGCCAGTGACCCCACATACATTTTCGTGGTACTGCAGGGAACCGACACCACTGACGCCCAAAGGAATCTGGAGATGACCCTGCTCTCCAACCCTGCGTGGAACGGACTGACCGCCGTGCAGGAGGGCCGATATTACATCATGGATCAGCGTCTGTATAACGTAAAGCCGAATGCACGCTGGGGAGAAGCTTATGAAAAGCTGGCGGACATCCTCTATCCCGAAAAGTAAACAAGGAAAAACGCTCCTGCTGCTGACAGTGCTGACGCTGGCGGCGGCCATACTGAGCCTGTGCCTGGGAGCGGAAACGGTGACGCCGCGGGACGTGCTCGGCGCCCTGTTGGGGGGACCGGAGAATACGGCGTTTCGAATCGTGCGCTATGCCCGTCTGCCCCGCACCTTTGCATGCCTGCTGGCAGGCGCCGCGCTGGCGGTATCCGGCGTCATCATTCAGGGAGTGCTTGCCAACTCCCTCGCGGCTCCCAGCACCATCGGCGTCAACGCCGGCGCGGGACTGATGGTGGCCGTCTGCTGCGCCGCCGCGCCGACGGCGGTCGCGCTGGTACCGTTTGCCGCCCTTGCGGGCGCTTTTTTGGGCGTTCTGCTGGTATTGTATATTGCAGAAAAAACCGGCGCTTCTAAAATCACCCTTGTGCTGGCCGGCGTGGCGGTGTCCAGTATGTTCAGCGCCGGCGTGGATGCGGTGATCACATTTGTTCCGGAAGCACTCAACGGATATTCGGATTTTCGAATCGGCGGTTTTTCCGGAATCGCCATGTCCAAGCTGACCGTGGCGGTCTGGCCGATTCTGATCGGCCTTTTGGCGGCTCTTTCTCTGCACACCGAGCTGGACGTGCTGCTTCTGGGCTCCGAACAGGCGCAAAGTCTCGGTCTGCCCGCCAAAAAACTGCGTCTTTTCTTTTTGGCTCTGGCAGCGGTACTGGCCGGAGCAGCCGTGAGTTTTTCGGGTCTGCTGGGCTTCGTAGGGCTGATTGTGCCGCACATGATGCGTCGCATGGTCGGCGAGGAAAGCGGCCCTTTGATCGCTGCCTCTGCACTGGGCGGCGCAGGTCTGCTGTGCGTCTGCGATCTGCTCTCCCGTCTTTTGTTCGCGCCCTATGAGCTCCCGGTCGGGATCGTGATGTCCTTGGTAGGCGGTCCCTTCTTTATCTGGCTGCTGCGGCAGAGAGGGAGGCACGCGCATGATTGAGGTACAGAAACTTTGTACGGGCTATGGGGGCCGCATGATACTGCGGGATGTCTCCATTGCTTTTTTGCCGGGAAAGGTTACGGTGCTGCTGGGACCCAACGGCTGCGGAAAAAGTACGCTGATCAAATCTACGCTGGGGCTGATGCCCCTCCTCGGCGGACAAGTCCTGCTGGACGGCGTCGCCCTTGCGCAGCTTTCTCCCCGGCAGATCGCGCAAAAAGCGGCCTACCTGTCTCAGTCCAGAAACATTCCCAGCATTACCGCCCGGCGGATGGTGCTGCACGGTCGGTTTCCCTATCTCTCCTATCCGCGCCGCTACCGGCCGGAGGATTTTGAAATGATAAAGCGGTCGCTGGCCATGGCCGACGCGTCGGATCTTGCGGACCGCTCTATGATGGAGCTCAGCGGCGGTCAGCGGCAAAAGGTATATCTTGCCATGGCGCTGGCGCAGGACACAGCCACGATTTTTATGGACGAGCCCACCACTTATCTGGATGCGCGGCACCAGCTCGAGGTCATGACGGTGGCCCGCCGCCTCGCGGATCAGGGAAAAGCGGTCGTATTGGTGCTGCATGATCTGGGGCTTGCCCTTCATGCGGCGGATATCGCCGCGGTGTTCGCCGACGGAACGCTTCTGAAGACGGGAACTCCGGAGGAACTGTTCTGCAGCGGCATCTTAAACGAGGTGTTTGAAATCACGCTTAAGCGTGTCCGAACCGAAGACGGCTGGAAGTACTATTACCTGTAACCACAGGTGGAAACGGAGACGCCATGGGTTATTTCCCATTTTTTGTGGATATTTCCAAAAAACGCGGACTGATCGTAGGGGGAGGCGCCGTCGCACTGAGAAAAGTGCGCAAGCTGCTTCCTTATGGGCCCTGCCTGACTGTGGTGGCCCCGCAGATACTCCCGGCCATTCGCGCCATCGGCGGTCTGACGCTTTTGGAGCGCGCCTTTGAGCCGAACGATTTGAAAGACTGCGATTTTGCAATCGCGGCCACCGACAGCCGAACGGTCAATCAGACGGTCGCCGCGCTGTGCACATCCCAAAAGATTTTGGTCAATACGGCGGATCACGGCGAGGACGGCTCCTTTGTATTTCCCGCTCTGGTCAAGCGGGGAGAGCTTTCCGTCGGCATTTCCACCGGCGGAGGTTTTCCCATGGCGGGCGTATATATCAAAGAAAAGCTGGCGGAGCTTCTTCCGGCACAAACGGATGAGATTTTAGAATGGCTGTGCGTCCGGCGGGGCGAATTCAAAACGAGCCTGCCCGAAAAGCAGAAGCGCAATCTTGTACTGTCCGCGCTGTGCCGCGCCGCCATGGAACAGGGGCGGCCTTTGAACGATTCGGAAACCGCTGCGATCGTCACAGCCGTGCGAATGAAAAACGGAGGGTGAATATGGAAAAGAAAACAGGATGTGTCTATTTGGTCGGCGCGGGCTGCGGCGCGGCGGACCTGATCACCCTGCGGGGACTGCATCTGCTGCAGACATGTCAGACGGTGGTGTACGACGATCTGATTGCTCCCGAGCTTTTGGACGCCGCCCCGGAAAACGCCGAGAGGATCTACATGGGAAAACGCTGCGGCAAGCACGCCGCCGCGCAGGATGAGATCTCTCAAACGCTGGTGGAGAAAGCGCAGGCGGGCAAGGTTGTCGTGCGCCTCAAGGGGGGCGATCCCTTTGTGTTCGGCCGGGGCGGTGAGGAAATTCAGGCCCTGCAGGCCGCCGGCATTCCTTACGAGGAAGTGCCCGGCATTTCTTCCTCCATCGCGATTCCCGCGGCCGCCGGAATTCCCGTGACCCACCGGGGTGCGAGCAGAAGCCTTCACATCATCACCGGGCATACCGCCGCCACAGAAAACGGCCTGCCGGAGGGCTTTGACCATCTGGCGGCTCTTTCCGGAACGCTGGTGTTTCTGATGGGACTGAACCGGCTGGAGGTCATCTCCGAAAAGCTGATCGCCGCCGGAAAAGACCCAGAGACACCCGCCGCGGTAGTGTCCGGCGGCAACTCCCTTCATCCCGCGGCTGTCCGGGGAACACTGAATACCATCGCCGCACGCGCAAGAGCGGCGGGAGTGGTCTCCCCCGCGGTCATTGTGGTGGGCGATGTCGCCGCGCTGGACTTTTCCGCCACGATCGAACACCCGCTCTCCCATGTCCGTATCGGACTGACCGGCACGGAGGCCGTGACAAAGAAGCTGAAAGCCGCCTTGGAGCGGCAGGGCGCCGAGGTGTTTTTGACGGAACGGTCCGTAGTGGACATTCTCCCCTTAAAGATGGAGCCCGAAAATCTCTGCGACGGCGGCCGTCACTGGCTGGTGTTTACCAGCAGCAACGGCGTTCGGATTTTTTTCTCTCACCTGCTAAAAAAACGCATCGACCTGCGGCGGCTGTCCCGCTGCAAATTTGCGGTGATCGGAAAATCCACCGGCGATCTGCTTGAGCAGTACGGCGTGATCGCCGACCTCTGCCCCGAGGTGTTTACCAGCGCCGCGCTGGCCGAAGCGCTTTGCCGCCGGGTGCAGCCCGGAGAGGATGTATTTTTCCTGCGATCTCAGCAGGGGGCGGAAATTCTTCCCCGCCGGATGCGGGAAGAGGGAATCCCCTGCTTGGACGTGCCTCTGTATACGCTGCATGCGGATTCCCGCACGACGGAAAACAGCCGGGCGGTTTTGGATACATTGGACTATCTGACCTTCTCCAGCGCCAGCGGCGTCGGACTTTTTTTGCAGACCCATGAAAAAATTCCGGAAAACGCCGTCTGCGTATGCATCGGCGAAGTGACGGCCCATGCGCTGCGCAAGCGGTATAAAAAGCCTTTTTTGACTGCGGACACCATTTCCGCGCAGGGAATCGCCCAAGCCATTCTAACCCATCGAATGAAGGAGAACGCGCAATGAGTAAGCGGGAAAAGATCGGTTTTATTCTCTGCTTTGCTTTCAGCCTGGCGCTGTGCGCCGCGACGCCGGCGTCGGCCATGCATATCATGGAGGGATATCTTCCCCCCGCCTTCTGTCTGATCTGGGGTGCACTGTGCCTGCCCTTTCTTGCGGCGGGCGTGTTCTCCGTCCGCCGTATCATCCAAAACCAGCGCAAGGCACTGATTCTGCTGGCGATGGCGGGAGCATTTGTCTTTCTGATCTCATCTTTGAAAATCCCCTCGGCAACAGGCAGCTGCAGCCACATGACTGGAACGGGCCTTGCGGCCATTTTGTTCGGCGTGCCCGTTACTGCGGTTTTGGGAATCATCGTGCTCTTGTTTCAGGCGATTCTTCTGGCGCACGGCGGTCTGACGACACTTGGCGCCAACGTGTTCAGCATGGCGGTAGCGGGACCTCTGGTCAGCTGGGGAATCTACCGGCTGGGAAAGCGCCTGAAGCTGCCCAGACTGCCTTTGATCTTTGCGGCGGCGTTTTTGGGAGATCTCGCAACCTACTGCGTTACCAGCCTGCAGCTGGCAATGGCCTATCCCAGCGCAAACGGAGGCTTCGCGGCCAGCATGACGGAATTTTTAGCCGTATTTGCGCCCACGCAGCTGCCTCTTGCGGTGATAGAAGGTATTTTGACCATGCTCGTCATCATGGGAATGGAAAACTACGCAAAACCGGAGCTTCGGGCCATCGGCTATCTGGAGGAGCGATGAATATGAGTAAAAATCAAAAGATCGTGGTCGTTTCTCTCGTTCTCGTGGCATTGCTGGCCTTTCTGCCGCTCTTTGTACTGAGAGACGCCGAATTCGGCGGCAGCGACGACGCGGGAAGTCAAAAGATCGAAGAAATTCAAGGGCAGCGCTATGAGCCGTGGTTTTCTCCGGTGCTGGAACAAATCATCGGCAGAGAGCTCCCTTCAGAGGTGGAGAGTCTGTTCTTCTGCCTGCAAACGGGGCTCGGCGTCGGAGTTCTTTCTTTCGGCTTTGGCTATCTGGCAGCTCGCAAAAAATACTCACAGAAGGAGCGGTAAGGCGCCGCTGTACGGATATTAAAAAAAGGAGGCGGCGCTCAATGCTCACGGCGGTCTTGGCCGGATTCGTCCTATTCTCTCTCAGCTTTGGAAAAGTTTCGGCGGCGGGATGCGCTCTGCTGAGCGCCGCCGGGATCTTTCTTTTCCTCTGTATGGGAAATCATGAACACGGCGGCGTCCTGGTGATCGACGTGTATGCCCGGCAGTCACGCTTTTTCTCTTGGAACGCATCTTTAAAGACGGGCGGCTGCATGATCCTGCTTCTGCTGTGCGTGCTGTCCCCTTCCGTCTGGCCTCCCCTTTTTCTGGCGGCGATTCTTGCCGCTCTGACGGCGTTCGCGGGTGGGCTGGGCTTTCACCGTTATCTGTCGCTGCTGCGGATGCCCGCGGCGTTTTTGCTTCTCTCGGGCATCGCTCTGCTTTGGGATTACAGCATTGTCCCGGCAGGCGTTCTGACCGTTCCCTTTTTTCACGGCTGTCTGACGGTCACCGCCGAAACGCAGGCTGTGTCCCGGCTGGTCATGGCCCGGGCGCTGGGCGCGGTGAGCTGCCTGTATTTTCTCAGTCTCTCCACACCCCTGCCGGAGATTCTCGCCGTCATGAGGCGGGCACAGATACCTTCCGTAATCTCGGAGCTTGCCATTCTTATCTATCGGTACATTTTTGTCCTGCTGTCGGTGTACCGCGATATGAAAAATACCGCGTCCAGCCGTCTGGGATACGGCGGATTTCGAAAAAGTCTTCGCACCACAGGCGCGGTTTACGGAAATCTGCTGGCCAAAAGCTTTCATCGGGCGGGGGCGTGTTTTGACGCAATGGAGAGCCGGTGCTATCAGGGAGAAATCCGCTTTTTGGAACAGGAAAAGCCGGTTTTTCTCTGTCAGCGGCTGTTATTCGGTACACTGATAGCCGCCGCTGCGTCAGCGGTGGCGTATGCCTATGCGGGAAAGGCTGTTTTATGAGCGAAATTTTACGTTTTGAACAGGTTTCTTATCTATATGAAACGGGAGCGTTGGAGCACGATGCTTTGACCGACTGCTCGCTTTCCATCCATCCGGGAGAAAAAATTGCGGTCATGGGCAGCAACGGCGCGGGAAAATCCACCTTTTTTCTGCTGGCGAACGGCGTTCTGCGCCCCACCGGCGGCACGATCTATTTTGAGGGCGCGCCTGTCGGAAAGAGCACCCGGGAGCTAAACGCCCTGCGGCAGGGCGTAGGGCTGGTCTTTCAGGATTCCGACGTGCAGATTCTGGGCGGAACGGTCGAGGAGGAAATCAGCTTCGGCCCCATGAACCTGGATCTGCCCCGCGAGGAGGTGCAGTCCCGCGTGGAGAAGGCCGTCGGCAATCTTCATCTGGAGGACTACCGCACACGGGCGCCCCAGTATCTTTCCGGCGGAGAGAAAAAGCGTGTGTGCATCGCGGACGTGCTGGCGATGCATCCCAAGCTTCTGCTTATGGACGAGCCCGCTTCCAGTTTGGATTTTGCAAATCTTCAATTGCTGGAAGAAAATCTGCAGATGCTCGAGCAGCAAGGATTGGCACTGGCCATCTCTACCCACGACGCAGATTTTGCGTGGCGCTGGGCACAGAGAATTCTGGTGTTCTGCGGCGGCCGTCTGGCGGCGGACCGCAGCCCCGAGGAAATCTTTTCGGATACCGAACTGCTGCGGCGCTGTAATCTGACGCAGCCCACACTGTACTGGGTCTCACAGGCGCTGGGAATCGTACCGCCGCCCCGCACCCGCAGGGAATTTGAAACTCTTGTCTCAGAAAATATAAGATAAAAAACGCCAAGGAGGAAAATTGATGAAAAAGGCTCTTTTGTGTGTCAGCTTCGGCACCAGCGTGAAC
>CAKQGD010000034.1 GCA_934232845.1 uncultured Oscillospiraceae bacterium
CTTACGGTTTAATAGTTGTTTCTCGCTTCGCTTGGATCATTTATTCTGGGCATAACGAAAGCTTTTTGGAACCACCGGCACTGCTGATGGTTTTCTCTGTACAATAAAAAAGACGTATCCAATTTTAAGATACGTCTTTTTTATTATTGTAAGGGCAGGGGATTACTTCATCATCTTGACAAGCTTCGGAGAAACATCAAACTCAAAGTCGACAACGGTTTTCAGCTCGTCTACGGTGATTTCATCTGCAATCGCAAACAGAACGAATCTGCCGTTCTCAAAATGCATCATGCAGTACTCGGTAACGATATAGTCCACTTCGCCGGCACCGGTCACAGGCAGCTTATAGGTCTTGAGCAGCTTGGTTGCGCCGTGCTTGTCGCAGTGCATCATCGCAACGATGACGTTTTTTGCGCCGGAAACAAGGTCCATAGCGCCGCCGACGCCAAGCTGAGAGCCGGGGATAATCCAGTTGGAGATATTGGCCTTTTCATCAACAGAGAAAGCGCCGAGCACCGTGGCGTCGATATGGCCGCCGCGCATCATGCCAAAGGAATCTACGCTGGCAAAGTAGCAGCATCCGGGAGTCTCCGTAACAAGCTGACGGCCGGCATTGATCAGCTGCCAGTCTTCTTCTTCGGGCTTGGCGAGAGGACCAACGCCCAGAATGCCGTTTTCAGCCTCAATATAGATATTTTCATTTTTTACATAGTCTGCAATGAGGGTAGGAATGCCGATGCCGAGATTCAGGGTAAAAGTGTGCTCACCGGCCAGACAATCAATCAGGTTTGCTGCGTTTTTCGCGATGCGTACTTCCGCATCTTTTCTCTCAAACTTATACATCTGTTTTATTCTCCCTTCACGATGGCATTGACATAGATATGAGGAACCTGAATCGTTTCGGGATCCAGTTCACCGGGCTCTACGATTTCATCCACGATTGCGATCGTATAGGCTGCGGCCATTGCCATCGTCGGGTTAAAGTTGCGGGCGGTTTTGTAAAAAATCAAGTTGCCGAGTTTATCGGCTTTATAGGCTTTCACGAGTGCGACTTCCGCATGGAGAGCTTCCTGAAGAATATAGCCTCTGCCGTTAAATTCACGGGTTTCATGACCCTCTGCAAGATCCGTGCCGTATCCGGTAGGCGTATAAAATGCAGGGATGCCATAAGCAGCGGCGCGAATTGCCTCAATAAAAGTGCCCTGAGGAATTAAAGTGATCGGAAGTTCGCCTGCATAATAGGCGGCGACGGCATCCTTGTTCCAGTTATAGTAGTTTCCGATGCAGCCCTTGACCATTTTGTTATCGAGCAGCTGTCCAAGACCGATATGCGGAGAAGCAAGGTCATTGGAAATGATCGTAAGATCCTTGACACCGGTCTTGACCAGTGCCTCTACAAGGGGATCGGGGGCACCGCGAAGTCCAAAGCCGCCGACCATAATGCGGTCACCGTTTTTGATGTGAGCGACCGCTTGTTCGGCACTCATGATTTTGTTTTCTCTTGCCATTTTTTGCACCTCTTACTTCAATATTCCTCTCAATTTCCTCATGCGGATTTATATGAAAAACCAGCCGCAATCCGCAGCAGCACATAATAGATTATAGCGTTTGGGCCAATGAATTTCAAGTCTTTCTACGACAATAGATCGATTTTTGGAATAAAAGCATAAAATTATATCAATGATTGTAAGCTGAGCCTAAACGGTAATTCACAATTTTATCCAGTGAAAACGGACAGACGGCAGAACACCGACTGTCCGCTGCACTTAAGACGATTGACTTTAGCTTAGCGAAGATACCTCTTTGTTTTTCTTTGCACTTCTGTGGATGATAATCATCAATACGATGGCGATCGCTCCGCCGATGTAGTCTGTCATTGCTTCGGGATACATCATACAGATAGCTGCAACGCCGAAGATGACTCGTTCAAAACGCTTGAGTGATCTGAAAAGATATCCCTGAATAATGACACTGCAGAGGAAAGAACCGAATACAGTAGAAATAACCACCTGCAGGATTTCCAAAACACTGTCGCTCTGCAAAATGAGCGCCGGATTGTATGCAAGAATATACGGAACGATAAATGCGGGAAGCGCAAGTCCGCAGGCGGTAAAGCCTACCTTGATCGGATCGGATTCCGCAATACCTGCACCGACATATGCGGCGAGTGCGACAGGAGGCGTAATGGCAGAGATGATGCCGAAGTAGAAAACAAACATGTGTGCGGCAATCGCGGGAACGCCGAATTCCACCATGGCAGGCGCGACAAGAATGGCGAGAATCAGATAAGCGGCGACCGTGGGAACACCCATACCGAGAATGAGAGAAGCAATCATCGCAAGGAAGAGCAGGATAATCAAATGTCCGCCGGAAAGAGCAACGATGGCGGAAGAAAGCTTCAGGCCAAGTCCCGTGACGGTAAAGACGCCAATGATGATACCGGAAGCGGCGCAGATAACGGAGATAGAGATCACCGCTTTTCCGCCTTCTGCCATAGCATTCAGAATCTTTTTCAGATTGAAGCGGCAGTCTTTATAAGGCAGAGCGCAGATAAGAATGGCGACCGTGCTGTAAGCCGCAGCTTTGGCAGCGGACCAATAAAGAACGCCGACAAGAATGAAGAGCAGAACCAGGGGCAGAAGCAGGATACCGCGTTTATAGATTTCACGGCGCTGTTCTGCGGTATAAGAGAACTCTGCGCTTGCATCTCCGATATTATGCTTTCTGCTGTAAAGATCGACGCTGAAGAAAATAGAAATATAATAACAGATCGCGGGAACGACACCGGCCATCATAATAGCCGTATAGGGGAGAGACAGCATCTCCGCCATGACGAAAGCCGCGGCACCCATAACGGGGGGCATCAGCTGACCGCCGGAGGAGGCTGCTGCTTCAACGGCGCCGGCGACATGGGGTTCGTATCCGCATCTTTTCATGGTAGGAATCGTGATCATGCCGGTACCGGCCACATTTGCCGCAGCGGAACCGGAAATTGTGCCGAACAGTGAGGAGGAAACAACGGCAACCTTGGCAGCACCGCCGTTGATCTTACCAAAAGCGGCCATGGAGAGATCCATGAAAACATGGAAGCCGCCGGATTCTTCAAGGAAAGCAGCAAATACAACGAAAATGGCAACCGTGTTGACTGCGGCTCCGAGAGGAGCGCCAAAGATACCCTCGGTGCCAAGCGCAATATTGCTGACGATGCGCTTAAAAGAAACGCCGGGGTGACCAATTGTGGAGGGAAGATAGGGCCCTGCAAACAGATATACAATAAACAGACAGATGATTCCCGTCAGAATCCATCCGTATTTGCGCTGAGTTGCCACCATAACCGCTGCAAATACAATCAGACCCATGATAATATCTGTTTGATTGTAGAGGCCGATGCGGTAAAGCAGAAGATCGTCGGAATTCAGGCAGAGATAAATACATGCGTATGCAACCACCACAAGTGCCGCCAGCATGACAATATCCCAAAGAAAGTTGGGCTTTTCCTTTTTAAGGCTTTCGTTTATAGCCTCAAGAAGGAGAATCACAAAAACAAAGGCCAAATGAATACTTCTGGAAAACAAAAGGTTGACGCTGAAAAGAGGAAGAATGAGAGAATATGTTGCAAATGTGATCGCCACAACCTTGATCAGCAGTTCACATCTCTCTTGAAGTTTTACTTTATCCATACTAGTCCTTTCAAATCAGGTGAGACAAAGGGCGGGGATTATCCCCGCCCTTATTTTGCAGTTCGAGGATTCCTTATAGGAGGATAGAGGGATCGATCAGACGGAAAGGTCACCGATGCCGTGAGACTCCAAATATGCCTGCGCAGCCGGATGGAAAGGAACAAGACCCTCGGCGTCGCTGTTGACATACAGATCATTATAGAAGGAGTTCTCAAGAGTGTAGTAAGAACCGGCCGCGTGATAAGAGGTAAGATCATGCGCAAAGATCTGCTCCATATACTCGGTGACGGCTTCATCCGGAACATCCGCGTGCGTAATGATGCAGTACACGACGGCAAAGACCTGAACATCTTCTTCGATGCCGGCGTAGGTTCCCGCGGGGATGGTATTGGCTACGAAGTAGGGATACTTTTCAAGAACCTTGGCAAGAGTTTCCTTTGTCTGGCCAAGGATGCGGATGTTTTTAGTGGAAGCGGAGTCCAGAACCGCGGAGCCGGGATGGGCGCCGGTGTACATCTGAACGTCAAGGGTGCCGTCCTTCAAAGCGGTTGCCTGCTCGGTGTAGGACAAAACGGGCTTGTTGCTGATCGATTCGATGTCGATATCATAGCCATAGAGAGCAGCCTGGGTAAGAACATAGCCGGCATATCCGGAAGTGACGCCGATGCTGTATTTATTGTCGGCGAGATCCGCAAGGCTCTGGATCGGAGAGTCCGTGAAAACGATCGGGCAAACGTCGCCGACGTGTCCCATCATGACGATGCGGACGTTGTCGAGAGCACCGGACTTTTCATATTCACGGGTACCGGTATAGGCGGCCTGCACAACGTCATAGATCGCAAAAGCGAAGTCCAACTCCTTGGAGGTTGTAAAAGCAATATTTTCGGAAGTTGCGGAGGTGGCCTGAGCGGTCAGGTTGAGAACGGTAGAGTCTTTGTTGATCACTTCAGCCATAGCGGCACCGAGGACATAGAACACGCCGCCGGAGTTGCCTGTGCCGATTTTGCACTTATAAGTACCGGAAGAGGGCGCAGCAGCAGAGTTTTTAGTGCCTGCCGGTGTGCTGTTGCCGGCGGAACCGCCGCAGGCAGTCATAGCGAGAACGAAAGTAAGGGCAAGGATCAGGGAAATAAGTCTTTTCATGATGTTTCTCCTTTCAACTATTCCTTTAATAATGTAATAATGGAAAAAAGCTTATCCCAGCATAGCCAGAGGCCCGTGGGCTGAGAACGCAAAAAAGGGATTTTGTAAGATATTGCAAAAATGGGACAAGGTTTATCGGTACAATTATGTAAAATCCCTCTAAACTCTTTTTATCATAACGAAACTTTCTTGTAAAGTAAAACAAAGGATTCTTGCTTTTAAACACAAAAATATATTGTTGATTCTACCTGAGTTATGATATGAATCATTTAATAGTCATAAAAATCGGCATTATATTCCCGTTTTTTAATCTTTTTATGTTTTTAGGCAAAAAACACTTTCCAAAAAGTTCTGATTTTGTTCGCAAAATCCATAAATTAGTGATAAATTTTTTGGCAATGTTTTCGGCATAAAATTCACAAATGCTTTTTGCTCATTTTTTATCATTTGTCTGTGCAGGAAAAGCAGAGGTGCTTTCGATTGACTAATAAGGGTGAAATCGTTATAATAAAAAGGTATTTTTAGTTTAAAAACAAATGTGCTTTCGGCATTTATATCTTATTTTTCTGTTGGACAAATGCTGAATTTAAACAAATAAACAGAGACATGCAGCTCTTACGACTGGCGTTACAAATTTTAGGGGAGCGAATGTTTCATAAAACGAAATACAGTTTTTAAGGAGAAAACATGGCGGATAACATATTTGCTTTGGATCAGATCAATGATGCGGTCTGTGCCGCGGATCTTGAAACGGTCCGTACATGGAACCGTGCATATCAGAAAAAAAACGGCCTTTCCCGCCGTGCATATACACACAGCTTCGGCTGCAGCCAGAACGTGGCGGACGGAGAGAAAATAAATGGACTTCTCGTTTCCATGGGATATGAACTGACAGATAAAACGGATGAAGCGGATTTGATTCTGTTTAATACTTGTGCGGTTCGGGAAAGCGCAGAGGACCGCGTATATGGGCATATCGGTTCTTTAAAAGCACAAAAGCGTAAAAATCCGGAGCTGATTCTCGCCGTTTGCGGCTGCATGACGCAGAGGCCTGAGGCTTCCGAAAAAATTCAAAAAAGCTATCCGTATGTGGATATCGTGTTCGGAACCGGTGCGGGGCATCTTCTTCCTTCCTTTCTGGCGCGGAAAATTCTCGGAGAGCGGCGCGTATTTTGGGACAAGCCTGCAGCCAAAGTAATTGAAAAGCTTCCGGCGATCCGCTCGGATTCTATAAAAGCGTCTTTGACTATTATGCAGGGCTGCGACAATTTTTGCGCCTACTGCATTGTACCGTATGTGCGTGGAAGAGAGATTTCCCGCCGGCCGGACGATGTTCTGTGCGAGGCGAAAACGCTTGTTGCATCCGGATATCGTGAGATCACACTGCTGGGTCAAAATGTCAATTCCTACGGAAAAGGTCTTGCGGAAAAAATCGACTTTTCTGAGCTTCTTCGCCGTGTGGACGAGATCGAAGGAGAGTATCGCATCCGGTTTATGACCTCTCATCCCAAAGATTGTACACGGCGCCTGATTGATACGATTGCCGCATCCAAGCATGTTTGCCGCCATATTCATCTGCCGGTTCAGAGCGGTTCAAACCGCATTCTGCATGAAATGAACCGGCATTACACGGTGGAGCACTATCTTGAGCTGATTGACTATGCCCGTTCCGTTATGCCGGATGTGACATTTTCCAGTGATATCATCGTCGGATTTCCCGGAGAGACAAGAGAGGATTTCGATGCTACGATGGATCTGATCCGCCGGGTGCGCTATCAGGCATTGTTTACTTTTTTGTATTCGCGGCGCAGCGGTACGCCTGCCGCCGAGATGACGGATTCGACCTCAGACGAAGAAAAATCCCTTCGCTTCCGCGAGCTTTTGGCACAGCAGGTGGAAATCTGTACCGAGCTGAACCGAAGCTCTCTTGGAAAAACGATTCGGGTTCTGTTTGACGGCGTCGGAAAAAATCCGGGAATCCTTACTGGACGCACCGAAGGCAATGTGATAGTGGAGGTCCCCGGCGGAGAAGAATGGATCGGCCGATTTGCGGACGTTTCCATTACAAAGGCGATGAATTGGGCCATGGCGGGAGAACTTGCCGGGCCTGTCATATAAAAATTTTTGGTAAGGAGCTTTATTGATTATGAATTTGATTGAAATGGCACGCGAAATCGGAAAGGAAATTCAGCGGGATGAGCGTTATCTGAAAGCAACGGGCGATGCAGCCGCCGTAAATGCTTCTGCGGAGCTTAAAGAAATGGTGGGCCGTTTTGAAGAAATGAGAGCCCAGCTTGAGGTAGCCATGGCTAAGGGCGTTCCCGGAAAAGAAGATCAGGAGGTTCTTGATCTGGACGAGAAGCTGCACGCTCTGTATGATGAAATCAACGCACATCCTCTGATGATGACATACAATGCTTCCCGCGGGGAATTTGAGAATTTGATCAATCATTTGACCCGCATTATTACGGGAAGCGCAAACGGAGAAAATCCGGACGAAATTGAGATGTCTGCCTGCACCGGCAGCTGCTCGAGCTGCGGCGGCTGTCATTAAACAAAAATAAAACAAAAAGAACCGCTTTGGAGATACGGAACATGAAGCTTTTTCATATCTTCAAAGCGGTAAAAAAACATTTTTACTGAAGTGAGAACAGAAGGACGGGTGAAGAAGCATGGCGCCGCTGTCGCCGATGATGCAGCAGTATTTTCAGATTAAAGAACAGCATAAAAATCACATTTTATTCTATCGGATCGGGGATTTTTATGAGATGTTCTATGACGATGCGATCACCGCATCGCGGGAACTGGAGTTGGTGCTGACCGGAAAGGAATGCGGTCAGGAAGAACGTGCGCCGATGTGCGGCGTACCGTATCACAGCTGTGAGTCCTACATTGCCCGTCTGATCAAAAAAGGATATAAGGTAGCCGTCTGCGAGCAGACGGAGGACCCCAAAACCGCAAAAGGACTTGTCAAACGAGAGGTAGTCCGTGTTTATACGCCGGGCACATTGATTGAGTCCAATATGCTGGAAGAGGGGGCCAACAATTATATTGCGTCTGTTTTCTGCGCCGAGGATCAGTTTGGAGCTGCTTTTGCAGACGTGTCGACGGGGCGCGCCTATGTGACAGAGATTCCGATGCGTGAGGTCGCTTCGCTGCAGAACGAGCTTTCCCGTTTTTCTCCGAGCGAAATCGTATACAACGAAGCGTTCTGCGGGATAAAAGGCATGGGTGCTTTTCTGCGTGAAAGAATCGGTTGCTGTGCCCAGGCTCTCGATGAAGAGCTTTGCAGCAATACCGAGACGCTTTTAAAAGTGGTCTTGGACCAATTCGGAGAAACCGTTGTCCGCGAAAATAATCTTCTGTCTATGCCGCGGGCGGTAAGTGCTCTCGGCGCTCTGCTCTGCTATTTGCATGAAACGCAGAAGGTGGGGGTAGAACGGCTGGTCTCCCTTGAAGTCTACCGGGAGCAGCGCTGTATGATGCTGGATCCGACGGCCCGGCGCAATCTGGAGCTGCTGCAGACAATGCGCTCCGGAGAAAAGCGGGGGAGTCTCCTTTGGGTGCTGGACAAGACGTATACTGCAATGGGAAAACGCCTGCTTCGTCATTATCTTGAACAGCCGCTTTGCAATCCTATTCAGATTGAAAAACGACTGAACGCTGTGGAGGAAATCAAAAGCGACTCGATGCTTCGTCTGGATCTGGAGGAGCAGCTGAGCGGAATTTACGATATGGAGCGCCTTCTGACCCGCGTGGTATGCGGCTCTACAACTCCGCGTGAGCTGGTCAGCCTCGCATCCACTCTAAAAAAACTTCCTGCGCTCAGAGAAAAACTGAAAGATGCGCATGCACAGAATCTCAGAGAGATTTTCAAAGAGATTGATCCGATGGAGGACGTCTTTGCACGGATTATGGAAACGCTTCCCGATGATCCTCCCGCTTTGATGAAGGACGGATGGTATATCCGAGAGGGCTTTTCTTCCGATTTGGATGAGCTGAGAAAAATGCTCACCAATACAAAGGAATTTCTCGCCAAAATTGAGAGCGGCGAGCGTGAACGCACCGGAATCAAAAATCTGCGTATCGGCTTCAACAAAGTATTCGGATATTATATCGAGGTTACCAATTCGTATAAACAGCTTGTTCCCGCCGAGTATATCCGCAAACAGACGCTTGTCAACTGTGAGAGATATATTACGCAGGAGCTCAAAGACCTTGAGGACAAAATCCTTTCTGCGCACGACAGACAGCTCGAATTGGAGCAGCGCCTGTTTGAAGAGCTTCGGGGATTTGTCTCCGAACAGACTGAGCGGATTCAGCGCACCGCCAATGCGGTTGCGCGCCTTGATGTTTTTACGGGTTTCGCGGTGCTCGCATCGGAAAATGACTACTGCCGCCCACAGATCACAACGGGCGGAGAGATACAAATCAAAGACGGCAGACATCCTGTCGTAGAAAAGCTTCTTGGCGCGGGCGGCCGCTTTGTCGCAAACGATACGACCCTTGACTGCGGAGAAAACCGCATTGCAATTTTAACCGGGCCCAATATGGCGGGAAAATCCACCTACATCCGGCAGGTCGCGGTGATCGTGCTGATGGCGCAGATCGGATGTTTTGTACCCGCTTCTTCTGCGGTGATCGGCGTTGTGGACGGAATTTTTACCCGTGTAGGAGCTTCCGACGATCTTGCGACGGGCCAGTCCACTTTCATGGTCGAAATGAGTGAAGTCGCGGATATTCTCAAGAATGCGACGAGAAACAGTCTTCTCATTCTTGACGAGGTGGGAAGAGGCACTTCGACCTTCGACGGAATGAGCATCGCCCGTGCGATGATCGAGTATATTGCCGATCCTAAAAAAGTAGGCGCCAAAACGCTGTTTGCCACGCATTACCACGAGCTGACGGAACTGGAAGAGGTGCTTCCCTGCGTAAAGAATTACAACACTGCGGTCAAAAAACGCGGAGATGATATCACCTTCCTCCGAAGAATCGTCCGCGGCTCCGTAGACGACAGCTACGGCGTTGAGGTATCGAAACTTGCGGGAATTCCGGAGTGGATTATACGTCGCGCCAAAGAAATTCTTTCGGATCTGGAAGCGGCTCGTCCGGTTTCAGAACGGCGCGCCGCGATGAAAAAAAACTCCTCCCAACAGGGGGAACAGCTCTCTCTGCCGCGTGCTACGCCGATCGATGATGCGGTGCGCGCGCTGGATGTGGATATGCTTTCCCCAATTGAGGCTTTGAATAAGCTCTACGAATTTAAATCTATGCTGCGCTGATGAAAAAGGGGGCGTATTCCAACGGCAAAAATCAATGTGCTGCCGCCGCAGATTGCGGAGCTGATCGCGGCGGGTGAGGTGATCGACAGGCCTGCATCTATTGTAAAGGAACTGGTGGAGAACGCTCTTGATGCGGGCGCCTCCCGTATTTCCGTGGAGATTCGCGGCGGCGGAATCGGTTTGATCCGCGTCACGGATAATGGAAGCGGAATTTCCCGAGAAGATCTGGCAAATGCGTTTATCCGTCATGCTACCAGCAAAGTCTCCAGCGTGGATGACCTTGATGCGATTGGTACACTGGGGTTTCGCGGAGAAGCGCTGCCTTCCATTGCGGCTGTCAGCCATGTAAAGGTGATAACCCGTACAGAAAACGAGCCGATCGGAAGCGAGTTTTCCATCTCCGGTACAGAGCGGGGAGTCCTCTCTGAGATAGGCTGCTCCGTCGGCACAACCGTGGAGGTGCGCGACGTCTTTTACAATACGCCGGCCCGGATGAAATTCTTAAAAAAAGATACGATCGAAGGAGGCGCAGTCGCGTCTTTGCTCGACCGGCTTGCTTTGGCTAATCCAAAGACCTCTTTTGAGTTTGTGCGCGAGGGAAAGCGTGTGCTGCAGACGCCCGGAGACGGCAATCTTCTTACCGCGGTTCGAATCGTCTGCGGAAATGAGATTGCATCCAATATGGTTCCCGTTTCGTATCGGGAAAGCGGTATTTCAGTAGAAGGGTATGTTTCCAAGCCTGCTACCTGCCGTTCTACACGCACGCTTCAGATTTTTTATATCAATACTCGTTACGTTCGATCGAGAACCTGTGCGGCGGCTGTAGAGGATTCTTACAAAAACCGCCTCATGGTCGGAAGGTTTCCCGCGTGCGTTCTGAATCTGACAATCGACACGTCTCTTGTAGACGTGAATGTACATCCTGCAAAACTTGAGGTCCGCTTTTCAAGCGAGCGGGATGTTTACAACGCCGTATATGCCGCATGCATGCAGGCGCTCCGCAGTCTGGAGATACGGCCCGCGGCGGTTCCGCCCAAAAAGCTCACGGTCTTTTCCTTGGATGATTTTGACTATTCCGATCAGCAGACAAGGCTTTCCGCGGCGGTAAAATCCTCTGAAAAAACGAATGCGGTTCCATCTGCTCTTCCGAAAACGACAGGGTCTTCTCTGCACAGCCCCCGTCCTCTGGAAACGGCGCCTGCTCTGCATACAAAAGCACTTGAAAAGACAGAGACGGTCGATGCCGCAGAAAAACAGCCGGACATTGAAAAAAATTCGTTCTCTTCTTCTGGCGGTGCCGTATTTGCTCCCGCTTCTAAAAAAGAGCGGGCTGTCTTGGCCTCTCCGGTGCGTACCTATGCAAACATTGATATCGAGGTGGAGCCCTCTTCCGTGCGGGAAAAAATCGTTCCTCCGCCGGAAGATCCGGTCTGCGAGCCGGATGCGCCGGTGTGGCGTATCATCGGGGAGCTGTTTGGTACTTATATCCTTGTCGAACAGGGCGAGGAATATCATATGATCGACAAGCATGCCGCTCATGAGCGGTTTAATTACGAACGTCTGCGCCGTATCGGCGAGACTCCTGCCGACCGACAGGTACTGATTTCTCCCGAAGCTGTCAGTCTGCCGCGGGAGGAGTATGCCATTCTGCTGGAACATCCCGAAGCACTTGACACGATAGGTATCACCGCGGAAGATTTCGGCGAGGGGACACTGCTGGTACGGGAGATTCCGATGCTGTTGGACGGCTGTTCGCTTGGCGATCTGCTTTCCGAGACGGCAGGAAAACTTCTTGCGAACCGGCGCAGCGTCACACCTGCCGTACTGGATGAGCTTCTTTATTCTGTAGCGTGCCGTGCGTCTGTGATGGCAGGAAAGAGAAGTACGGCGCCGGAGCTTTGGACGTTGGCTGATTTCGTGCTGGGTGAGCGGCAGATTCGCTACTGTCCGCATGGACGTCCCGCCGTTGTCACGATGACGCGCCGCGATGTGGAAAAGCTTTTTGGAAGATTGGGGTGAGAAAGATAAACCGAACACGGGTTTTGGCCGTTGTGGGCCCCACGGCTTCCGGTAAAACAAAGCTGGGAGCCGAGCTTGCCGAGCGTTTTGACGGCGAGATTGTTTCAGCCGATTCCATGCAGATTTATCGGTTTCTTTCTATTTCAACCGCGCGTCCCACCGAAGAGGAAATGCGCGGTGTGCCGCATCATCTGATCGGTTTTCTCGATCCGGATGAAAGCTACAGCGTTGCCCGTTATCTGGAAGATGCCCGCAGAACGATCGGGGAAATTGTTTCCCGGGGAAAAACTCCGATTCTTGTTGGAGGAACGGGACTTTACGTATCGAGCCTACTTGACGGGATCCATTTTTCAGAGGAAAAAAGCGACCCAATGCTTCGGTCTGCTCTGCAGAAAGAGGCCGCGGCTGTCGGCGGGGAAGAGATGCTACGCAGACTATCGGAAATCGATCCCGAATATGCGGCAGGACTTCATCCCAACAACATGGGACGAGTACTGCGGGCCTTGGAGCTATACTGTTCAACCGGAATCACTATGACGGAGCAGCGTCGGCGTTCCAGAGAAATTCCGTCGGAATTTGACCCGTTGATGATTGGAGTAGATTATGCCGACAGACAAAAACTCTATGACAGAGTTCATTTACGTGTGGAACAGATGGTGCGGCAGGGTCTTGTCGAAGAGGCAAAAGCCTTTTATGAAAAGTTTCCCAACGCGCCAACTTGTGCACAAGCGATCGGCTGCAAAGAGCTGCTGCCGTACTTAAGAGGCGAAAGTCCGCTTGAGACTTGCCTTGATCGTCTGCGGATGGAAACACGCCGATATGCAAAACGACAGAGAACATGGTTTCGCAGCGACAAACGCATCCGCTGGTTTTATCCGGATATCTATCCGGACGAAGGTTCTTTTTTGCGCGATGTGGCTGCTTTTGTGGAAGAGAATCGTCTGATCGGATGAAATAAAAAGGAGAAAACGCAGAAATGAACAGCCATTTCTTTGGAAAGCTGCTTTGTGTGCTTTTAGCGGCTTTTACCGTATGCTATACCGGTTGGCTGGCATATCGCTTTCTTGTACCTTCGTATCGAACGGAAACCGCCTTTTCCTACACCGTTGCGGATTCCTGCCGCGTGCGTGCCGTTGCCGTGCGCAATGAACAAGTGCTGACTTCCTCGCAGGAGGGCGTCTATAATTATCTCTGTGAAGACGGAGAGGTTATTTTAAGCCATACCGCCATTGCAGACGTTTATGAAAACGCAGAGGACCTTGCGCTGCAGAACTTCTGCGATCGCTGTGAGGGAGAGATTGCTGTGCTGAAAAGCGCCGAATCGGCGGCACTGCAGCCTCTTTTGACCGATACGCTTAACGCGGAGCTTAGTGATGCGGCGGGAAGTATTGTGGATCTTGCGGCAAGGAAAAGTTTGGACGGACTTTCCTCGGAAAGAGAAAGAATTCAGTTTCTGCTTGGAAAGAAGCTGATCGCATCAGGCAAACTGAAAGACTTTTCCGGACAAATTTCTTTTCTGCAGGGACAGATTTCAGATGCAAAAGCAAAAATCAGCAGTCAGCCGATTTCCATAACGGCCGGTCTGGATGGGTATTTCTGTTCCGGAACGGATGGATATGAGACTATTTTTCCCTCTGATGTGAAAGAGCTGTCCGTTCAGATGGTAGAAGGCGTTTTGGACGGTACAACGAAGCCTCTTGCCTATGCAAATGCGGTGGGAAAAGTACAGAAGGATTTTCAATGGAATCTTGCCCTTGTCGTAAACAGTGAACAGGCAGAGAACTTTGCAGAAGGAGCAGGCGTCGTTCTGAATTTCGGAGTGAGCGGAGCCACGGACATTCCCGCAGAGATTACGCGAGTTGTCCCGGAGGGAAATGAAACACTGGTGGTACTTACCTGCGGCAGGCTTGATCGCTATCTGATCAATGTGCGGATTGTTTCCGCAGAGATCAAGTTCAAATCCTACAGCGGTCTGCGCATTCCCAAGAATGCGCTTCGATATATCGGGCAGACCGAAGGGGTTTATGTAAAATCCGGAAATCTGGTCGAATTTAAACCGATCGAGCGTCTGTATGAGGGCGAGACATATGTCTTATGTTCGGATACCAGTAATTTGGAAAACGCATTGGAACAGTTCGACGAAGTAATCGTGGAAGGAACAGATTTGTATGACGGTAAAATCCTTGGATGAGATCAGGCAGAATGTTCTCTCTGTACAAGAACGCATACGGGAAGCTGCGGCAGAATGCGGAAGAGACCCTTCTGAAATTCGTCTGATGGCGGTGACAAAGCATAATGATGCCGAACGGGTAAATGCTGCGGTTTCCGCGGGAGCCTGCCTGCTTGGGGAAAACCGTGCGCAGGAGTTTTTGGAAAAATATGAGCATTATAACCGGAAAAATTGCGAGATTCATTTTATCGGCAGTCTGCAGACCAATAAAGTGCGCGGCATTATCGATAAGGTAGATTTGATCCAGTCTGTGGATCGTATTGGCCTTGCCGAAGAGATTGATCGATGTGCGGCCCGCTGCGGACGGGTAATGCCTGTTCTGGTGGAAGTCAATATCGGGCGCGAGCAGACGAAGTCCGGCGTTCTTCCAAACGAACTGCACTCTTTTATTCGCCGAATCGCATGCTTTTCTCATCTGACGGTGCAAGGGCTGATGGCGATTCCGCCCCAGCAGGAATTTCCAGAAAGAAATGAGCCATATTTTGAACAGATGTATCGTGATTTTATTGACATTGAAGCCCAAAATATAGATAATGTAAGTATGCGTATCCTGTCGATGGGCATGACGGATGATTTTCCATATGCGATTCGGCACGGAAGCACTATGATCCGGGTTGGCCGAGCCATCTTCGGAGAGAGATTGTGAGGGATACTTATGGGAATGATGGACAAACTTCGCAACTTTATGGGAATGCCCGAGGACGACGAAGAGGATTTTTATGACGATGAGCCGGAAACGGACGATGACATGGATTATGTGTCTATGCGCAGAAAAAAAGAAAAGGAAGCGCCGTCCTATGACTATGGCGAAACAGCCGATACCTCCAAGCGCCCGAACAAGGTGGTCAATATTGCTGCGACAACCCAGCTTTCCGTGGTGCTTGTTAAGCCGGAAGTGTTTGAAGACGCTTCTTCAATTGCAGATCATCTCAATGCCAAGCATACCGTTGTACTGAATCTGGAGTCCACCAATAAGGACGTATCACGCCGCCTTGTCGATTTTCTCAGCGGCGTGGCTTATGCGAATCAGGGGCAGATTAAGCGCGTTGCAAACAGCACTTTTATCATTACGCCTTATAACGTGGACTTTGTCGGCGATTTGCTTGACGAGCTTGAGTCAAACGGCGTTTATTTCTGATGGGGGATTGTTTTTCCCATTTGGGTTTGAATGCGAAAGAACGTATTTTTGCATCCCGCTGCGGAGAGCTTGCCTGTCTCGCACGGGAACGGGGCATCACACGCTTTACGCCTTTTCTTGATGAGAGAGAACAAAGTATTGCATCCTGTGCGGCTGCTACATTTGGCTGTAAAGGCGGCGCTTGGGGCGGCTTTGGCGGAGCGCTTCGCGCGGTTTATGCTTTTTCTGAAGAAGACAGTCCTTTGCCGGAGGAATATCCGATTTCTTCTGTTACCGTTCGATGGAGAAAGAACTATATGATCCATCATCGCGATCTGCTTGGAACGCTGATGTCGCTTCAGATCAAGCGTGAGACAATCGGAGATATCCTTGTCGGTGAGGGTGAAGCCGTTCTTTTTATTTTACCTTCGGTTGCGCCGATTCTTTTGCAAAGCGTTACAAAGGTAGGCGGCGTCGGTATTGTATGCGAAGAAGGGCATCCCATGCTTCTTCCCCAAGTTCGGAAAGAGCGACATGAAGGAATTGCGGCGTCTCTGCGTGCCGACTGTATCACGGCTATGCTGACGGGAAAAAGCCGAAGCGAAGCGGCTCGTCTGATTCGTGCAGGACTGGTTGCGCACGGAGGACGAATTATTATAAACCCTTCCTGTCCGGTTGCGGCGGGAGAAAGTATTTCTATTCGGGGCGTCGGAAAGTTTTTCTTATGCGGCGTCGGAAATGAGACCAGATCGGGGCGGCTGCATGTCGCGTATGAAAAATATATTTGAGGGGGTAACCACATTGCTCACGCCGAAGGAAATTTCGGAAAAAACTTTTGACCGTACCTTTGGGTTCGGTTACCGCATGGACGACGTAGAGGAGTATCTGAAGACGGTTTCAGCCGCGCTTCAGGAACAGATAGACAAAAATCAGGACCTCGAGCGCAAGCTGGAGGTCCTTGCCGATAAACTGACGGAATACCGCGAGGATGAAGAAAGCCTGCGGACTGCATTGCTCGGCGCGCAGAAGCTGGGTGACAGTGTGATCCGCGAGAGCAAGACGAAAGCGGAAATTATTCTGCGTGACGCTAATATTAAAGCTGAAACCATTGTCAGCAACGCTAAGCGTCAGATTGATCGGGAACAAGAAGCGTTTGAGAAAATTCAAAATGAAGTTGCTTCCTTTAAGGACAGACTTCTGGATTTGTATAAACAGCATCTTGAATTGGTGAGCACCATTCCCGGAAAAAATGCCACCCCGCGCGATGCGGCCGCGGCCGAGGAAAAATCGATTTACGAGTCCCCGGAAGAAGAGCGGGATGCAGGCCAGCCGTTGAGCGAGAAATCCGAGGTTTCGGAAAAGGAAGAGATTTCCGTTTCCGAACAAGCTTTGGCAGAGATCAGCGAAAAAGAAAAAGCGATGCTCGATGAGGAATTTGACGACGAATTTGATGACGATGATGAACCGGCATTTTCTTCCTCTAAATTCGGCGAGCTGCGCTTTGGAGATGCGTTTCGTATTGAACATAAAAAATGATTTCAAAGAGCGGCCTATTCCGCTTTTCAAGGAGAGATAAACCAACATGGCTAAAGACTACAACGACACAATGAATCTGCCCAAGACGGACTTCCCGATGCGCGCCGGCCTTCCGCAGAAAGAACCTTCTTTGGTTCAAAAATGGGATGAAGAGAAGCTTTATGCCCGCATGATTGCGCATAATGAGGGGAAGCCCCGTTTTGTGCTGCACGACGGACCTCCTTATGCAAATGCCTCCATTCACTTGGGCACGGCGCTCAACAAGGTCCTCAAAGATATGATTGTGCGCTCCAAAAATATGATGGGCTACTGCGCACCGTATATTCCGGGTTGGGATACGCACGGTCTTCCTATTGAGCTAAAAGCGCTTGCCGAACTCGGTGTCGGAAAGGAAATTACGCCGGTGCAGCTGCGCAATCAGTGTCGTGACTTTGCCGAAAAGCATGTCAAGATTCAGATGGGTCAGTTTAAGCGCCTCGGTACGCTGGCGGATTACGATCATCCGTATATCACCCTGAAAAAAGAATTCGAGGCAAAGCAGATTGAAATCTTTGGCACAATGGCCAAAAAAGGCTATATTTATAAAGGCCTTAAACCGGTTTACTGGTGTCCCGACTGCCAGACCGCTCTTGCCGAGGCGGAAATTGAATATCATGATGATCCGAACACCTCAATTTATGTAAAATTCCGTGTAACGGATGACAAGGGGATTTTGACTGCGTTCGGTGCGGACCTCTCTAAAACCTATGTCATTATCTGGACAACCACAACGTGGACGCTGCCCGCAAACCTTGCCGTCTGCTTTGGGCCTAAATACGAATATGATCTGATCAAAGCTGCCAACGGTGAATTCTATGTGGTGGCCGATGAGTTGGCTGCTTCTGTGATGAAGGCCGGCGGCGTAGAAGAATATGAAGTTCTCGGCCGCTTTACCGGTAAAGATATCGATCGCGGCGTCTGCCGTCACCCGTTCTTTGACCGTGATTCTCTGATGATCGTCGGGGACCATGTTACGCTTGACAGCGGTACCGGGATTGTGCATACCGCTCCGGGACATGGCGTCGAAGACTATGAGGTCTGTGTCAATCATTATCCTGAGATTCCGATTCTTGTTCCGGTCGATGACAAGGGCCGCATGACAAAGGATGCCGGCGCATTTGAAGGGCTGACGACGGAAGAGGCCAATAAAGCTATCTTCAAACATATGCAGGAAAACGGCAGCTTGTTTGCTTACGAAAACATCATTCACCAGTATCCTCATTGCTGGCGCTGCAAAAAACCGATTTTGTTCCGTGCGACGGAACAGTGGTTCTGTTCTGTCGATCAGTTCCGTGCACAGACGATGGATGCGATTCGCGATGTCGAGTGGATTCCGGCATGGGGCGCGGAACGTATGGGCAACATGGTAATGGACCGCAGCGACTGGTGTATTTCCCGCCAGCGCACATGGGGCGTTCCGATTCCGATTTTCTTCTGCAAGAAGTGCGGAAAGGAGCATATTACGGATGAAAGCATCCGCGCTGTGTCCGATTTGTTCCGCAAAGAGGGCTCCAATGCATGGTATGAAAAGGAAGCATCGGAGATTTTGCCGGCCGGTACTAAATGTGAGCACTGCGGCGGCACCGAATTCCGCAAGGAAAAAGACATCATGGATGTCTGGTTTGACTCAGGCGTAACGCATGCTGCCGTTCTGGATACCGAAGAGAACAATCAGTGGCCTGCCGACCTTTATCTTGAGGGCGCCGACCAGTTCAGAGGATGGTTCCAATCGTCGCTTCTGACGTCGGTCGCATGGCGCGGCTGTGCGCCGTACCATCAGGTCTGCTC
>CAKQGD010000035.1 GCA_934232845.1 uncultured Oscillospiraceae bacterium
ACGCCGTTTCTGAAATGCGTATCCTCGAACTTCTCGAAGAAAACAAATAATCCGAACCCATCTCCGATTAAGAAGATCTGGTTCGGATTATATTGGTTTGGTGCCGGTGGCGGGGGTCGAACCCGCACGGTGTTGCCACCGACGGATTTTGAGTCCGTTACGTCTGCCAATTCCATCACACCGGCATAATCCTGCGCTGTTCTGGCAGGAGAAACTGCATGTTCTATTATAGCGCGAAAGGTTCCGTTTCGCAAGAGGCATCTGCAGAAATTAAAAAGAAAAGTCGGACGCAAAGTGAAGACCTGAGTCCGACTTTTCTTAATGTGTCATACGCAGAAAATCTCTCGATAAATTCCGATCAGTAAAGTCCCTGCGCGAGCATTGCGTCTGCGACTTTTATAAAGCCGGCGATGTTTGCTCCTGCAACAAGGTTATAGCCGAGACCGTTTTCTTTCGCGGCTTTAACCGACGCGGCGTGAATACTGATCATAATTTCGCGCAGCTTTTTATCTACTTCTTCGGCAGACCAGGAAAGGCGTTCGCTGTTTTGACTCATTTCAAGTCCGGAAACGGCTACACCGCCGGCATTTACCGCTTTAGAAGGCGCAACAATAATATCCTTTTGCGCAAGCAGATATGCCTGTGCTTCGTTGGTGGTCGGCATATTGGCAACTTCGATGTAATATTTGACGCCGTTGGCGGCGATCTTTTTTGCATCCTCAAGATTCACTTCATTTTGTGTTGCACAAGGCATGACGACATCCGCCTTCACGCCCCAGGGCTTTTCGCCCGGGAAGAACTGCACGCCGAATTTTTCGGCATAGTTCTGCGCTTTATCCCGTCCGGAAGCTCGCATTTCAAGCAGGTAATGGATTTTTTCTTCCGTTATGATGCCGTCCGGATCATAAACATAGCCGTCCGGTCCGGAGATTGTAATAGCTTTGCCGCCGAATTCGGCGATTTTTTTTACGACACCCCATGCGACGTTGCCAAAGCCGGAAACCGCAAAGGTTTTTCCTTGAATCGTATCGTTCTGATGCTTAAATACTTCGTTGGCATAATAGATCGCACCGTAACCGGTTGCCTCGGGACGGATTAAGGATCCGCCGTAAGAGAGACCTTTTCCGGTCAGAACACCATTTTCAAAGCAGCCTTTGATTCGCTTGTATTGACCATAGAGATAGCCGATCTCGCGCCCGGCTACACCGATATCTCCGGCGGGCACATCGATATCCGGACCGATATAGCGGTACAGCTCGGTCATGAATGACTGGCAGAACCGCATGATCTCCGCATCGGAGCGGCCGCGGGGGTCAAAATCCGAGCCGCCTTTGGCACTGCCCATCGGTAAAGTGGTAAGGGAATTCTTAAATGTCTGTTCAAAACCGAGAAATTTCATAATCCCGGGGTATACGCTCGGATGAAATCGCAGACCGCCCTTATAAGGGCCAATCGCGCCGTTAAACTGGCAGCGGTAACCGGTATTGATCTGAATTTTGTTATGATCATCCGTCCATACGACACGGAATGAAACCATACGGTCCGGTTCCGTCATGCGCTCTAAAATACAGTTCTGTTCATATTCGGGATGCTTATCCACCACAGGTGAGATGAAGCTGAAAACTTCCTCGACAACTTGGATGAATTCAGGCTCGTTCGGATATTTCTTTTTGATATTTTGGATTACGCGCGCGACATACGGGTTCATGCATATTCCTCCTCATGAAATTCGGGCTCAAAAAAGAGACCGAGCGAAAGCCTCTTTTACCATTTTATATTAACATGAAGTTTCGGAACATGCAAGTCAAAAGAATAGTTTCTTTCAAAAAAAATCAAAAAATGCGTACTTTTATTATATTTTAAAACTATTATGAATAATTTCATAAGCATTCAAAGCATTTTTGAACGAAGCATCAATTACCTCCTGCGCGGAAACGCCCAGAGCTTCTGCAAGCGCCTGCGCCGTATATGCCAGCATGGTGGAGTCACAGCGCTTTCCCCGGAACGGAACAGGAGCGAGATAAGGGCAGTCGGTTTCGATCAGAATGCGGGAGAGTCCCGCGGCGCGCGCAGCTTCAAGAGGCTTTTTCGCACCCTTAAAAGTTACGACGCCTGTAAAGCCGACGTACATTCCCATGGCGGTATATTCGCGTGCCAGTTCTGCCGAGCCTGAAAAGCAGTGCACGATGCCGCGGGGACGGTATTTTTTTACGATGTCGAGGGTCTCCTGCGCTGCGTCGCGGCTGTGAATGATAACGGGAAGATCCAGTTCATGCGCAAGTGCAAGCTGGCGCTCAAAGGCTCTGCGCTGGCTTTCCGGGGTAGGGTTATTATCGTAGTAATAGTCAAGTCCGATTTCGCCGATGGCTACGACACGTTCTTTTCGGGTCAACGCTTCAATTTCCAGCATCGCGTCGTCGTTTAGATGATCGGCGGCTTCAGGATGAAAGCCCGCGGAGGCCCAGAAAAACGAATATTTTTCGGCCAAAGCGGCGGCGGCCCGACTTGAAATGAGGTCGCTTGCCGCGTTTACCACCGCGCCGACGCCTTTTTCAGGCAGAGAGGAGATCAGCATATCGCGGTCGGGATCAAAGCGGGCATCATCATAGTGCGCATGGGAGTCAAAGATAAAAGACATGACAAGATTCTCCTTTTATAAGGCAAAGACATAGCAGACGATCTGTTTCGGTTTTTTTGAAAGCAAAAGTCAGAAAGAAAGGATAAGCCGGCGCTCCAAAACGGGACGCCGGCTTTTGAATCATCTCAGCAAAGTTTTGCGCCCGCGGGGACCGTATCCTCAAGCATCAGCAGATGCAGGGCTTCTTTGCCGTTTTCGGTGTGGACGGCGGAAATCAGCATGCCGTTTGATTCCAGCCCCATCATTTTGCGGGGCGGCAGATTGACAATGGCGACGAGCGTTTTACCGACGAGTTCTTCGGGCTTATAGAATTTTGCAATACCCGAAAGAATCTGCCGCGGTGTACCCGTACCATCGTCCAGCGTAAAGCGCAGCAGCTTTGAGGACTTCGGCACGGCGTCGCAGGCGGTACACTTGACGACGCGAAAATCACTTTTCGCGAAATCATCGAATGTCACCGGCTCCTGAATCGGTTCAAACTCAAGATTGGGCTTCTTGACGGCCGCTTTTGCGGCGGCCTGCTGCGCCTCTAACTCAGCGAGTTCCTTTTCCATATCAATACGGGGGAAAAGGTTCTCTGTCTTGTGGAGGCGGTAGGCGGTATCCGCACAGAAACCGGCATTCTCGATGTGAGCCGTTTCCTCTGCAAGACCGAGCTGCGAGCGGATTTTTGCACAGGTTTCGGGCATATAGGGTGTCAGCAGAATAGCCGCAATACGGATTACTTCGCAGAGATTATAGAGTACCGCTGCGAGACGGGCAGCCCTTGCCGGATCCTTGCCGAGCGCCCACGGCGCGGTTTCGTCGATATATTTGTTGGCGCGGCCGATGACGCGAAACGTCTCTGTCAGGCCGTTCTGAAACGCAAAATTCTCCATCTGCTCTTCATAGCGGGTCCGCAGACCGTCGAGCATTCCGAGCAGTTCTTCATCCGGGCTGCCGGTTTCCCGCTCAGCGGGAAGCACACCGCCAAAATATTTTTCCGCCATCGAGAGTGTGCGGGAAACAAGATTGCCCAGATCGTTCGCAAGATCGGTGTTGATGCGGTGGATCAGCAGCTCGTTGGAGAACACGCCGTCCGATCCGAACGGGAACTCACGCAGCAGGAAATAACGGATTGCATCTACGCCGTACCGGTCGCACAGAACAACGGGATCGACAACATTGCCCTTGGATTTGGACATCTTGCCGCCCTCGAGCAGAAGCCAGCCGTGGCCGTATACACGCTTGGGCAGCGGCAGATCAAGCGCCATCAGCATCGCGGGCCAGATGATGGAATGGAACCGCACGATCTCCTTGCCGACAAAGTGCACGTCGGCAGGCCAGTATTTCTCAAGATCGTGATATTTATCGTTTTGGTAGCCGAGGGCCGTCATATAGTTGAAGAGCGCGTCCACCCAGACGTATACGACGTGCTTCGAGTCGAAATCGACCGGCACACCCCAAGAGAAGGATGTGCGCGATACACAGAGATCCTGCAGTCCCTGATTGATAAAGGCGCGCATTTCGTTGACACGGCTCTCCGGCGTTAAAAACTCGGGATGTTCGTCATAGAGCTTGAGCAGACGGTCGGCATATTTAGACAGGCGGAAGAAATAGGCTTCTTCCTCTGCGTCGCAGACTTCGCGGCCGCAGTCGGGACATTTCCCGTCGACAAGCTGCGTTTCGGTCCAGAATGATTCACAGGGAGTACAGTATTTGCCCTTATAAGATCCCTTGTAGATGTCGCCGCGCTCGTATAGGGCACGGAAAATCTTCTGGATGGCCTCGACATGATAGTCATCCGTCGTGCGGATAAAGCGGTCGTTGGAAATATTCATGCGCTTCCAGAGCTGCTGAATCCCCGCTACGACGTCATCCACATACTGCTGCGGCGTCACACCCGCGGCTTTGGCCTTTTCTTCGATTTTTTGGCCGTGTTCGTCCGTACCGGTCAAAAACATAACGTCGTATCCGCACATCCGCTTGTAGCGCGCCATAACGTCAGTTGCCACAGTGCAGTAGCTGTGGCCGATATGCAGCTTGTCCGAAGGATAGTAGATCGGCGTTGTGATATAGAATTTCTTCTTCTCCATGGGAAGTCCCTCCGTTGATGAACTCATACAACAACATCATACCACTTTACAGGGGAAAAAACAAGAAAACAACCAAAAGAACGCGCGGCATCAAGCAAATCTCAGACGCGGCTTATGCGTAATGATAACGGCCTCTTTCCCGCAGAAAGAAAAAGCATGTCACAAGAAATGCCAGCAGCTCCGCCGCGACGATGGCGAGCCACACGCCGTCCAGACCCAGAATGAGGGGCAGCAGCAGTACTGCGGCCACCTGAAAAACCAGTGTGCGCAGAAACGAGATCGCGGCGGAAACAAGTCCGTTGCTCAGCGCCGTAAAGAAGGAGGAGGCGAAAATGTTAAAGCCCGCAGCGATGAACGACAGCGCATACAGCGCAAAGCCGTGGCGTGTCATTTCGCAGAGAAACTCGTCGTAGCCCACGAAAATGCGGGCGAGCGGTCCGGCAGCCCATTGGGCGGCGATGGTAAGGGCGGCTGAAAAGGCTCCAACAAGAATTAAGCTCTTGCGGAACAGATTTTTCAGTTCATTGTGGTTGGCGGCGCCGTAGTGATAGCCCACCAGCGGCGCGCAGCCGATCGAATAGCCGATCGAGACCGCGGCGAAAAAGAAATTCATATACATCAAAACGCCGTAGGCCGCCACGCCGTCTTCGCCGGCGAGGCGCATCAGCTGCACATTATAAAGTGTGTTGACAATGGACATCGACAGGTTCGTCATCAGCTCTGACGAGCCGTTGATACAGACGCCAAGCAGTGCCCGCCCGTCAAAGCGGGGACGTACCAGCCGAAGCAGACTCGAATTCGGCCGTATAAAATAAAGCACCGGCAGAAATCCGCCGACCATTTCGCTGCACAGCGTTGCAAATGCCGCGCCCTCTACGCCGAAACGAAATACACCGACCAGCAATGCGTCGAGCACGATATTGGTTACGCCGGCTGCAACTGTCATTACAAGACCGAGCTTTGGCTTTTCCGCGGCAATGAAAAAACTTTGAAACACACATTGCAGCATAAAACCGGTCTGTGACAGCATGACAATGCGCCCGTACCGTACGCACAGATTCAGCAGTTCTCCCTCTGCGCCGAGGGCAGATGCCGCCGGACGCAGGAATAAGAGGCCCGCCGCGCTGAACACAAGCCCGCACAGAAACGTTACTGCTACCAGCATGGAAAAAAAGTGATTGGCGCGCTCACGGTCGCCTTCTCCGAGTGTGCGGGCAATGAGCGCCGTACCGCCGGTGCCGATTAAAAAGCCGAACGCACCGAAGCCCATCAGCAGAGGCATAATGAGATTGACTGCCGCGAAAGCTGTTTTTCCCACAAAATTGGACACGAACAGGCCGTCCACCACACCATAGACCGAGGTGAACAGCATCATGACGATAGACGGCAGCACAAAACGCAGCAGCCGCAGATAGTTAAAATGATCGGAAAGCTGAATTTTCATAATTCTCCCTTTTGACAGACAGAAAAGCACGGTTGTCTTTTCTGCGAAACGGCGTTGCGCCGGTTTTATTCTTGACGTGAGGAAAGCAATTCTATACCACTCTCAGAGAAGCTCTGCCCTGCGGCGAAGCTCCTTTGCATAGGCATTGCCCATTGCGAGATAGCCCAGCCACTGTTCCTGTGTGAACGGCGCAAAAGCCTCCCGCTCGAGTTCAAAGACACAGTCGATTGTTTGGGCGGCAAAAGCTTCTCCCTTTTTGGTAAAGCGGATTCTTTTTCTTTTTTCGCCCGAAGCAGGGGATTCGAGCGTTAAAAGCCCGTTTGCGACCAACTTTTTTAAAGCGGAATTCACGGTCTGCTTGCTTATGCACAGTGCTTTGCATAAAGCGTCCTGTGTATCGGCGCCGGAGCCGTCCCGCAGAGTATACAAGATCCAAAAGGCGCAGTCGGATAGCTGATATCGAACGGCGATCCGGTGGTATGTCTCGTTCACGCTCTGGTGCATCGCATTGAAGCGGGAAAGCAGCTCCTGTGAGACGGAATCTTTCATAGAGACTTCCTCCTTAGTCCGAAAACAGATAATGGCGATTATAATCCGATATCGGACTTTTGTCAAGAGAAAAAAGATTTTAAAAAAATGAGCGTTTTGCCTCCGCTCACCGGATGGGAAAATAATCCTTTGTGAAGCTCGGCTTTTGCACTTATGCAAATGACTTTCCACGAAAAAAGGACCCGCAGATGCGAATCCTTTTCAACAGTCCGATGAGGTCGGCAAAAATTTGCGATGCGGATCATAGAAAGCCCGGCCAAGCGGGCAAAGGTACGGCGGGTTTTGGGCGGCAGAAGACGAGTTATACTGTACCGATAAAAAAACAGCTCTCTCTTTTGGCATATGTATCTGAAAGCAGGTTTCCCTTGATGATTCGCAGTGTCTGTCCATCCGATAAAAGAACGGAGAAACGGCTTACCTCGCCGCCGCGCAAAGTAACAAAGCAGTCTTTTTTCTGTGCATCGGCAAGTTCGGCGTGGCAGTATCCGTTGTCCGGAATAATCAAATACCTGCCCGGATCAAGATTTTCTCCCACGGAATAGACACGGCATGGAAGGTCTGCGCCGTGCCGCTCAAAAAACGGAAAAGCCGCGCGGGAACAGAGTATCTCCCAAAGAAGAAAACAGATCAAAGCCGCCGCCGGCAGCAGCGCGAACCAAAACGCTTTTCTTTTCAGAGCGCGCAGAGAGAGTCCGCCGTTCATTATTAAAAGCACATCCTTTCGCTGCAATATGCTCTATGATACATCATTCGTTGTATTTTGTCAACAACATACGTTGTACCGTGGGATACTAAAGCATACGTTAATTTAGGAGGGACGGCGGATGTCTTACTACCCTCGGCTTCGTGATCTGCGGGAGGATGCGGACCTGACGCAGACGCAGCTTGTGGAGCGTCTCGGCATGCATAAAACGACCTATACAAACTATGAACAGGGAAAAAGAGAGCCTCCGTTTGAGCTGATTATCCGGCTTGCACGATTCTACCGCGTTTCCATCGACTATATTGCGGGGCTGACGGATACGCCGCGTCCGCCCCGCCGATAAACAATCGATACTGTATGCGGTTTTATTCATGCGGGCATTTTCGACCGCGGTTTTGTCGATTAGACCACCTGAAAAACATAAAATTTCAGGTAGGACGTTTCCGGTACGTTCCAGAGAATGGGGTGATCGGGGGACTGCTGCCGCGCTTCGATTTGGCGAAGCTGTACATCTGCATCGAGGGCAGCGCTTTTCAGCATCTCAGTGAAAAGCGCATCCGGCATAAAATGTGAACATGAGCAGGTCGCGAGATAGCCTCCCCGCGGCAGAAGCCGCATGGCACGCAGGTTGATTTCTTTATAACCCCGTTTGGCGGCGTCGACGGTTTTACGGTTCTTGGTAAAGGCGGGAGGATCGAGAATGATAAAATCGTAGGGATGTCCGCCCTGTTCCGTGAGACGGGGCAGCAGCTCGAACACGTCTGCCGCGACAAAGTCCATTCGGTCTGAAAGACCGTTAAGCGCCGCGTTCTTTTGCGCCATATTTACGGCGCTTTGCGAAATATCCACAGCGGTGACGTGCTTTGCGCCGCCGTGCGCGGCATTCAGAGCGAAAGAACCCGTATGCGTAAAACAATCGAGTACGGTGCGCCCGCGTGCCAGCTTCGCGGCGGCGAGGCGGTTGTACTTCTGATCCAGGAAGAAACCGGTCTTCTGTCCGTTTTCAAAATCGACCTCGTAAACAATGCCGTTTTCCGTGATCTCGGTCACGGCAGAGCCGAGGGAGGGTTCTCCGGGAAGAAGAAACCAGCCTTTGTTTTGATTTAATCCTTCAAGCGTGCGGATGCCCGCGTCGTTTCGTTCATAGATACCCGTAATGCGCTGCCCATCGGCACGCAGTACATCGGCAAGAAGCGGAAAGAGCAGTTCTTTTCGTGTTTCGATTCCAACGGAAAGCGTCTGCGTCACGAGGATGTCTCCGAAGCGGTCGACGGTCAGCCCGGGAAAGCCGTCCGCTTCTCCGAAAATAACGCGGCAGCAGGAGAGATCCTCCGGCCGAAGAACGGCTTTGCGGTAGTTCCATGCATATTGAATGCGCCTTTGCCAGAATGCTTCGTCAAAGCGGTCGTTTGCGTTTTTGGAGACGAGGCGCACGCGGATCTTGCTGGCTTCGCTCCAGAAGCCTGTGCCGAGGTAGGCGCCGTTTTCTCCGACCACATCGGTCATACAGCCGTTTTGAAGCGTTCCTTTCGCCGAGAGAATTTCATCGGCATAGACCCACGGGTGACCGCTTTTGGCCGCACGGACGGCCTTTTTTGTGATAGTGCAAAGGGGAAATTCACGGGTTGATTTCATATAATTGCTCCTGTCTGTTCGTGCTTTCTTCGGTTTGCTCGCGAATGTCTTTTCTGTTTTTGGTAAAATGCGGTTTTATAATGCATAGACCGGCGGGTGCGGCGCATTGTGCGTATGGAGAGACAGAAAAAGGTCCACAATATGAAAAATAAAAACGGACAATTTATTATAAAATAAAAAGCTTTGTTCGTACAGAAAAAAATCGCTTGTTTCTGAAAGAAAAAAATGATATAATGAAAAGCAGTCACAAAAGGCAGGACGGACCTATGCTCTGTCATGCGGATATGCGGGTCCTGTGCGACGGAGTTTCGTGAACCATGTCAGGCGGGGAACCGAGCAGCATTAAGCGAAGCGCTCTGTGTGCCGCAGACCGCCTGCGTATCCGCATGAGAGGGCGTAAGGAGTCCTGTCTTTCTGTCTTTCGCATTTGATTTTGAGAGGAGGTGTGCTTCGTGCGTCAGGCGCTTTACCGCGCATACCGTCCCAAAACCTTTGACGAGGTGGTCGGACAGGATGCGATCACCACGATTCTCAAGCGGGAGATGGCTTCTCATACGCCGTCGCACGCCTATCTGTTTGTGGGTTCGCGGGGGACCGGCAAGACGACCTGCGCAAAGCTGGTCGCCAAAGCGGTCAACTGTCCGAATCTGCATGACGGAAACCCCTGCAACGAATGTGAGATCTGCCGCGGAGTGGACGATGGTTCTCTGCTCGATGTATCGGAGATCGACGCCGCTTCAAACAACGGTGTGGACAGCATCCGAGATCTGCGTGACGAGGCGGCCTTTACGCCGTCTGCCGCGCGCTACCGCGTTTATATTATCGACGAGGTGCACATGCTCTCTACCTCGGCGTTCAACGCTCTTCTCAAAACACTCGAAGAGCCGCCGGCACATGTGATTTTTGTGTTGGCGACAACGGAGATTCATAAGGTTCTGCCGACGATCGTGTCGCGCTGCCAGCGGTTTGACTTCAGACGGATTGAGCCGGAGGTAATTGCTGCCCGTCTGCAGACCGTCGCAGAACGCGAAGGATTTTCTCTGACAGACGATGCGGCGCAGCTGATCGCCCGCCTGTCCGACGGGGGCATGCGCGATGCGCTCTCCCTGCTCGACGTGTGCGCCGCGGACTGCAGTGAGGTGAATGCAGACGTGGTGACCGCTGCCGCGGGTCTTGTGGGGCGCGAGCACCTTTTCGCCTTAACGGATCATATTCTGAATGGAGATACCGGTGGTGTGCTGACACTGCTGGGGGAGTTAACGGCGCGAAGCCTCGATCCGCAGCGGCTGTGTGAACAGCTTGCCGCTCATTTTCGCGATTTAATGCTTGCCAAGACCGTCGAACATCCCGAGCGGCTGCTCGGCTGTCTGCCGTCCGAGTTGGAGCCTCTGCGGAAGCAGGGCGCGCGCATCGCGCTTTCCGATCTGCTTTCGGGCGTATCCGTCCTGCAGGACGCGGGCGCCCGTATGGCAAGAAGCCTTTCGAAGCGTGCACAGCTGGAACTCGCTCTCGTCATGCTGACGGAACCCGGTGCACGCACGGGAACGCAGGCGCTGCTTTCCCGCATCGAACGGCTGGAAAAAGCGCTGTGTGGCGGTGCGGTTCCCGTTCTCTCTGTTCCGAAGGAAGAAAGCATCTCGGAACAGGCCGATATGCCCGCGCAGAAGACATCGCCCATTCAGAAAATGTCTGTATCCGAGCTGCCTGCGCTGCCTGAGACAGCCGCACCCCGCGAAACGGCTTCTGCCGAGAAAAACGGGGAGCCGCAGCTTTTCCGTCCATGGCCGCAGGTGCTCGACGAGATCGCCAATGCCAACGCCTCTCTTGCGGGGATGATGACGGGGACGAAGGCATATTTTGACGGCAAGAGAATCCTGATTGACATCCAAAACCCCATTTTGCTCGAAATGCTGCGGAATAATGACTATACAAAGACTTCGATCCGGCAGGCAATTTCACTTGTGACGGGGCGTACCTATCCAATCGGGCCCTATCGTATAAGAGAGCGCGAGGCCCCGAAGGAAGATCCGCTTGAAAAGCTGATTGCCTCTCTTCCGGAGGATGAGTCTATCCATATCCATTAAAAAGGAGAATTTGAAATATGAAAGCAAGACTTCCCGCCGGTTTCGGCGGCGGCCCTACCAACCAGAAAGATCTGATGCGTCAGGCTCAGAAAATGCAGGAGCAGTTTGCCAAGACACAGGCCGAGCTGGAGGAGCGCGAATTTACCGCTTCCTCGGGCGGCGGAATGGTAGAGGTTGTGATGAACGGCAAAAAAGAACTCAAGTCTCTTGTAATCAAGCCGGAGGTTGTCGATCCGGACGATATTGAGATGCTGCAGGATCTTGTAACGGCGGCGGTCAATGAAGTGATCCGTGAGGTGGAAACGATCTCCAATGACGAGATCGGCAAAATTACGGGCGGTCTGAATCTGGGCATGCCCGGCTTGTTCTAAGGCCGTGGCGTATCAGGTTGCGCCGGTTTCCCGTCTGGTGGAACAGTTCGCACGTCTGCCCGGCATCGGCAGAAAAACGGCGCAGCGTCTTGCGTTTTATATGCTTTCACAGCCGCCGGAGCGTGCAAAGGAATTTGCCGCCGCGCTGCTTGACGCCAGCAGCTCGATTCGGCGCTGTACAATCTGCCAGAACCTGACCGATACGGAGAAATGCCCTATCTGTGAGAATGAGGCGCGTGACCGCTCGGTTATCTGTGTAGTGGCCGATCCGCGCGATGTTGTGGCGTTTGAGCGGATGCGCGAATATAACGGTCTGTATCATGTGCTGCACGGGCTGATCTCTCCGATGGAGGGGATCGGGCCCGACGAACTGACGGTGAAACAGCTGCTTGCCCGTCTGGACGACACGGTGCGCGAGGTGATCATGGCGACGAACCCGACAGTGGAGGGTGAGGCGACCGCGATGTATCTGTCGCGACTGATCAAGCCGATGGGTGTCAGGGTATCGCGCCTTGCTTACGGAATTCCCGTGGGAGGTAATTTGGAATTCGCCGACGACGTAACGCTTTGTCGTGCGCTTGAGGGCCGCAGCGAAATGTAAAGGAAGGAAAAAGGCGATGCGTTTCGGCAAAGACAGCCCCTTTTTTTCGGAACTGGGGCGGTTTGTGAAATTCGGCCTGACCGGTGTGATGAATACGGCAGTTGACTTTTTGGTCTTTACTGTGTTATCATATCTTGGCCTTGGAATTTACCTTTCTCAAGTGCTGTCCTATTCGGCGGGAATGCTCAACAGCTACGTCGTCAACCGAAGCTGGACATTTCATGCTAAGGGACGCTTTTTCGGGGCGCAGATGCGGCGGTTTCTTATTGTAAATCTGTCGCTTTTGGCACTGAGCCTTGCGGTTCTGCGGGTGATGACAGGCGGCCTTGGGCTGCCGCGGTTTGCGGCGAAGATTTGTGCGACGGTCTGTACGATGGTGTTGGGCTTTCTTCTCAACCGTCTGTGGGTATTTCGCACGAAAGAGGCATAGAATACAAAAAAGGGGGCGCGCCGGATGGCGGAAAAACGTGAATCGACCAAGACGATTTCTTATAACCGCGCGGCGCGGCACGAGTATTTTGTCGACGAAAGCTTTGAAGCGGGCATTGAACTGACCGGCACCGAGGTGAAAAGCCTGCGTGCGGGCACGGTGAGCCTTAAGGACAGCTGGGTCGATGTGGGTACAGGTGAGTTGATTGTCAAACAGCTGCATATCAGCCCCTATGAGCACGGAAACATCTTCAATCGGGATCCGATGCGTGAGAGACGCCTTTTGATGCACCGGCGCGAGATCAACTATCTTTTTGGAAAGGTCAAGCAGCAGGGCTGCACCTTAATTCCTCTTTCTCTTTATTTTAAAGGCTCGCGGGTCAAGGTTCAGCTCGGACTTTGCCGCGGCAAAAAACTTTACGACAAACGCGAGGACATGGCTGCGCGCGACGCCAAACGTGCGATCGATCGTGCCATGAAGGAGCATTTGCGATAAAACATGGGGCCGTAAAGGTTTCGACGGGGATTGTGAAACGAAGACAGCGGGCAGAGGGCGGGACCTCTATAATACCCGAACCTTTAAAGATAAACGCAGACGAAAATCTCGTTTACGCGGCTTAATTAGCCGCCGTCCTGCCGCGGAGCACCACGGCCGCGGACAGGGCGTCATGCAGTGGTCAATTCCGACGGGATGGCTCCCCGTACCGTTCGGAACATAAGGGGATACCGAATCGAAAAGCCTGTCCATCGGCGTTTCGGTAAGGGAATTTTAAAAGACGGACTGCGCCCGGAGAGGTCTTTGTGAATCGGTTTTCGGACGGGGGTTCGACTCCCCCCGGCTCCACCAAAAAACAGGCTTTAGAATGCGGTTTCTAAAGCCTGTTTTAATTTTTTGCACCCACTTTTTGCACTCCATCCACTGTCGAAGCAAAAAATACGCTGTTTCAAAGTGAAACAGCGTATTTTTGAAAAAAAGCCGCAATAGAAGCAAAGCGAAAAATGAAGCGGCATCTGTGAGCGGAATATGAGGCTTAATCTAAAAGCGGATCAAAAGCCTTTTGACTTTGGAATAAAGACAGAGATTCAAAAGTTATTTGCTGATAAAATCGAAATGATCTGTCACGGTTTTCAGATCTTTTTGGAACTGATCAACGGCGTCGGCGTCGGCACTTCCTTCTTTCGCGGGGTTAGACTGCATGGTGTTCATGACAATCACATTGCCGTCGGGTGAAACGCCCAAGGAGGTTCCCACGGGACCGCCTTCCTCCTGCATAATGTTCCACTCTTTCAGTCATGCTGTCAAAGGAAAGCACGTTATAGCGGTCATCCTCGCCCACATAGTATATGACGAGTGTGGTGATGGTTTCTTCTCCATGTTCACGGGTTGTGATTTCAGTTTCGATTTTATCAGAAGCAATGGCGGGCAGCATGGTTTGAAATCCCAATTCCTTCGATTCGAAGGAAAACTCTTTTAATTCTTCGCTGATTTCTTCTGACACAGAGGATTCTATGCCTGCGTTTTCAGAACTCGCTGAGTTGTTTTCATTCTGCGAAGAGCAGGCTGCCGTAATGACGATGAGTACTATACATAAAGTTAAAATAAGAATGTTCTTTTTCATTTTTCCTCCTTGGTGTTTTATACGGCCGTTTTTTTCAAAAGGCTTATGTATATTTATATAACATTTTAATGTTTAAAAAGTTCGAATCCAATCTGAATAATAGGTGTATTCCTCAAATGGATCATTTCCGACGCCATCGCATGACAAAAAGCCTCCTCTTTTTTTAAAAGAGGAGGCTTGATAGTTTAAAAACAATAGCAGCGGACAAAATTTACAGCGGAATATTTCCGTGCTTGCGGTAGGGGCGTCCCTTTTCTCTGCCCCAGAACATCCGCAGCGCCTGGATGATCTTAATTCTCGACTCGGCCGGTTCGATGACATCTTCGAACTTTCCAAGCTCGGCAGAGCGGTAAGGATTCAAGAACTCATCTTCGTACGCCTTTTTGTACATTTCTCTGGCTGCCGCCGGATCTTCGGCCTGCTCAATTTCGTTCTTGTAAAGAACCTTTACCGCGGCGTCAGATCCGACCACTGCGCGCTCACAGGTCGGCCATGCAATGACGTAGTCAGCCTTCATATCGATGCTGCACATCGCCTGTGTTGCGCCGCCGTAAGATTTTCTGATCGGCATAACGATTTTGGGAACGGTAGATTCTGCCCATGCATAGAGCATCTTGGCGCCGTGCCGGATGATGCCGCCGTATTCCTGGCTGACGCCGGGCATATATCCCGGAACGTCTACGATCGACAGAAGCGGAATGTTGAAAGAGTCACAGGTACGGATAAAACGCGCAGCTTTGCAGGAGGCATTGATGTCAAGGCAGCCGGCCATGCAGTTGGGCTGGCTGGCGACGACGCCGACCGGCATGCCGCCCATACGGATAAAGCCAACGACAATATTCTGCGCATACAGCGGAGAAATCTCAAAGAAGAAGCCATTATCAGCGATTTTCGTGATGACGCTCTTCATATCATAGGCCTTGCGCTTATCCTCAGGAATGATGTCGTTGAGTTCTTCGATTCTGCGGTTGATATCGTCGGTGCATTCCTCGACCGGCGGAAGAACTCTGCAGTTATCCGGCAGGAAACTCAGCAGGCATTTGATCTGCTCGATACACTGATAGTCATCCTTGGCCATAACATGGCAAAGTCCGGATTTAGTGCTGTGCGTTGTCGCACCGCCGAGCGTTTCAAAATCCACGACTTCTCCGGTCACTTCCTTGATAACGGCAGGACCGGTGATGAAAGCCTTACTGGACTTGTCAACCATGATGAGGAAATCGTTAAGAGCGGGGGAATATGACGCACCGCCCGCACAGCTTCCCATCAGGGCGGAAATCTGCGGAATGACGCCCGAAGAGTTTACGTTGTTGTAAAACACGGTGCCGTATACCGCAGCACCGGGGCCTTCCTGCAGTCTGCCGCCGCCGGAATCATTCAGTCCGATGATGGGAGCACCGGCTTCCAGAGCCAGTTCCTGCATTCTGGCGAGCTTCAATCCATGCATTTCGCCCATTGCACCGCCCAAGACGGTAAAATCCTGTGCGTAAGCAAAAGCTCTTCTGCCGTTGATCAGCCCGTGTCCGGTGACAATTCCGTCTGCAGGCGCATCGACCTTGTCCATGCCGAAGCGCGTCGCTCTTGGTTTTACGAACATGTTGTATTCTACAAAGGTTCCTTCATCAAACAGCAGGTCAATGCGCTCTCTGGCAGTCAGCTTTCCCTTGGCGTGCTGCTTTTCGATTCGCTTTTCTCCGCCTTGCTGCAGGATGTGTTCCTTTTTTTCAAACATGGTCTGAAGCTTTTGATTCATATAACATTCTCCAATAATCTAAACTTTGATTTCTCAGACAGCCATCAATGAGCCCTTTTTTTCAGGTGTGCAAAGAGACTGCGAAACGGGAAACGTATAGTCAAAAGTGCGTTTTTTCAAGATACTTTATAACGGCGTTTTGTGTCAAAAATTCAATTCATTGAGATATGCAATATTCCCATATAAACGCAACGTAGAACGCGAACACAAGGACGGAGTTCGCGTTCTACGTCGTAAAAATAACGGATGAAGAGTTACTCTACGCCTACCATGCAAGCTATGGTAACGCCTGCCGCTCTGCAGAGCTGTTTCTTAAACAAGAATATCAAAGCAGCAGCCCATCATATGGGAAAATCCGATGTCGCGGGAATCCCGCGTTTTAGGTCGGACTATAGATTAATACAGGCCCTTCCAAGGAGACAGGTCAAGGCCGCACTGCTCGAATCTTTCACCGAGGAAGTTCAGCGCGTTCTTGTACATCACCTTTTCGAGAATGCCGGGTCTGAGTTCGACGTCATCCTGCCACTGCTGCAAAATCTTTTCAAGGCTGAAGACGCCCCATTCAGAACCGAAAATGAACTTGTCCTGAAGACGTCTGTTCATATCGTAAACCATGCACTCGGGGAAGTACTTCGGCAGCATGCCGGAGGTCTCCCGCATAACGTTGCCCTTATGCATTGCGACGTGGTTGATTACTTCCGGCCACGGCTCGGCGGCGTGCAGGGCGATCACTTTCAGTCTCGGGAAGTCGGCGGCCACTTCGTCGACATCGAGCGGCTGGCAGTAGGTCATGCTGTAGAAGCCGTCACCGCCGGGGGAACCGCTGCCCATGCCGGTGTAACCGACGTGGAACTGAACGGGAGCGCCGAGGTCCTGGCACAGATCCCACAGGGGATAGAAGCGCTTGTCGTTTACGCGGAAACGCTGCGTGCACTGCTGGAACTTCAAACCGATCAGCTTGAGATCCTTGATGGCGTGCTCAGCGACGTCGAGAGCGTGCTGACCCTGCCAGGGATCCACAGAGCCCCATGCGCCGAAGAAAGCATCCGGATATTTCTGCCACAGATCGTAAACGAACTCGTTGCTCGTCGGAGGCTCGCCGGTGCTGCTGGTGGCGTCCCAAGCGACAGGCTGCATCGCAACGCCGTGCTTAACGGCGTCATCCGCCATCATCTGAGGAGTGGTGCGGTCAAACTCGTTCTTCAGATCCTCCAGAGTGCCGCCGTTGGGCTGCTTGGCAGCCCAGGTGGGCTGAGTGTACTTTCTGGAAGCCAGCATCGCCTTCATTGCGGGCGGATAACCACCGGTGACAAAGGGATGAGCATGGATGTCGATGATCTTAAAGCCTCTATCTTCGAGGGTCATAATTTTTCTTTTTTCTTCGGCCATGATGCATTTCTCCTTTACAATAATTTAGTATCTAAGTATGAAAACTCAAGCGAGTTAACGGTACGAAACGTGTGAGCGCTTTTGCGCCCCGCCGCTTCTCTTTGCCCGCTGAATCCGCCGGGCAAAATGTCGATACGGCAGAAAAGACGAAGCTCAGATCAGGTTGAAATACAGATTCTCGGCAACGCCGGCCACAGACTGAATCCCGCCGATGTTTGCGGTGGCGGCATTGAAGGAAGCCTTGATGGCTGCAACGGCCTTCGCATCGAGCTTGATGCCGTCGGCCATCTTGTCAGCCTCGGCGAGAAGCTCTTCCGGAGCGACTACCTTATTCACAAGACCCCACTGTGCAAACTGCTCTGCGGAATACTTGGCGCCGGAGAAGAGAATTTCACGGGCGCGCTTTTCACCGACAACATGTGCCAGATATGCGGTGCCAAAGCCGGGATCCATACCCACCATGCGGAAAACGGCGGTGCTGGAAGCAACCGTCATATCGCACACGAGATCGAGAATATAGCCGCCGCCGACAGCAAAGCCGTTTACGGCGCAGATAACGGGCTTGGGAATCTCACGGATCGCCTTGATCAGCTGCGCGAGCAGATCGGGCATAGGCAGGGTTTCAAGAGGAAGGGGCTCTGCTTCAGAGGGGCTCATGTCGCCGCCGATCGTGAAAAATTTATCACCCGTGCCGGTCAGAATAACAGCGCGGACGCTCTTATCTTCCCAAGCGCATCTGAATGCGGCGGCAAGCTCGCACAGAGTGTGGTTGGTGAACATGTTTCTTTTTTCGGGGCGGTTGATGGTGATTCTTGCCTTTCCATCATATACTTCGTAGAGAATATCCTGAAATTCCATTTTCCTGTAGCCTCCCTTTTTCACTGCCGGAATTCCGGCTTATAGCGTTTTTAAACCCAAAGTAGTGATAAAAACACTTATAGATAAAAGATAACATCAATTCGTAATAAAGTCAAATGGTAACCTGTTCAAAAATTTTGTCGGTCTTTTAGTAATAATGTGCGTGCCGCCCGAAGAGAAGTTCGCTATTCGAACAAAAAGAGAAAAGGTCTTTCTTTTTTGCGGAAAATCCGAAACAAAAGACCCTCCGCTCTGTTTTTGGAGCGAAGGGTCTTGATCGGCTGAATCGCTTACTTGGAGCGGGCCAGTTCAAATTCATCCAGAATACTTTTTTCAGGAGCGGGAGACAGCAGGCTTACTACGACAATGACAACGCTGGCGACAATAAAACCGGGAAGCAGCTCATAGATGTTCCATATGCCGCCGAGAGGACGTACGAGGAATTTCCATACAAAGATCATCACGCCGCCCGCGATCATGCCCGCGAGCGCACCCTGCTTGGTGGAGCGTTTCCAGAAAAGAGCGAACAGAACGACCGGCCCGAAAGCCGCGC
>CAKQGD010000036.1 GCA_934232845.1 uncultured Oscillospiraceae bacterium
CAGACGATTTTGAGATCGACGGCTGTGAAAAAATTTACGCGGTGGGCGACGGCGCGGGCTTTACCCGGTCTCTGTCTCATGCGGCGGCACACGGCCTTTATGTGGCGGATAAAATTCTCGCAGAATAAAAATGTGTTCTGTTTGCAGGCGGACCATATACTCATAAAGTTCAAAAGGCGCTCCTTTCCTAAAAAACGGAAGGGAACGCCTTTTTCAATGGAGCTGTGTATCAGTCGCTGAGCAGAGAAGCATATTCGGGGTGACGAGCGAACCATTCTTTCGCATAGGAACAGGTCACGGCAGCCTTTACTTTTTCGTCCGTCAGCTGTTTGGCGGCGGCCTCGACAAGCTTAGACGCCATACCTTGCCCCCTCAGAGAATCATCCACAAAAGTACGGTTGATTTGGCGTACGCCGTCTCTCACAAGAGGAAATGTAATTTCACAGAGAAGCTTTCCTTCTGAAGATTCGGCATAGATACGGTCAACTTCATGTTTCAATTCCATTTTATGCTCCTTTCTCAGATAACAAGGAAGAATTTCACAAGGAAGAGGGCTGCGATCACATAGGTTAAAACAGAGACATCTTTCGCGCGTCCGGTGAAGGTCTTGATCACGGCGTATGCAATTAACGCCATGCCGATGCCATGTCCGATCGAGCCGGAGATGGGCATGAAAACCAACATGATGGTTACGGGAACGACCTGATCCAGATCATCCCACTCGACGTTTTTCAGGCCTGAGAGCATCAGAATACCGACATAAATCAGTGCGGAGGAGGTGGCAGCCGCGGGAATAATCGCTGCGATCGGTGCGATGAACATGCATGCAAGGAAGAGAACGCCGGTTGTCAGCGCAGTCAGACCGGTGCGGCCGCCTTCTTCCACGCCGGATGCGGATTCCACAAAGGTTGTAACGGTGGAGGTGCCGGTCAGCGCACCCGCGACCGTGCCGACAGCGTCAGCCAACAGGGCCTCACGCATCTGAGGCATTTTTCCCTCTTTGTCCAGCATGCCTGCTCGGGAGGCGGTGCCGACAAAGGTGCCGATGGTGTCAAACATGTCAATGATGCAGAATGTAATGATCAGAGTGACAGCGGTAAAGATGCCGATGGAAAAGAAGCCCTCAAAATCAAAACGGAAAAGGGTTGTTTCTGCAAGATCGCCGAAGGCGGGCAGAAAAGAGGCCGTTCGCAGCGACTCAAACGGATTTGTGTGCAGAAACAGAAAGCTTCCGCTCCAGTGAATGACGCAGGCGGCCAGCATACCGAGCAGAACGGCGCCTTTCACACGCTTTTTTGCAAGGATAATAATGGTGAAAAGACCTGCAAACATCGTGACGACGGTAAGCAGCATGGCAGGATAAGCGTCGCCCATGCTGCCCTGAATGACGGACGGAGTCAAAGCGCCGAAAAAGTCACGCAGCACATAATAACAGCTTCCGTTTGCGTCGTAGATGCCCGCATTGGATCCGAGACCGATATTCATCAGCATGAGGCCGATGCCGGGGGCAATGCCCATGCGAACGCCGAGCGGAATTGCGTCTACAATTTTTTCCCGGATATTAAAAAGAGAAAGAAGAAAAAACAGTACGCCTTCGATCAGAATAATGCAGAGTGCAGATTGAAAGGACTCCAGATAGCTTGTTTGGGTCATGAGGGCGATATTGCCGACGACAACCGCAAAAAAGCTGTTGAGTCCCATGCCGGGCGCCATCGCAAACGGCTTATTCGCAAGAAAGGCCATTACAAACATGCCGATGGCAGACGCGATGCAGGTGGCGAGAAAGACGCCGTTCCACAGCGGAGAGCCTACGTCAAAATTTGTCAGCAGGTTGGGATTAAGCGCGATGATGTAGGCCATTGTCATGAAGGTGGTCAGCCCGGCCAAAAGCTCTGTTTTGACCGTGGTATGGTTTTCTTTGAGCTTAAAGATTTTTTCCATATTGCGAAGATCCCCTTTTTCTTTCCTGTTTTGTCTGCCTAAAACCGCAGAGCTTTGGCGGACCGCGCCAAAAAACGCCTTTTTCTGAATTTTCATAAAACAGAAAAAGGCGTCGCCTTTGACATCTTTTTTATCATAGAGATTTTTTTCTTAGATGTCAAGAGAAGTGTTCGGCAGAATAAGTACTTTGAGAATCAGCAGCAGCATGGTTCGCCGGAGGATTTTTTTGCGCTGCGCCCCTTGGCACGGGCGTAAAAGAATAAATACTGCTGCATTACGCCTGCAAAACCCTCATAGCGTTCGAGAGGGAACGCACCGCCGTAGTGTTCGTCTATGACACGGTTGATCCATACGTCACGCGGAAAGCCTGCCAGCCGGTGAAAGCCGAACAGTGCGATGCAGTTCGCCACTTTAGGGCCGACGCCGGGAACGGTTTGCAGCGCCGCAAGAAGTTCGTTGTCGTCAAGATGAGAAAGCGCATCAAAATCCAGAACGCCGTCCGCTGCCATCCGCGCGGCCGCAAGTACATAGGGAGAACGGTAACCGAGCGAACAGGCGTCAAGCTCCTTGCGGGAGAGCCGTGCCAGCGCCTGCGGCGCGGGAAAAGCATGTGCGGTTTCTCCGTCGGCGTCAAACGGTTCTCCGTATCTGACGCAGAGTGTTTCCACCGCCTTTTGAATGGCGGGGATGTTTTTTCTCTGCGAGATTAAGAAGGTCACCAGCATTTCCCACGGATCCTGCCGCAGAATACGGATTCCTTCGCCAAAACGGGCGGCTGCGCCCAGATACCCGTCGTCGGAGGGAATTGCAGCGCGAAAGGCGGCATAATTCGTATCAAGGTCAAAATATCCGCGCCAAAGCAGATCGAATTCTTCTTCGGAACACCACAGACGGACTGCGTCTCCCTCCAAAGATAAACGCAGTCTTTTTTTGTGGGCGGTGACAAACCAGTCTTTTTCGTTTTCGGTCATTCGAAAGCACTGGCCGCTTTCCATGATTTTCTGCGGATCAAAATCCCGCGCGGGTATCATCATTGCATTTTCCTCAGTAGAGCCATAACACATAGCGGAAATACAACCGATGTACAGGCTTTTTCTCTGCTTCGATTTTGGCGGTAAAAGCTTCTAAAATGCCGAGTGCTTCGTCGCGCTCAGGCGCGGGGAGCGCATCTCCCGAGAAAGCGGCTTTTCCGGCAATTTCCACGGCGCGGCGGTACTGTGCGGCAAGCTCTTCTCCGAGGGAGGCGGCTACCAATTCCGTCATAGAGCCGAGGGACTGCTGCGGAGGACGAAGTCCCAGAGAAGAAAGCACCCGCATCAGATGACGCATGACGGCAGCGGCAGCCCGGTTCGTGTCTGACTGCAAGAATTCCTCCCGACGGCGCTGCAGCACAAGATAACGTGCCCAAAACCACCCCGCGACCAGAAGAAGCAGAAGCAGCAGGCCGATAAGAAGGGGAGAGATCGGCTTTTTGTCTTCTTCGGGTTCTTTGGGATCCTCCGTTTCTTCGGCGGGGTCCTCGGGCTGCGGCAAAGGATCGGCGGGAGAATCAATCTCTTCCGTGTCGACGGGAGTTTCAATTTCCTCCAAATAGCCGGGCGTAGTTTCAAACGGAATCCAGCCTACCCCGTCGTGGTAGTATTCAACCCATGCGTGCGACTCTTTCATTGTGACGGAGAGCGTTTCTCCGGGCTGGACGCTTTTCGCAGCGGAGGAGGTGAGAAGATATCCCTCCGCATAGCGCGAGGGAATCCCGTAATAGCGAAACACAAGCGCGGCTACAGTGGCGTACTGGGAGGAGAACCCTTGTCCGCCGTCAAGCAGCCGCTCCAGCGAGGCGGCGCTGCCGTCGAACGGTGTGGCCGCCTCGGCGGAATAGGTCATTGTTTGAGAGAGAAGCGCGCGGATGGCGTCTTTTGCGTCCGCATAGGAGAGATGCGTTTCACCGGCAACGGCCCCCTGAGAGAGATGGCCGGCAAACACCCTGCACAGTTCTTTATCAAGCCCGGTATAAGCGTCATATACAAAACGGCGGTACCGTTCTTCCGAGGACAGATAAGAAGAAAGCGCTTCGCCCGGCGCGGCGCTCTGCGCGGCAAGCATGCTTTCGAGTGTCGGATACTCAAAAACCAACCCCGGAAATGCGGTCAGGGTGTAAGTTTGTGCCAGACCGCCGCTGAGAGCGGCGTCGCTGAGGCCGTCCTTTGGCAGAAGACCGGAAGAAACGCCTACTACCTCATAGGGGGCGTAGGCGAAGGCGCCGCAGGCGTTTTCGATTTTGACGGCGATCTCAAAAGCGTCCTCCGCGGTGCGGTAGCCTGTCGCCAGCGCAAGCTGAGAAAGCTGCGTCTGCGGATAAAAGCCGTTCTGATGCAGGCGGTAAAAAAGCGACTGTTCCCGGTAGAGGTCTTCGCCGGAGAGAGGAACCCAAGAGCCCGAATTCAAAGCGCCGCCGACAAAGCCGCGCAGATACATCGCGGAGGGCTCCCGCGCCGCAACGAGCAGAGCGGTTTCCTCGCCGGGAGCAAAACGAACGGCTTCTGCGAGCCGACCTTCCGGCAGGGGAAGATCAGCCGGCTCGTATTGAAAGACGTGCAGCCGCCGCAGCAGGGCGTCATGCCGTTCGGAAAAATACTCCGATACCTGTCCGGAGACGTTCGGCAGAGCAAAGACCGCGAGCGCAAGCGCCGCAAGAAGTCCCGCCATCGGAAGAGCCAGCGCCGCGGTACCGCCCCGCGGCGAGTTGAAGCGGCAGAGCATTCCGCAGAGCGTCAGAAAGAGCAGCAGAAGCCATCCGGCCCCAAGAAAGCAGTCGAGTCCGAGCATGATTCCGAGCAGAAACAGCAGCATCCCGAATGGGACGGCCGCAAGTCCGCTTCGCACGGCAAGCGTGCAGAGCAAAGCGAGCAGCAGCGCGAGCGGCAGTAGAAACAGCGTGACCGCGAGCGCGTGGGATCCTTCCGGCAGGGCAACGTCGTACTGCGCAAGAATCTGAAGGTTTCGGATGGAAAGAAGCCGCGTCACGGCATTGGAGATAATTTCGAGTCCCGCGCGCGTATAGCGGTAGGCGATGGCCCATGTCAGCAGGGAAACTCCCACCGCTCCGGCGAAAGCCGCGAGCAGTTCGCGGGGCTTATCGGCCAAAAGTTCGATTGCGGCAATGACGGCAAGGCCGCTCAGGGCTAAAATCCAGCCGATGACAGGCAGGGAAAGCAGCCCGGCGATGCATCCGCCGAAGCCGAGAAACATCGAAAACGACAGCAGAACTCCCACGGCCCAGTGAAACGGCAGAGCGCCTTCTTCTGTCTCCTGCGGGGAATACAGCCGGATGGAAGAGTGTATCTTGGTCATATGGCTTCTCCTCCCGCAGTTATACGATCAGGGCGGCCAGATCTTCGGCATAGGTCTCTCCGCCGAAGTACAGTACACCGTCGGTTTCTCCGCCGCCCGCTTCGCGTCCGCACAGAACCGTGCAGGCGCATTCCATGGATGCGTCCGGCACGCAGGGGGCGGCAGCGCACACCGCAAAAAGATGCGAAGCGTCGGGGTTTCCTTTTTCCATTATCAGAACATCCAGAACCGAAACGCCGTCATCCTCTCCGCGTGCGAGAAGCTGCCCGAGCGTTTCTGTCAGGTCCTCGGTCGAGGAGATAAAAGCGGAGCTGATTCCTCCCGTTGCCGCATCGCGCCAGACAATACGGTGAGAAATGCCGTCTTCCAACAGAGACTGCGACAGAGTGGCCAGTACCTCCGCCGCCGCGTCAAAGAGCGTGGGAGAAGGCTTGTCCTGAAAGCTGTGCGTGTCGAACAGCACCATGACGGACTGATCCACCGGCAGACTCGCTTCGCGCGTCATCAGCTGGTCAAATTTCTGCGTAAGTTTCCAGTGAATCTGCCGCAGGCTGTCGCCGGGACGATATTCGCGCACCTGAAAAATTTCCGTGGGATCGTTTCCTGCGCGCAGAGTCGAGTATTCGTCACTGTCATCCGGAATGCTTTTGCAGATCGGAGCGAGAAGCTCCATTTCAAAGGTATTCGGCATGACGGTTACACCGATGTGCCGTTCGGTGCGCAGAGGAAGGTACAGCAGACCGAAATAATCATAGATGCGCACCTGCCGTATGGTCAACTCCAGACGGCCGCAGTATTTGGAAGTAAGTGTGCAGGGGATCGTGCGGCTTTCACCGCGTCCGATTGAAAAATCCGCTTTCTGATGAAAGGATTCTCCCGTCAGAAGGTTAACGCCCGTGATGCGGCAGGAAATACGGGGAAGAGGCAGAGCACTCTTGTTTTCCGCAAAAATGGAAAACGGAATTTTTCCTCCCTTGGCGCCGGCTGTTTCCATGGGAAAGGTCACGGAAAAATGCCGTGATGCAGTGCACACCGCGGCAAAACTGATCAGCACCAGCGGGAGATAGACCGCCAGCAGAAGCTGCAGAAGCCCCGTACCGCTCAGTACGGAAAGCGCATACAGCAGAAGAAACCAGAAAATCCAACCGGCCGCGAGCATCATCTTCTGCGCTCCCGCGCCGTTTTTTTCACCGGAACAGGCATCGGCACGCTTTGCAGTACTTCCTGCAGAACGGACGCGGCGCTTTGCTGAGCCAGACGGGCCTTGGGGCTGAGCAGCAGGCGGTGCGCCGCCACATCAGGAAAGATGGCAGCGACGTCCTCTGGCAGGACATAGCTGCGCCCGAACAAATAGGCGTAAGCTTTTGCCATGCGGCATACGGCAAGTGCGCCGCGCGGAGAAAGCCCCAGCTGAATCATCGGGTGCTCACGTGTGGCCTGTGCCAGCTGTGTGACGTATTCGTAGATTGCGTCCGCGATGTGAATGGCGGCCGTCTCTTCCTTCATGGCGATTAACTCCTGCGCCGTGACAAGGGGAGTCAGCGCATCGAGCGGGTTCGCGGTCTGACGGTCGCGCAGAATATTGACCTGACTGTCAAAGTCCGGGTATCCCATGCTCAGACGGATCATAAAGCGGTCAAGCTGTGCCTGCGGCAGAAGCTGGGTGCCCGCCGATCCGACGGGGTTCTGCGTAGCAATTACGATAAAAGGCTGCGGCACGGGATGCGTTATGCCGTCTACGGTGATTTGGTTTTCCTCCATGACCTCCAGCAGGGCGGACTGCGTTTTGCTCGAGGTGCGGTTGATCTCATCCGCCAGAAGCAGATTGGTCATGGCAGCGCCCGGCTTGTAGTCAAAGACGCCTCCGCTCTTGTCATAGACGGAAAAACCGGTGATATCCGACGGCATGCTGTCAGAGGTGAACTGCATCCGCTTGAATTCGAGCCCCAGTGTGCGGGCAAGCGCAAGCGCGAGCGTCGTTTTTCCGGTGCCGGGAACGTCTTCCAGCAGGATATGACCGCCGGACAAAATGGCCATCAGCGATTTGGCGATGATTTCGTCCTTGCCGACGATTACGGTCCTGACCTGCTTTGCGATCGCGGTTGTTTTGTTCTTCATGAATACAGGGCTCCTTTTGTTTTAACTGATGGAAGAAACACATAATCGCCCCATCCGCCGGGCGAAGCATGGCACCGGACAGCGGACGGGGCAATTAGAATTCAGAGAAAAGGAAAACGGGAGGAAAGAAAAATCAGAGCATTCTTCTTCCGGAATTCTTTCTTGTATAGAAGATAACGCCTACCGCTACAAGCACCGCAGCGAGACCTGCAATGATCAAAAGCCATACGAGCCAGGAGACGCCCTTTTTCTTGGGAACGTCGTCTTCCTCATCGTCGGTGTTGACGATGACGCTCTCAAAATCCTCCTCCTCGCTGCTGGACTCCTTGATGGACAAAGGCTCGGAAGATTCCTCCAGTTCGCTGCTCGAAGAGGGTACGGAGGAAGAACTGGGCTTTGTCGAGGTGGACGAAGCGGGCTTGGAAGACGCGGGAGTCGTTGTGCTGCTCTTGGAGGTCGTCGTGCTGCCCGTTGAAGTGGAGGGAGCCTTCGATACGCTCGAAGAGGGCTTTGTCGAAGTGCTGCTCGAGCTCGACGAGCCGCCGATGACGGAAGAAAGCTTGCGGCTGGAGATTACATAGCGGCCCAGCGTGTTGGTGCGGAAACTGTATGTTTCGTCGTATTCGTCGTAGTCGGCGTTAACGCGGGAGAGATCTCCGTCCGAACTGATCTCATATACATAGGCGTCGTCCTCCGGATATGAGAGATAGAGGGTACCCGTTTTGGAAAATCTGGCATAGTTGCCGTTGTAAAATTCCAGATCGGCGGTCGGATATTTTTTATAGATCATGTCCGCGATATCGTCGTCAAAATCCCGGTCAAAGGCAAGCACAATGGATTTCTGATTGGAAGTGCTGACCTCGAAATAACTGTCCTTGTCGTCCTCAAAGTAGAAGGTATAGTCGCTTTTGGCTTTAAAACCGTAACCGTCCTTAAAAAGGAGCGGCGTAGTCGGAATTTTCTGTTCTCCGGCCTTGGCGGTCGGGAAGGAGAGGGTCAAACTGACGGAGATCGCCGTGTCGGAATAGCTGAAGCCAACAGAACCGCTCTTGGAGATACCGATCTCACCCTCGACTTCCTGCTCTCCGGTGGAAGAACTTTTCTTCATCTTGACGGCGATGCAGTAAATGTTGCGCTTGCTGCTGGTATAGGTCGTGCCGAGGCCATAGGTGCTGGATTTTGCTTTGACGCGCACAAGCTTGACGCTGTCAATATATTTTTTGCCGACGTCCCAATCGGTTTTGATCTTTGTATTGCCGACGGCGTCCGCCTCATAGACAAAGACATACCCGTCGGTTTTTCCGCCGGCTGTCTCATAGGCGGCTTTGGCGTTGTCGCGCTTGGTCTTGGCGGCGGACAGTTCGGTGCTGCGGGTTTCGACGACGGACTTTGCGTCATCCAGCGCATCCTGCTTCTCGTCTACTTTTTTCTGGGCATTGGTGACGGCCTGTTCCAATGCGGAGGTGTTGGAGGAACCGCCGTACTGAGTTTTCCACTCGCGGATCACACCAGGATCCGTTTCCTCCGCATTGATGGCGGAGACGGATGCTTTCAGTTCGGTCAGCTTCGTCTTCAGGCTGGCGGATTTAGAAGTGATTTTGCTTTCGGCATTGGTCTTCTCATTCGTCCAGTATTTCTTCTGTGCATTCAGTGAGCCGCTTTGATTGGCAGCATCCTCTGCCGTGCCGATTTTGGTTGTGCAGAGAGTGGTTGCATCAGCGACGGCAGTTTTGATGGCGGGTATCGCATTTTCAGCTGTATCCAACGGAACCGTTCCAAAGGTGAGAGTGGTGCCGTTGACCGTATTGAGGAAGCTCACCAGATTCACGGCGTTCTGCTTTGCGGCTTCATCCGCTCCCTCGGCATAGTAGCTGTTGAGAGCATTGGTGATATATTCTTCGGTATAGGTATTCAAGGAGCTAATGCGGCTGTTCCAGTTGGTAAAGTCACTCTCAAGGGAAGTGAGCTTTGCCTCAGCCGCTGCCTTATCGGTCTTTGCGGCTGCCAGCGCCTCGGCGTCAGTGATCGCGTCGTCAAATTTTCCGGCAAGAGCGGAAGAAGAATTTTTCGCGTCTTCAAGAGCCTTTTTTGCAGCGTCCAATTCTTTCTTTGCATTGTCGAGCGCGCTCTGGGCCGCGGTCTGCGCGGTCGTGGCATTGTCATAAGCCTTCTGTGCGGCGGAAAGTTCTTTCTCCGCCTTTTCATAGGCGGCCTTTTTGGCGGCCAGATCGCTGGAACTGTAGTCTTCGGCGTTGGTATTGATCAGCGGGAAATAGATGGTCTTGCCATAGGGAACCTCATAAACGCGGTTGTTCAGATCCAGCAGATTGTCGTCCTCATCGATGAGAAAGCCGTATTTCCAGATATGAGATACGGGGTAGTCCACGTCTACCGCGGCAAAGGCGTCGATCGAGACGACCGATACGATCATTGCGGCGGCGAGCAGCAGGGTGAAAAGTCGTTTCATATGTCGAATCCCTCCAAAAAAAGAATTGATTTTCTGCAGACAGGCACGGGAAAATTCTCTTGTGCCGGTATGCCAGACAGCGGCAAAAAGCCTTTCGCATTGATAGTGCCGCGAAGCGGCGGGAATACTGCATGGACATGAGAATATTTTTCATTCATTATACCATAAAGCGGGAATGAAAACAAGAATTCTCTATTTTTTTCGCATGTTTTCCTCTTTGTTTTCTTCGTGGGGCAGAATCTGCAAAAAAGCCCGCTGTGAATGCGCCGCATATTGAAAAAAACATGAAAATCCGGTATAATAAATTTTTAATGAGAAAGAAACGGGGAATTGCGGATGCTGACAAAATTCAAAATATCGCTGAAGCGTCTGATTGACGAATTTGAGCTGGAAACGCTTTATATGCCAAAAAATGCGGAAGGAATTTTCATCGAGAATACCGACGTTACCCGGCCGAGTCTGCAGCTGGCGGGCTTTACCGAGATCTTTGATAATACGCGTGTGCAGATTTTCGGCCGCACCGAAATTCGATACCTGCAGCACCTGTCAGATCGCTCCCTTGCCGCAAAGCGCTGTGAAGGCTTTTTTGCGCTGCATCCTCCTGTTGCGATCATCTGCAATAATCTGCAGTGCGACGACTATTTATTGGAGAGCGCAAAAAAATATGAGGTTCCCCTGCTGCGCACCAAAGAGGACACCTGCGAGTTCATCGCCGCATTGATTGCACAGCTCAATATTACGCTTGCGCCGCGCATCACGCGCCATGGCGTGCTGATGGATATTTACGGCGAGGGAATTTTAATTCTGGGAGAAAGCGGCGTCGGCAAAAGTGAGACCGCCGTGGAGCTGATGGCGCGCGGCCACCGCCTGATCGCAGACGACGCGGTCGAAATCCGGCGCGTGTCAAGCCGCCGTCTGGTCGGCTCTGCGCCGCGCAATATTCGCCATTTTATGGAGCTGCGCGGAATCGGCATTATCAATGCCCGCCGTGTGTTCGGCATGGGTGCGGTCAAGGTCACAAAGACGACCGACATGATCATCCGTTTGGAGCCGTGGGACGACGCCAAACAGTACGACCGCTTCGGAATGACGAACGAGTTTATGGAGATTATGGGAGTGCGAATTCCGGCCATTACGATTCCTGTCAAGCCCGGACGAAATCTTGCCGTAATCATTGAGACGGCGGCAATGAACTCCCGCCTGAAAAAGATGGGATATAATGCGACCCGTGAATTAATGCGGGGCTTGGGCCTGCCCGAGGACGATCTGCCTCCCGCACAGAAAATTGTGACCGATACGGGCTGGGATTCCGACTGAGCAGCGAGAAGATTTTTTAAAAGGAGGGGCCGCTTATCATCGATCTTGAGAAGCTTTCCCGCGCAATGGAAGAGCGCGGCATCGCACATCTGCTGCATGAGCCGATGGAGCGTCACACCACCCTGCGCATCGGCGGACCCGCCGATTGTTTTGCCATGCCCAAAAACGAAGAGGAAATTCTCTGGCTGTGCCGCATTTGCAGAGAAGAGAAAATTCCTCTTGTCGTCGTCGGCAACGGCTCGAACCTTTTGGTTTCCGACGACGGAGTGGAGGGCGTTGTGCTTTGCGCGGGCAGGGATTTTTCCGCCGTTGTGCCGCTGAAAAGCGGCTTTTTTGCCCAGGCGGGCGCTTCTTTGGCGGCTTTGAGCCGCGCTGCGGAAAAAGCGTCTTTGTCCGGTCTTGCGTTTGCGTGCGGCATTCCCGGTACGGTGGGAGGCGCGGTCTTCATGAATGCGGGCGCTTATGGGGGAGAACTTGCCGATGTGATCGGATCTGTAAAGGCACTTGACACGGCCACGGGCGATATTTCAGAATTTTCTGCGTCGGAATGCGGCTTTGGTTATCGAAAAAGCCGCTTTCAGACAGAGGAAAATCTGCTTGTGCTGGGCGCGTCTTTTTGCCTTTTCCCCGGAAATGCAGAAGAAATCGGGGAAAAGATGCGCCGCTTTTCCGAAAGCCGCCGAGAAAAGCAGCCGCTCGGCTTTCCAAACGCGGGCAGCGCCTTTCAAAGACCTGCGGACGGCAGAGCCGCCGCCGCGATGATCGATGCATGCGGGCTGAAGGGTGTCTCAGTAGGCGGTGCACAGATCAGCGAGAAGCATGCGGGCTTTCTTGTCAATCGGGGCGGCGCATCCGCAGGCGATGTAAAAGAGCTGCTTGAGCTGGTGCGTCTGCGTGTGCTGGAGCGCTTCGGTGTTTTGCTCGAGCCGGAGTACCGTTTCCTTGGGAGAATGAAATGAGAAAAAACGACACGCCAAATCCGGAGCTTTCCTATGCGTCGCGCGTCCGAGAGGAAATCTATCTTTCCCGCCCTTCGCGGAATGCGCATTATAAGGCTTTCTGTTATGGACTCCTTCTGATGGGCAGGCGCTTTGACGCACAGACGGCTTTTTTATCGACCGAGGATCTCACGGTTTCAAAGCTTTACGGCTTCGCCGTGCGGGATATGTGCGGTGTAAAAGCCCGCTTTTTTGAGCAGACGACCCCCCGGGGCAAGACGCTCTATACCGTGCGGCTTGACGACGTGCAGGCTTTGGAAAAGCTGATGCATGCTTTTTCGCATGGGGAGGACACGCCCAACCGCGCCCTGATGGAGGACGACGAGCTGCCGCAGTTTCTGGCGGGGGCTTTTCTTTCGTGCGGTACGGTGAGCGAACCATCTAAAAGCTATCACCTTGAACTGCTGCCGCCGACGGACGCGCTCTGCGATCTTCTTTTTGAAGTGCTCTCCACCGCCGGATATCCGCCGAAATCATCTGTGCGCCGCGGACAGACGGTGCTGTATTATAAAGAAAGCGAGCCGATCGAGGACCTTCTCACGATGATGGGAGCCGTCAAGTGCTCGCTGTCTCTGATGGAATTGAAGATTTATAAGGATCTGAGAAACCGGGCGAACCGTGCAACAAACTGCGAGACGGCCAATATTGACAAGCTGGTCAAGACGTCGAAAAGACAGCTTGCGGAGATTGCTTTTCTGCGGGAAGAGGGGATATTGGAGACGCTGCCGCAGGAACTTTTCGAGGTGGCGCGCCTGCGGGAGGAGCACCCGGACGCCTCCCTTTCCGAGCTGGCGGAGCTTTCCGGTGTGACGCGCTCCGGCATCAATCACCGTTTGACCCGTCTGGTGAACTTTGCCGCCAAGGCGAGAGAACGAAAGGAGTGACCGCAATGGAGCCTTTTGTCCATCTTCATCTGCATACCGAGTACAGCCTGCTCGACGGGGCCTGCCGCATTGACCGTGTTCTGCAGCACGCAAAGGACATGGGGCAGCCGGCTATGGCGATCACCGACCACGGCGTAATGTACGGCGTGGTGGATTTTTATAAAAAGGCAAAGGAAGTCGGCATTAAGCCGATTATCGGCTGCGAGGTGTACGTTGCACCGCGCTCTATGCGGGATAAGGTTCACAAGATCGATTCCTCGCCGTATCATCTGGTTCTGCTCTGCAAAAATCAAACCGGTTATCAGAACCTGATTTCGCTTGTATCGCGCGCGTCGATCGAGGGCTTTTACAATAAGCCGCGCGTTGATCTGGAACTACTTGCGCAGAAATCCGAGGGGCTGATCGCACTTTCCGCCTGTCTTGCGGGGCAGATTCCGCGCCTGCTGACGGCCGGGGATTACGACGGCGCGAAGGAGGCCGCCCTGCGTTACGTTGAGATTTTCGACCGTGAAAATTATTATATCGAAGTGCAGAACCACGGCATTGAGGAGCAGCGCCGAATTTTGCCTTACCTGAGAAAACTCGCCAAGGAGCTCGGCGTCGGCCTTGTTGCGACGAACGACGCGCATTATATCACCAAGGAAGACAGCCGGATGCAGCATGTTCTGACCTGCATCCAGACCAATACGACGGTGGACAACCCCAGCATGGAATTCGAAACCGACGAATTCTATGTCAAATCCCGCAGAGAAATGGCAGAAGCGCTGCCCGGCTTTGACGAAGCGCTTGATAATACCGTAAAAATCGCCGAGCGCTGTAACGTGGAATTTGAGTTCGGAAAACTTAAGCTGCCTCGCTTTACCGCGCCGGACGGGCGTGATAATCTGGAATACTTCCGCACGAGCTGCGAGGAGGGGCTGCGCCGCCGCTACGGCGAACACCCAGACCCGGCCGTGGCCGAGAGGCTTCATTACGAGATGTCCGTCATCGAGTCGATGGGTTATGTGGATTATTATCTGATTGTCTACGATTTTATCGCCTATGCCCGTTCGCAGGGGATTCCCGTCGGACCGGGCAGAGGATCCGGCGCGGGCAGCCTCGCGGCCTACTGCATCGGCATTACCAATATCGATCCCATCCGCTATGGTCTGATTTTCGAGCGCTTCCTCAATCCGGAGCGCGTCAGCATGCCGGACTTTGATATCGATTTCTGCTATGTGCGCCGCCCCGAAGTCATCGAATATGTCGTGCGCCGCTACGGAGCCGACCATGTTGCGCAGATTATCACTTTCGGTACGATGGCGGCGCGTGCGGCAATCCGGGATGTCGGGCGTACCCTCGGTATGAGCTATCAGCAGACCGACCGTATTGCAAAACTTGTCCCGCAGGAACTCGGCATCACGCTTGACAAGGCGCTCTCGGGGTCGAAGGATTTTAAAAAAGTTTACGATGAAGAGCCGGAATCCCGCGATCTGATCGATATGGCGCGCAGTCTCGAGGGAATGCCCCGGCACGCCTCGGTACATGCGGCGGGCGTTGTAATTGCAAAGGACCCTGTGGAAAGCTATGTGCCTTTGCAAAAAGGCGATGACGCAGCCGTGACGCAGTTTCCCATGACGACGCTTGAGGAGCTCGGTCTTCTTAAGATGGATTTTCTCGGACTCAGAAACCTCACGGTGATTGCGGACAGCGAAAGGATGATTCGCGAGCACGAGCCGGATTTTTCGGCGGAGAACATTCCTCTCGACGATCCGGAAGTATTTGCAATGATGTCAAAGGGGCAGACCGAGGGTGTATTTCAGTTTGAATCCGGCGGCATGCGAAATGTTTTGACGCAGCTCGGGCCGGAGCATATGGAGGATCTGATTGCGGTGATTTCTCTGTACCGCCCCGGCCCGATGGAGTCGATTCCGCGGTATATCCGAAACCGGCACGATCCTTCAAAAATCACTTACCGCCATCCAAAGCTTGCTTCCATTCTCGATGTGACGTACGGCTGCATTGTATATCAGGAACAGGTCATGCAGATCTGCCGTGAGCTGGCGGGATTTTCTTATGGCAGAGCCGATCTTGTACGGCGTGCCATGAGTAAGAAAAAAGCCTCCGTTATGCAGAAGGAACGGGATCACTTTATCCATGGGATGCGGCGGGAGGACGGCACGCTCGAATGCCCCGGCTGCGTGGCAAACGGTATTCCCGAGGAAATTGCCGACGCGATTTTCGACGAAATGAGTTCGTTTGCATCCTATGCTTTCAACAAGTCGCACGCGGCCGCATACGCCTATGTTGCGTACCAGACCGCATATCTCAAGTGTCACTATCCGCGCGAGTACATGGCTGCTCTGATGACGAGCGTGCTTGACAATACAGATAAGGTTGTGGGCTATATCAACGAGTGCGGCCGTCTCGGCATCGGTCTTCTGCCTCCGGATGTGACTCGCAGCCAAGAGTCCTTTACGGTAGACAAAGACAAAATTCGTTTCGGACTTCTTGCGATCAAAAATATCGGGCGCGGCGTTGTCAGCCGCCTGATCGAGCGCAGGGAGGAAGAACCGTTTCGTGACTTTATGGATTTCTGTACGCGGATGTACGATGCGGAATCGCGCCGCCGCACGTTTGAATGTTTTATCAAGTGCGGTGCGCTCGATTGCTTCGGTTATACCCGCAGCGCGATGCTTGCGGGGCTTGACGGCGCGATGGAGGAAGCGGAGCGCACCGTGCGGACGAATCTCTCCGGCCAGACGAATCTCTTTGACGATCCGCAGACCGGCGTACAGTCATACCAACTGCCGCAGGTTGAGGAGTTTGAGCCCGAACAGCTTTTGAAAATGGAAAAGGAGTTTTTAGGCGTTTATGTCTCCGGACATCCGCTTTTGCCGCACCGCGCATGGATGAAAAAAATCGGGGCTGTCACCATTGCCCAGATCAAGGAAACAGCCGAAAAGCCGACGCAGGAAATTCACGATGATGTGCCGATTTTGCTGGCGGGTCTGATCAGCGCACGGCGCAATACGGTGACCAAGAGAGGAGAGACGATGGCTTATCTGACGCTTGAGGATCTGACCGGCAGCGTGGAAGTGATCGTATTTCCAAAAATTCTTCCGCAGATCGAGGATTTGCCGGATCCGGCGGCGCCCGTGGCTTTTTTTGGACATTTATCCCTGCGGGAGGACAATATCACGCTTCGCCTTGAGAGAGCGGTGCCCTTATTGTCTTGGACTCCGAAGAACCGTTTTATTGACCGTGATACGACGCTTCGCCGTTCTCAGGGAGTGGTCGCTCCAAAAGGAAAACCCGGCATTCTGTATTTGAAAGCCGCTCGTATGGACTGCGCTGCGTGGAAACAGGCCAAAAAGCTGCTGGCGGTCTTTGACGAGGGGCCGTCGCTTGTGCCCGTCTGGGTTAAATTTGAAAAAGAGAACCTTTGGGAAAAAGGCAAAATCCGTGTGGATGCGAACGAGGTCCTTTTGAGAGAGCTTGATAAGACGCTGGGCGGCGGCTGTGTCGTCTACCGCGAAGCGCAATAAAACAAAAACGCGGACCGAAAAAGGAGAGTGCGAAAAGATGCAGGAAAATACAGTGAAAACGATCGGTGTGCTGACGTCGGGCGGAGATGCTCCCGGCATGAATGCCGCCATCCGCGCGGTGACCCGTGCCGGTATTATCCGAGGATTTCGGGTTGTCGGTGTCCGGAGAGGCTATAAGGGGCTGCTGGAGCGTGATATTCAAGGTCTGAATCTGCGCAGTGTGAGCAATATTCTGCAGCAGGGCGGTACCATGCTTTATACTTCGCGCTGTCCCGAATTCATGGAGCAGCGCTATGTAAAGCTTGCTGCCGACATCTGCCGGGAAGAGGGAATCGACGTGCTTGTGACCATTGGAGGCGACGGCACCTATCGGGGCGCTCTTGCACTTTCCCAAGAGGGAATCGACTGCATTGGCATTCCGGGCACCATTGACAACGATATTTCCTCTTCCGACTACACGATCGGCTTTGATACGGCGGTGAATACCGTCGTGCAGATGGTGGACCGTGTGCGCGACACGGCACGCTCTCACGACCGCTGCTCGGTGGTCGAGGTCATGGGACGTCACGCCGGCTATATCGCGGTGGAATCCGGCATTGCCTGCGGCGCACTGTGTGTGCTTGTGCCGGAGACGCCGTTTGATCTGCAGCGGGATGTGATCGAAAGAATGATGGAGGCTCTCAACAACGGCAAACAGCATTTTATTATTGTTGTGGCGGAGGGGGCGGGCCATGCCCCGGAGATCGCGGCCGAAATTCGCGAGCGCACGCATATTGAGACGAATCATGTCGTGCTCGGCTATGTGCAGAGAGGCGGTTCTCCGACGTCGATGGATCGCGTTATGGCAAGCCGCATGGGCTGCCATGCAGTGGATCTGATCGCCGCGGGAAAGAAAAACCGTGTTGTGGTTCGCCGGCACGGAGAGGTGACGGATTTTGACATTGCCGAGGCGCTTGCAATGACGAAAAAGCTGGATATGGGCATGGTGCGAGTGGCAGATTCCATCTCGATCTGATATAAAATCAGTTTTGGTGAAACAAAAGAGCTTGCTGTGTGCCGTATGGAATAGAATCAATAAAAAAGAGACGATGGAAGATGGATATTTTATACGCACTGCTTTCCGCGCTTTTCGCGGGATTGACCGCCGTTTTGGCAAAGTGCGGTATCCGAAAAACAAATTCCGACTATGCGACGGCGCTTCGCACCGGCGTAGTTCTGATCTTTGCATGGGGGATGGTCTTTCTCACCGGAGCGCAGGGCGGGCTTTCCCTGATCAGCCGAAGGACGCTTTTCTTTCTCATACTGTCGGGGCTTGCGACCGGTGCGTCATGGCTTTGCTATTTCAGGGCGCTGCAGCTTGGCGACGTCAACAAGGTAGTGCCGATTGACAAATCCAGTGT
>CAKQGD010000037.1 GCA_934232845.1 uncultured Oscillospiraceae bacterium
CCCGTGTACAGCAAACAACAAATCAGACCGAAAGGAGAACCCAGTATGAAAAAGCTTCTTGCACTTTCTCTGGCCCTTTGCATGATTCTGGCACTCGCTGCCTGCGGCGGAACAGCGTCGCAGCCTGCCGAGTCCGGCAATTCCGGCACCTCTGAATCTTCGGAGGAGCAGGGCGCTACGCTTCTTTCCGACGCGGATAAGAAGAGCACCTTTGTCACCGTAGCCACCGGCCCCACCAGCGGTATTTATTATCCGATCGGCGGCGCTTTTGCGACCGCTCTGGCCGACTGGGGCTATACCACCAGCGCGCAGGCAACTGCCGCTTCCGCTGAGAACATCCAGCTGATTCTTGACGGTGACGCCGAGATTGCCATTGCGATGCAGGACTCCGTTATGCAGGCGTATCAGGCGTTCGGCGCCTATGAAGGAAAAGAACCCGCCGAAGATCTGCGCGCAATGATGCGCCTCTGGCCGAACTACGTGCAGCTTGTTACTACCGCCGATACCGGCATCAAGAGCGTGAATGACCTGATCGGCAAGCGTGTCGGTGTGGGCGCGGCGAATTCCGGCGTCGAATTGAATGCCCGCATGATTCTTGAGGCTTATGGAATTTCTTATGATGACATCACGGTCGATTACCTCGCTTACGGCGAAGCGATTGATAACATGAAGAATGGACAGTGCGACGCGGTGTTTGTCACGTCCGGCCTTCCCAACGCAACCGTAACCGAGCTTGCCACCAGCTATGACATGGTGATTGTTCCGATCGACGGCGAGGGCCGCGACAAGCTGATCGAAAAATACCCGTTCTATTCCAAGACGGTGATTCCGGCCGATACCTATAATAACAAAGAAGATGTCGAGGGTGTCTTTGTTTACAACATCATGCTTGTCAGCAAGGAACTGAGCGACGACGTCGTGTATGATATGCTGACCGGTGTTTTTGAAAATATCGATACGATTCAGGCATCTCATAACGCCGCCAACAAGAACATCTATCTGGAAGTGGGCGTTGGCGATATCACGATTCCGCTGCATGACGGCGCAGCAAAATTCTGGACGGAAAAGGGCTATAACTGATCTGGAAAAAGGGCCCGGGGCGCTTTGCTTCGGGCCCGTCCCGAACAAGGGGGCGCGGCAGTGAATATGAATAAACTTCGGTTTTGGCGTGTGCTTGTGCCGATGGTAAATTTGCTTGTCGCGTTTCTGCTGTTTTTTTATCCGTGGAAATGCCTCACCGTATCCTATCAGAAAACGGGAGAGACAATTTGCCGTGCTCCGGTACGTATGGGAAGCGAAGTGGAGGTCTCTCTTACACATTCTTTTGAGCATATTCCATGGGATGAAACGTATACGGTTACCGAAAACGGAGAATTTCTTTTAGAGAAGATCGCCGTCGCAGGCTACGGAGCAGGGATTCCGGCGGAGATGGATGTCCCTACCCGAGTAGAAGGCGGAATGGTTGTCATGGAGAACATCGGCAGCCTGTTCCCTGAGTTTCGGTGGATCACTTCTCAGACGAATATGAAAACGCTTACTGTTGACGGCAGCGTAATTCTTTCTTTCGATACGATTCCGAACCATAGTTTTGTACAGGCAAAAATCCAAACGAAAAGGGGGCTGCTCTTTCAATGGCTGAATTAGAAAAAAAGCAGGACTTTCCGGCAGAAGAAACCGTTTCCGAAGAAAAGGGAAAGGAAGTCCTTGAAAAATATGAAAAAGAATCCCGTACCCGCGTGTTCGGCGATTCTGTTTTAGGCAAGGTCCTTTACGCGGCAGGCTTGCTGTTTACATTGTATCATCTGGCGTATGCGTCCAACATTCGTTATCTGATGATGGTCAATCTTAAGCATCATGCGATTCACGTCGGTGCAATGCTTATCATGGGCTTTTTGATGTATCCCGCATTCAAGCACTCCAGCAGAAAATCCGTCGCGTGGTATGACTGGATTTTTATCGCATTGTCGGCAGTGATGCCGGTCTATGTTTTTGTCAGATATCCTACCTTTGTTTCGACCGGTTTTAAGGCCAGCACGCTTGATATTGTGATGGGTACGATTCTTGTGGTGCTTGTGCTTGAGATTGCCCGCCGCATCTGCGGACCGGCTTTGCCGATTTTGAGCATTATTTTCCTCATTTACGGTGTTTTCGGACGCAGCTTCCCGGGTGTGTTCATGCACCGCGGCTATTCATGGAGCAAGATCATCACGTATCTGACGACGGATATTTACGGTATCTACGGTTCCTCCGTCAAGGTTTCGGCGACATATATCGTGCTGTTTATTATTTTCGGAGAGGTAATGAACAAGTGCGGTATGGGCCAGTTCTTTAATGACGCGGCCTCCGCTTTGGCGGGCCATACCAAGGGCGGCCCGGCCAAGGTGGCCGTTCTGGCTTCCGGCTTTTTGGGCAGCATCAACGGCTCGGCGATTGCCAACGTCGTTACAACCGGCACATTTACGATCCCTCTGATGAAAAAGACCGGTTATTCCAAAGAGTTTGCCGGCGCAGTCGAGGCGACTGCTTCCGTCGGCGGACAGCTTCTTCCGCCGATCATGGGCGCGGCTGCGTTCGTCATGGCCGAAACTCTGGGCGTACAGTATGGAGTAGTCGTCAAAGCTGCGGTAATTCCCGCTTTGATTTACTATCTGGGCATTATCATTCAGGTGCATATGCGCGCCTGCAAAGACGGCTTGCTGGGTATGCCGAAGGATCAGCTTCCCAAGATCGGCACGGTTATGCGTCAGCGCGGTCATCTGATTTTTCCGATTGCTTTCCTCCTGTATATGCTTTTCTTCAGTGGAAAGACGGTTCTTTTCTCTGCCTTCTGGACGATCATGCTTACCATTGTGATTGCGGAGATTCTTCCGATCAGCCGTATGAATCTGCGCGATATCTGCGACGCTTTTGTGGCGGGCGCCAAATCCACGATTTCCGTGGCGGCTGCCTGCGCCTGCGTCGGCATCATCGTCGGCGTCTGCGGACTGACAGGCTTTGCGCTTAACGTTGCCAGCACGATTGTCAGCATCGGACAGAACAGCTTGTTCCTGACTCTGCTGTTTACAATGATCACCTGTATGATTCTCGGTATGGGACTGCCGAGTATCCCGTCGTACCTCATTACTGCGACGATTGCGGCGCCAGCTCTTGTTAAGCTCGGTATCCCCGCGATGGCGGCGCACATGTTCTGCTTCTACTTTGCAATGTTTGCAAACCTCACTCCGCCTGTCGCGCTCGCGGCATTCGCGGCAGCGGGACTTTCCGGCGGCGATCCGATGAAAACAGGCTTTGCTTCTGTCAAACTGGCACTTGCGGGATTTATTGTGCCGTTTATGTTCGTCTATAACCAGCAGCTGATGTTGGAGGACGTTACATTTCTGATCGGTCTGCGTGTCATGGCAACCGCTTGCATCGGCGTATTTTTGATCGCAACTGCGACGGAAGGCTACCTCTATGGAAAGGTCAATCCGATTCTTCGGATTGTTTCCTTCATCGGTGCTTACCTGCTGATCGACAGCGGACTTTTGACCGATATTGCCGGTATCGGCATCTTTGTGATCGTTCTTCTTTTCCAGCGTATTTCCAGCCGAAAAAAGAGCGAATCAGCCAGTGTCTGATCTGTTTATCACTCTTCTTCATATGTTTCCTTTCTTCTCAATCTGAGAGAAAAAGCCGCTTAAAGAAAGCGGCTTTTTCCCTTTTTATTGGGAAAGTCTTGACAGAAAAGGCGGAATGTTGTAGACTTTCTTTATCATAAACGCATAAAACCAAGACGACGTTTGTGTACAATATGACGAAATGAGGGACTGCCAATGCGACATCCATATCTTTCTATGCGATATCAGGAAAATAACGGGACCGCCCTGAGCGAAGTGGCGGCTTTGGCCGGCGCCTATGATGATCTTTTGAATTTTGGCATTGGAGATCCTGACTTGAATAATGATGAGGGAATTACGCGGGCGGCTTTTGCGGATGCGCTTGCGGGGTATACGCACTATACGGATCCCAGAGGCATGCCGGAGCTGCGAGCAGAAATAGCCCGGTACTATAAAGAGGATTTCGGCGTTACGGTAGAGGATTCCGAGGTATTTGTCTCTGCAAGCGCAAATGTAGCGATGCACCTTGTGATGGAGGCGATTCTCAACGACGGAGACGAGGTCATTGTACTTGCACCGTATTTCACGTCTTATGCCGAGCAGATTAAGCTTTCGCGCGGCATAACGGTGGAATGCGATACTCTGTTTGAAGAGGGATTTCAGGTAAATGCAAAACGTCTTGAAAGCTGTGTGACGGACCGTACCCGTGCGATCATTGTCAATACACCCTGCAACCCGACGGGAAACTGCCTCTCCCGCAGAAGCTTGGAGGAAATTGCCGCGATCGCAAAAAAACACGATCTGATTGTGGTGGCGGATGATATTTATACAATCTTCAGCTATCAAGAGCCGTTTCTTCCGATTATGACGCTTGATGGAATGCGCGAACGTACGATCACCATCAACAGCTTTTCTAAAAACTTTTTAATGACGGGCTGGCGACTTGGCAGTATCGTAGCGCCGGACTACATCATTCGTGCGATCTCTTTGATTAATGAGAGCGTCGTTTACTCCGCGCCGACAATTTCCCAGCGCGCGGGCATTTATGCGCTGAAAAACCGTCGTACGATTTGCCCTCCCATTGCAGAGGAATATCGCCGCCGTTTGAATTATGCGGCAAAGCGGATCAACGCGATCCCTCATATGCGGGTTCTGACGCCTCCCGGAGGGACATTTTATCTGTTTGCAGATATCCGAGAGACGGGTCTCACGTCTATGGAGGTCTGCCACACGCTTTTAAAAGAAGCGCATGTTCTGACGATTCCGGGCATCGGCTTTGGACGCTGCGGAGAAGGCTTTTTGCGGTTTGCCTGTACACTGAAAGAGGAAAAAATGAAAGAAGCCTTCGATCGTATGGAAAAAGTATCAATTTTTCAGAAATAAACGGCCTGTGATTCGTTCTTGCAGCCGGTTTTGCAGTATACTATAATGACTCAAAAGCGGTAAAGACGGGAAAATCTTACAAATAACAGACCGCAGTTCGTTTTTGGACGCGGTCCCGCTTCGATGGAGACGGGAACGCGTCCATTTTGTGTTGTGTTTCGCTCTTTTATTCGTGCGTTTTCAGAGGAGAATGCTTCGGATATATTCGGACGGATCTGCGAAAGATTCTGTGCTTTTGGCGGTCAGACAAATTCTGCTTTTATAAGGAGAGAAAAAATATGCGCATGTCCGAACTTTTTTTATTGGCGATCGGCCTTTCCATGGATGCGTTTGCGGTTTCTGTGTGCAAGGGTCTTGCGGCGGGCCGCGGCAATTTAAACGGTGCTGCGGCAGTGGGCGCATGGTTTGGCGGATTTCAGGCTCTGATGCCGCTCATCGGGTGGATTCTGGGCTCTCAATTTGCACAGTACATTACCACGATAGATCATTGGATCGCTTTTATTTTGCTGCTGCTGATCGGCGGCGGCATGATACGCGAAGGATTTTCCGATAAAGAAGAAGAGGATGCCTCCCTTGCTCCGCGCATTATGGCAGCGCTTGCCGTTGCTACCAGCATCGACGCGCTGGCGGTTGGAGTGACATTTGCCTTTTTGAAGGTTTCGATTCTTCCGGCCGTTTGTTTTATCGGCGCAGCAACATTTGTTTTATCGGCGGCGGGGTACTATGCGGGCAGCCGTCTTGGCGGCCGCTGCCGCAGACGTGCGGAAATGGCAGGCGGCGTTATTTTAATTTTGATCGGAAGCAAAATTCTGCTGGAGCATCTTGGCATACTTTCTTTTTGATGAAGTGAAGCAGGAAAGAGAAAAGTGTTCTGCATAGTAGACAGAATAAAGTTGAGGGCCTTTCTGAATTCTTGTATGAAAAGTGGAATTTGACGTTTTTCGATTTTTTTTGTGTAAAATGTGCTTTTCTCATCCTGAAATCTGATATAATAAAACAGAATAGTAAATTCTTCTATGAAAAAAGACGACCCTTGGTACGGGCATTTTCGCCTTTGCCGAGGGTTACCATATAAAAGGGAGAGTGAACGTTCTGGGTATCTCCAATGTGATTTCCCTGCTCGGCGGAGTCGCACTGTTTTTATTTGGAATGTCTCTGATGGGGGACGGCCTAAAAAAAGTAGCTGGAAGTCGTTTAGAGCTTGTTCTGTATAAGCTGACCAGCAATCCCATCAAAGGTGTGCTTCTCGGTACGGGGGTAACGGCGGTGATTCAGTCTTCTTCCGCCACCTCTGTGATGGTGGTGGGCTTTGTCAACTCCGGCATGATGAAGGTGCGTCAGGCGATTGGCATCATTCTCGGCGCTATTTTGGGGACAAGCATAACAGGCTGGATTCTTTGTCTTTCCGACGTCGGCGGTTCGGGCTGGGTTTCTCTTCTTTCTACCTCTACACTGACGGGTGTGGTTGCCGTGATAGGAATCGTTCTGCATATGTTCTGCAGAAACCAGACGAAAAACCACGTCGGAAGTATTCTGCTTGGCTTTGCGGTTTTGATGTTTGGAATGCAGGCAATGAGCACGGCGGTGCTTCCTCTTCGGGAAAGCGAAGTGTTCGTAGGTCTTCTAACGCGTTTTTCCAATCCTTTTCTCGGCATTTTAGTCGGGGCTTTATTCACCTGCATTTTGCAGAGTGCTTCGGCTGCGGTCGGTATTCTGCAGGCTTTGGCGATGACCGGCGCAATTGACTTTGCTGTTGCATTTCCCATCATTCTGGGAATCGGCATTGGGGCCGCCGTTCCGGTTCTGCTTTCTGCACTTGGCGCCAATGTCAACGGAAAGCGTACGGCGTTTGCTTATCTTTTGATTAACACACTTGGCGTCGCCGTGTGGGGCAGTCTGTTTTATTTAATCAATATTTTTGTTCACTTCTCCTTTCTTTCCATGACGATGACCACAGTCAGCATCGCCCTGCTGAATACATTGTTCAGATTGGCGACGGTACTTTTGCTGACCCCGTTTTTAGGGCTTCTTGAAAAACAGGTTTGCGCTTTGTTTACGGAAGATTCTTCAGCCTTACAGTCTGCTACGGAGATCGATCGTCTGGAAGAACGTTTTCTCAACCATCCGGCGCTGGCAATTGAGCAGAGCCGAAGCGCCGTGAATGCGATGGCGCGGCAGGCACAGAAGAATCTTCTGGCGGCGTTTCTTTTGATGAGAGAATACAGTGACGAAGCTTTTTCCTCCGTTATGAGTATGGAAGAGCTGATCGATCGGTATGAGGATAAGGTCGGCAGTTATCTTGTCAAAATTACAGCAAGAGAACTGACGCCGAAGCAAACGGGAGACGTCTCAAAGTTTTTGCATACAATCGGTGATTTTGAGAGAATCAGTGACCATGCGGTCAATATTGCAGAAGCTGCGAAAGAAATCCATGAGAAAAAGATCGCATTTTCCTTGGAGGCGCAGCATGAGCTTTCCGTTTTACTTCACGCAATTGTAGAGATTACCGCTACCGCTGTGGACAGCTTTGTCGAAAGCGATTTAGAGCGCGCGTATCGGGTGGAGCCGTTTGAGGAGCTTGTGGATACTCTGTGCAATGAGATGAAGCTGCATCATATTGATCGTATCAAAGAGGGCGTCTGTACGCTGAATCAGGGTTTTGTGTTTAATGATCTGCTGACCAATTGCGAAAGAGTGGCGGACCATTGTTCCAATATTGCACTTGCGATGATCGAGCTGGAATCGGATACGTTTGATACGCATGAGTATCAGCTGAGTCTGAAAGAAATGAAAAACGACAGCTTCGACCGTTACTACGAAGAATACCGTCAAAAATTTGCTTTATAAAAAGAAACGATCCGTACGAGAAAAATTTCAAGACGGATCGTTTTATTTTGTTCAGGCGGTCATTTAAGGGAGATCCTCTTTCAGAAGAGGAGAAAAAGGCTGCGGTTTTGTCAGGCGGCCCTTATGGTCAAGCTCGCGGATTTTTTCATGGATCTGTTCCTGTACGGAAATAACATCCTCGTACAGCTCCCGGGCGGACATCCGCAGTACGCCGCTGCGCAGTGCAGAAAGCTGAATCAGAGAATCCGATGTTACTACCCGCACGGAATCATTTTTACCGATCTCACCGACAAGACGTTCGATATATAGGTCTCCGGTTTCTCCTTCGCGGGTGTAAAGAACGTGAATGCCGTGGTATTCGCTGCTGACGCCTTTATGACCGCTGACGCGGTAGGCGTCAAAAATGACGGCCGTGTTACAGCGGCGGTAGCTGCTGTAGCTGACGAGAAGATCCAGAAGACGTTTTCGTGCGGCATCCAGATCATCTCTTGCCAACGTGCGCAATTCTTCCCATGTAAAGACAACATTATAGCCGTCGACGATCAGAAATTGTTTGCGCGGCGGTGGAGTAGGTGTAAAGTTAAGAGGCTTTATAGTAGAGGAAGGAGTCCAAGCGGTGCGGGGAGGAGCAAATTCCCGTGCAAAAATTGCCTGCAGTTCGCGGTCGTCTAAACTGAGAGGCCCGCTGCGCAGAGAAAACTCTCGGCCCGTGGTTTCCTTTTCAGAGATCGAATGGCCTTCCAAATGCATATACTGCTCAACCTGATTCCAAGGAATTACCGTGCCGGCTCCATGTGAACAAAAGACGGAATCCGGTGTGTGTTCCGGGTCGCGCAGAGGATCGTAGCCGATCTCATCAATCACATGCTTTGCGTTTTGGCAGGGCTCGTATCCGTCCGGCTCGCAGAAGAGCCGTCCCTTTCCGTGTGTATAAGCCGTCACTTCCTGCGCATAGGCGCGCAGAGCAGACAGGGGAGCGCGTCCGCGCAGCAGCATTTTTCCGTTTGATTCTTCCGGCTGAGAAAAAGATGCGCCCATTGCGTGCAGATCTGTAATCGCTCTGCCCGTTTGTTCAAACGGAACTTCCAGACGAAATGCTTCAACCGGCTCGAGCAGAATGCTCTGTGCCTTCATTAGGGCCTGCCGCACGGCACGGTAGGTGGCCTGCCGAAAATCGCCGCCCTCGGTGTGTTTGGGGTGTGCGCGCCCTGCGGTCAGTGTGATGCGCAGGTCTGTGATGGGGGATCCCGTCAGTACGCCGCGGTGCGTTCTTTCCTCAAGATGCGTTCGAACCAGGCGCTGCCAGTTTCGGCTGAGCACGTCCTCGCTGCAGAAGGAGGCGGATTCCAGTCCGCTTCCTCTGGGCAGGGGCTCGAGCAGCAGATGAACCTCCGCATAGTGGCGCAGCGGCTCATAGTGGCCCACGCCTTCGACGGGAGCGGCGATCGTTTCGCGGTACAGAATCCGACCGGTATCGACCGTGACACAGACGCCCGTAAGCTCTTCTACCCGGCGGCGAAATATTTCAATCTCAATTTCACCCATGAACTGGGCGCGTATTTCGCGCAGGGCGTCATCCCAACAAAGATGAAGCTGTGGATTCTCTTCTTCCAGACGCCGCAGCTTTTGCAGCAGCACGCGGGGATCGCAGTCCTCAGGAGGAAGAATCCGATAGCTCATCACCGGCTCTAAAAGAGGAGAAAACGCTTTTGCTTTTTTCCCGAGGCCTTGTCCGGGATAGGTTGAGCCGAGCCCCAGAACGGCACAGACGTCTCCCGCCTGTACAGCGGGAACGGCTTCGTATTTGGCGCCGGAATACAAACGAAGCTGCGTGACTTTTTCGGTGACGGATTCTTCTGAGTTCGGATGCGGAAAATATGTGACAGGATCGCGGACGGCGAGCGTTCCTCCGGTAATCTTCAGATAGGTCATGCGGTTTCCCTGAGAGTCGTAAGAGACACGGTAAGCCCGCGCGGAAAAATCCTCGTCGAAAACGGGCGAGGGTGCATAATCCTCCAATCCGCGCAGCAGTTCATCTATTCCGGTCATCCTCAGGGCGGAGCCAAAATAGCAGGGAAACAATCTCTCTTGTGCGACGGCCTTTTGCAGCTCTTCGTCGGAGAGAAAATCCGTCTCCAGATAGCGCTCCAGCAGCAGTTCGTCGCAGGCGGCCGCGGCTTCCGCACGTGTCTTTGGCGTATTCGCGTTTGTAAAATCCACGCACCTTTCTCCGAATGCCCGGCGAACCTCCTCCATTCGCTGCGTTTCGTCAAAACCGGGGAGATCCGTCTTATTGATAAAGAGAAAAGTCGGAATTTTACTTCGCCGCAAAAGATGCCAAAGCGTTTCGGTATGGGCCTGAATCCCATCTGCCGCGCTGACTAAAAGAATTGCGCAGTCAAGCACCCGAAGCGCCCGCTCCATCTCGGCTGAAAAATCCGTGTGTCCGGGTGTGTCAATCAGTGTGGCAGAGAGTGCTTTTGTTGAAAAAATCGCTTGTTTGGAAAAAATGGTGATTCCACGGGTACGTTCCAGCGCATCCGTATCCAAAAAAGCGTTTCCATGATCGACGCGGCCTGCTGTGCGCAAAACACCGGAACGCACAAGAAGGGCTTCCGAAAGGGTGGTCTTTCCTGCATCTACATGTGCGAGAATGCCGATCACAAGTTTTTTCACCGGGAAATTCCTCCTTATATTTGTTTTGGGCACTTGCAAACCAACGGAAAAGGAAATAAGATAAAAGATGTGAGGGAAATCTAATGTATTACGTTTACATTCTCCAGTGTAAAGATAATTCTCTTTACACTGGAATTGCGGCGGATATCTGCCGCCGTTTGCGCGAGCATCTCGCCGGTGGGCGTGCCTGTGCAAAATATACGCGTTCCCGCGGGGCGGCGTCGCTGTGCGGCATGTGGCTGCTGCCGGACAAAAGCGCGGCGCTTCGCCTTGAAGCTGCGGTGAAATCTCTGACACGACGGGAAAAGCTGGAGCTTTTATCAAAAAACGGAGATTTGTCCGCGGTGTCTTTCGCGAAAACACCATATGTGTTTTGTGATGCGGAAACGACCCGGCAGTGCTTTGCGGCGGCGTCAGGTATTCTTTCAAAAGAGGAAGCGCAAGCTTTGAAGCAGATCCTCGTGCAGAATGCTGCGCGGCTCGAATCGTACAGCGAAAAATACGATCTGAGCAGCGACTCCGGTTCCGGCCGCGGAGATCAGAGTACCGATTCCGATGGAACCGCCGGCAATCCAAGCGAGCAGAAGCACACAGAGGAGAACGGCGGCGTTTACCGCGCCGATCGGAACGCGCGGCAGACGGCGTCCGAGTCCGACGACGAGTGCGTCTCGGGGACCGCATCCAAGCCCGGGACGCATATAGAGATATTCCCCGAAACACATCACAAACAGTCCTGCGGTCAGAAACAGAACGCGAGGCAGAAAGCCGCACGGAGGAAGCGACAGTCCGGACAGATGAAACAGATCAATGAAAATTCCGATTAAAAACGCATCCAGAACCGTTCCGAGGCCGATGCTTTCGTGCAGAAGCAGATCTGCGGTCAGCACAACAAAGGACGTCAGAATCGATATGACGCCAAAGCTGACGTGAAAGCGGCCCGCCAGTCCCATTGTCAGTGCGTCCCAGGGAGAAAGTCCGATGTCCGCCTGCAGGGTCATCCAGATACCTGCGGCATAGACAAACAGGCCGGCAGAGGCGGTTAGAATACGGCTGCAGTAAGAAACGGCAGAACGCTGTGCGGCGGATGCCTGCTTCATAAGAAAACCTCCGATTTTTCGTCTTATTATAAAAACAATTTTAATGCCCAACACATCAAAACGCAGATCTGAAAAGTATGGAAAGAAAATTTCTGACAGAAAGGAATGTCTATGCCTTGATGATTGATCTTCATCTTCATTTTGACGGCTCGCTGCCCCCAGATACAATATACCGTCTTGCACGGGAGCAGGGAATTGCTCTTCCCACAGAGTCAAAAGAAGAGCTTACTTCTTTTCTGAGGGTTCCGAAGGAATGCAGAAGTCTGACGGAATATCTCGAATGTTTTCGTCTGCCGTTGCTCGTTCTGCAGAAACCGGATGCGGTTTCTGCCGCAATGCACGATCTCTGCGGACAGCTGAAAGCAGAGGGAACCTCTTATGCGGAGATCCGCTTTGCGCCGCAGCTTCATACAAACGGCGGAGCCTGTCAGGAAGAAATTGTAGACGCAGCGCTCGATGGCCTGCGCAGCTCGGGTCTGTTTGGCCGGCTGATTCTCTGCTGTATGCGCGGAACAAAGAACGAACCGCAGAATATCGAGACGCTTCGCCTTGCGGCGGCTTATCTCGGGCGGGGTGTCGCAGCGGCAGATCTGGCAGGCGCAGAGGCTCTTTTCCCCACAGAGCAGTACAGAGAATTATTTGCATACGCAAGACGGATGGAGATACCGTTTACGATTCATGCCGGCGAAGCGGCGGGGCCGGAGAGCGTGCGCGCGGCGCTGTCTTTCGGCGCTGCGCGAATCGGACACGGGGTGCGCGCGGCGCAGGACCCTTATTTGATTGAGGAACTTTCGCGTCGACAGATTCCGTTAGAGCTGTGCTACAGCAGCAATCTGCAGACGCATGCAGTCGCTTCTCCGGAACAATTTCCGCTTTGCGTTTTCTTAGCGGCAGGTGTTCCGGTCACAATCAACACCGACAACCGTACGGTATCCGCGACTACGGCTGCAAGGGAGCATGAACTGCTTCGGGAAAAATTCTCTCTGCGGGCGGACGAGACAAAAAAACTTTTGGAAAATGCGGTATCCGCGGCTTTTCTGTCTGCGCAGGAGAAAAAAAGCTTGCTTGCGCTCGAACACGAAAAGAATCGGCGCATTTCACAAAAAAGCGACTGTTTTTTAGTATAATCGAAACTCACCCCCGATACAAGAGAAAACAAGTTTTTAAATTTTTTAAGAAAAGCCGAAAAAAGACTTGCATCTTTTGTAAAAGTATGTTAAGATAACTTTCGCCGTGGGGGTGTAGCTCACTTGGGAGAGCGCTTGAATGGCATTCAAGAGGTAAGGGGTTCGATCCCCCTCATCTCCACCAAAAAACAGGCTTTAGAATGAGATTTCTAAAGCCTGTTTTTATTTTTTGCACCCACTTTGATTTATACGGCATGGAGGGAAATCGTTTTTTTGAATTGTTTGCGCGAAAAATGGATCGTGAGATAGCGCAGAGGAGGAAATAGCTTCTTTCTGGCCTTTCAAAATAAAGGCTGTTTTGCGGCGCTTTTTAAATGCGGCCCAGCCTTTGAAACGGTAGTTTCAGAACTTGTTTTTCTTTGCTTTTAAAGCAGATGAGCGGTGGGCTGTGTCTGCACTTTTGATGCATCTTGATATCGCGGGATACAAAGCCGCTTTTTGCGGATGGGCAAAGTGTTTTGGGACTTCTTTTTTTATGCTTTTACGAATAGGATAACAGAAGAAGGGGGAGGGCGATGAGAAAAAAGGCAGGATATCTTTTCCTTGCGGTCGTTCTGCTGGCGGGCTGCCTTAGGGAAAAGCCGCTTTTGATTGTCGGTTCCTCCTGCATGGGGCGTGCGATGCGTATTCTTGCCGAAGGTAGTCCGTGGGAAGTCGAAGTGCAGCTGGGCGGAACACAGCTCGGACTGACCGCTTTGAAAGAGGGACGCGCCGATCTTGCCGCTTGCTCCAGAGCGCTTGGAGAGGAAGATGAGGGAATCGAGGCGTTTCTTCTCGCGTCCGATGCCATCGGCGTCGCGGTGCATCCGTCCAATTCTATTCAAAAGCTGAGCCGTGAGCAGCTTCGTGCGGTTTATGAGGGAGAAATAACCGATTGGAGCGAGCTGGGCGGAGACAGCGGGCCCATTGCTGCAATCGGCAGAGAGTCCGGCTCCGGGACACGCAGCGCCTTTGAGTCTGCTCTCGGCATTAAAACGCCCGTCTACAGTCAAGAGCTGGGAGAGACGGGGATTGTACGCACCGCTGTGGCGGGCTGTCCCGGCGCAATCGGTTATCTGTCTGCGGCATACGCCGACGGCAGCGTGCGTCTTCTTTCCGTGGATGAAATTTTACCGACGGAGGAAGCCGTCCGTGACGGTTCCTACCCGCTGACAAGACCGTTTTTGCTGTGCCGCCGTGCGGGAGATTTTGATGAGAAGCTTTGCCGATTTCTTTCTTATGCGCAAAAAGACGGCGCGGCTTTGCTGAAAAGCGCAGGCTTTTTTACAGAATAAAATGATCTATTAGAAAAAGGCAGTTTTTATATGGTTTTAAAACGACGGCTCTGAGTTTTTTGAGAGAGAGTTTTAAAGTCGGTGAAAGCACAGGAGGGATATCGGTGAGAAAACAGAGAGGGGGAGAAACGCTTTACCATATTTCTTTGGGTGCAGCGGCATCCTGCTGTTTGCTTCTGTTTCTGTTTTTGACGGCGTGGCTTTTTCTTTGTTCTCTGCCCGTAATTCGAAAAACGGGGCTTTTGGGTCTTTTGCTGCAAAGCGAATGGAGACCGGAAAACGAAAAATTCGGTATTTTTTTCATGCTGCTTTCCACTCTCTGCACCTCTCTCGGGGCGGCGGCTTTTGCAGCGCCCGCGGCGGCCGGAGCCGCCGCTTTTCTGCATATGTTCTGCTGCCGGAGAGCGGCAGATTTTTTTCTGCGCGGCGCGTCGCTGCTTGCGGGGCTTCCATCCGTTTTGTATGGGCTGATCGGAATGACCTGCGTTGTGCCGCAGATCGCAGCGCAGATCCCTGCATCGGCCCGTTCCGGCGGCGCCTGTCTGTTTGCGGCGGTGGTGGTTCTTTCCGCTATGCTGATGCCCTCTTTGGTGATCGCCTGTTCGGATGCGTTTCATGCAATGGATCCGGGACTTTTGCGCGCATCGGAAGCGCTCGGTGCGACAAAGACACAGACGGTGTTCGGCTGCATGTTTCCTGCTGTGAAGGCGCAGCGGCGCATAGCTTTTCAGACGGCGTTTTGCCGGGCTGTGGGCGAGGCGACCGCGGTTCTGCTTGTTTCGGGCAGTACGGTTCGCTTTCCTTCTCTGTTTTCGGGAACGCGGACGCTCGCAGGAACCGTTGTGCTGGAAATGGGATATGCGTCGGGAGAACACAGAAGCGCGCTGTTTGCAATCGGGCTTTTTCTTTTAATCTTTACGGCGCTTCTTCCCATCGGAGGGGAGAGGCGCGCATGAGACGGCTTTTTGCTTTCGCCAGGGGTGCCGCTTTATTGGCATGCGCGGTTCTTTTTTTGTCTCTGGAAATCTTTTTAATCGGAGAGACGCTGCGGCGGGGATTGCCGGGGCTGTCGTTACGGCTGCTTTTTTCAGCGCCGCATGCGCTGACGGGAACACCGGGTCTCCTTCCTCAGGTGATCAATACGGCACTTCTGACGGCGGCCGCGGTTTTTTTCGCCGTTCCCGCCGCGCTGCTGTGTGCGGTCTGGACCCTGCGAACCCGCCGCAGACGGCTGCGGATGGTTTTTCTGCGGGCGGCGGGGGCGCTTGCGGGCGTGCCGTCGGCGGTTTACGGGCTGTTTGGCTATTTGATTTTCGGCGGATTGTGTTCTCTTCGGTATTCTTTGCTGTCCGGTGCGCTGACGGCGGCTCTTCTCGTTCTGCCGACGACGATATTCCTGATGCGTGTGGCGCTGACCGGCGCACCGCAAGGGCTTTTGACGGGTGCGCTGGCTCTGGGAGCGCCTGAGGGCAGGGCGGTTTTTACGGTACTGCTTCCCTCGGCGGCAAAGGGAATCGGGAGTGCGGTTTTGCTTGCGGCTTCGCGCGTTGCGGCGGAATCCGCGGCATTGGTGCTGACGTCCGGAGTGGGGGAAACGCTGCCCCGCGAAGGACTGCTGCGTCATTTTTTTCGTTCGGGTGCGACGCTGACGGTTGGAATGTACCAAAGTATTCTGGAGGGAGAAAACGATCTCGCTTTTTCCGCGGGAGTGGTGCTTCTGCTGTTGATTCTGACATTGGATTTTTTTGCGAAGGGGGGCGCGCGATGCGGGAAAAAATAATCGTTCGGGATCTTTGCGTCTTTTACGGAAAAAATGAGGTGCTGCGCGGTGTCAACGTTTCCATTCCGGAAAATGCCGTTACGGCCTTGGTCGGTCCCTCCGGCTGCGGAAAATCCACCTTTCTGAAATGCCTGAATCGCCTGATCGACGAGGAGGGCGCAGAGACGCGGGGATCTGTCCGGCTGGAGGGAGAGGAACTTCTCTCTGATTCGGTCGACCTTCCTGCGCTTCGCCGCCGCGTGGGAATGGTTTTTCAGACTCCGGCGCTTTTTCCGGGCAGCATCTTTGACAATGTCGCGTATGGTGTGCGGCTGCATGAGAGGCTTTCCCGCGTCAGGCTGGATCAAAGGGTGAAGTTTGCCCTGAAAAAAGCCGCCCTGCTCAAAGAGGTGGAAAACCGCCTGCACGAACCGGCAGACCGCCTTTCCGGCGGACAGCGCCAGCGTCTCTGTATTGCCAGAGCGTTGGCGGTCGAGCCTCAAGTTCTTTTGCTCGATGAGCCCACCTCGGCACTCGATCCGGTCGCGGTTTTTCAGATCGAAAAGCTGCTGACGGAACTGCGCGGACATATGACAATTGTGATTGTCACGCACAATATTGCACAGGGACGGCGGATCGCCGACCGCTGCGCTTTTTTCTCGAAAAAAACGATCCTGCAGGCAGGGCCCGCTTCTCTTCTGACGGGAACAGGTGCATGCCCGGAACTGAAAAGCTATCTGGAAAACGAATGAGCCGCTGCTTTGTATGAAGAAATCTTAAACGGATAGGGGTGTCGCCTCATAGACGAGTGGATTTTATTTTTTTTCAAAAGAGCATCCTTCGGTAAATCGGAGGATGCTCTTTCAGCTTCATCGAAAATACGCCGCCGGTTCTGCTGATCGAATAAAAATTTCTTTCGTGGACGACATGCAAAGTGTATCACATACGAAGCGGAGAAGCCGGTGCCATACATATTACACTAAAATACCGAAGAAAAGAGATCTGCCAAAAAGCAGATCTTTCAATGTGTCTTAAGCGGCTGTACCCTTTCAGGGCTTGGAGCAAATCGCCTGTTTAACGGGTCATTTTGAGTGCTGCAGCGGCTTAAAACAGCCTTTCTTAAAAAATGAAAAAAGTACAAACTCTTCGGAACGCTTTTTCTCAAATCCCGCCAAAGCACTTTACAGAAAAGGAGGTTTCATGTAAAATAGAGAACAGAATACTCAAAAATGAATGGGATGGATGGAATGGATTTACACTATAAACGAATCCTTTTAAAGCTCAGCGGTGAAGCCATGGCGGGCAGGCAGCATTTCGGCATTGATTACGATACCGTGCTGGAGATCTGCCGCAGCATCCGCGAATGCACCGAACTTGGCGTTGAGGTTGCGGTTGTCGTCGGCGGAGGAAACTTCTGGCGGGGCCGCAGCAGCGGAGAAATGGAACGTACCCGTGCCGACCACATCGGGATGCTGGCCACCACAATGAACGCGCTTGCGCTGGCGGATGCGCTCGAATCTCTCGGTGTTAGGGTACGCGTGCAGACCGCTCTTGAGATGCAGGCAATCGCTGAGCCGTACATCCGCAACAAAGCGGTGCGTCATCTGGAAAAAGGCCGTGTCGTAATCTTCGGCTGCGGTACCGGCAACCCCTATTTTTCGACGGATACCGCGGCGGCGCTGCGTGCGGCAGAGATCAACGCCGACGTGATCCTGATGGCAAAAATGGTGGACGGGGTATATGACAGCGACCCTCGCCGCAATCCCGATGCAAAACGCTTTGATACAATTTCTTTTTCCCAGATTCTGTCCCACGAACTTGCGGTCATCGATTCGACGGCAGCATCTCTCTGCCGCGACACCAAGATGCCGGTTTTGATTTTTTCTCTGTCTGATCCGCACAATATTGTGCGCGCCGTTTCCGGTGAAACCGTCGGTACGATTTTAAAGGAGGAAAACAGCCATGAGTGATTTTGTAAAACCCTATGAGGAAAAAATGACGAAGACCCTTGCGGTTCTTCAAAAAGATTATGCCGGAATCCGCGCAGGCCGCGCGAATCCTGCGATTCTCGACAAAGTTGTCGTTTCTTATTATGATGTTCCCACGCCGATCAACCAGATCGCGTCGATCTCGGTGAGCGAAGCGCGCATTC
>CAKQGD010000038.1 GCA_934232845.1 uncultured Oscillospiraceae bacterium
AGCGAACAGCGCGAAGGTTTTTTCGGGCACCACAAGCGGACGAAGTATCGCCGCGCCGCCTGCGGCGGAAAAAGCGGCGTAACTGAGAGCGCCGCGGTCAAAGCCGACAGCGACGAGCAGGAGCGCCCGTCGGCTTTGGGTACCGCAAGCGGGAAAACTCTTTCGTTCCACTCCACAGCCGGAGGAAATCGCGGTGTTTTTCTCACGGTATTTTTTCAAAGAATAGCGTAGAATCCAATTCGCCGCGCCCTGTGGGCGGAGAACCCCTCTCGCCCCGCTCCACGGCCGGAGGAGATCGCGGTGCTTTTTATCACAGAGTACCGCAAAGACCGCTTGGAAATCCCTCTTCCTAAAAAACAATGCAAAGGGTTCTCCTTTTTAAAACTCCTTATGTGTCTCCACCGTCGCCGCAGGTTTCAAAAACGGCCCCGCCGCACCTGCGAAATTTTCTTACGCCGCCCGTTTTTTGCAAAGCCGTTTCGCCGGCGGTGATCCGCAGGGAGGCGAGGGATCCTGTCGGGCGCCGCGGGCAGTCAATCTCCACAGAGTGAATCAAGCGTAGAATCCCCGCCGTACAAAAAGAATCGGCAGATTTCGACGGCGGAAATGCCATCATCGTCCCATGCGGATCAAACAAGTGTAAACGCAGACTTTTTTCGGATCTGTCGGGCCGGTAAAATCTTTCCGTAAAAATTTCTTGGGACAGATAAAAATGAGAAAAACAAAACAGCCGCCTCTGTTTTTCAAATGGAGACGGCTGTTTCTTTTTGGGATTTTGTTTTATTTCTCTTTGATATTACATTCTGTTATATTTTGCTGCGGCGCAGAGAGCTGTTTTAGCTCCTGATCCTCCTGCTGCGGAGCTCGAGGTGCTTCAAACCAAAAGCAGCTGCCCTCGCCGACGACACTTTCCACGCCATAGGGAAAGCCCTGCTTCTCCAGCGCGCCGTGCACAATCGACAGTCCCAGACCGCTGCCCGCAACCGGGCGCTGATGGGTGTTGCTGCTGCGGTAGTACCGTTCCCAGATCAGGGGAAGCTGTTCCTGCGGGATACCGCGGCCCGTGTCGCACACCTCGACGCGCAGGCCTGTCTTTCCGGAGAGGATGGAAACGGTCACGCGCTTATCCTCGCCCGTGTAATTGATCGCATTGGAAATCAGATTGTAGAGCACTTGTTCGGTAGCGGCACGGTCGGCGAGAATCCGGCATTCCTCACGGCATTCGCATCGCAGGTCGTAATCCGCACACGTCTGGGAAAAGCGGGAAATCACCTCTTCCGCCATTCGGCGCACGTCCAACGGCTCCAAAATCATCTCGCGTTCGTGCATTTCGTCACGCGACACACGAATCAGGTCGTTGACCAGCGCGGAAAGACGGTCCGTCTCGTCGATGATGACGCCGAGCTGTTCGTCGCGCTTTTGTTTATTGTCTCCGGTCAGGTCGCGGATCATCTCCGCGTAGGCGCGGATCATCGTCAGCGGCGTCTTGAGATCGTGAGAAACATTCGCAACAAGCTCGCGGCGCAGTTCTTCCACGCGGGAAAGGCCGTTCGCCGAAAAATTCAGCGTGCTTGCCAGCTCCTCCAGCTCGTCGAAGCCGTCGCCGGTGTAATCCGCGCTGTAGTCGCCGTCCGCCAGCCGCTGCGCCTTTTTCGTAATGCTGCGGACAGGCTTCACCAGCTGGCGCGATAAAAACTGGGAGATTCCCAGCGAAAGCAGCACCAGTACAACCGTGATCACGCCCATCTGACTTTTTAAGATGGATTTCGTCGAGGCGATAGGCTGCAGCTGCGCATTGAGAAGAATGACTCTTCGCCCGCCCTGCTGCGTCGTGACGGAGCCGGCATAGATCACCATCTCGTCGCGGCCGAAGCCCTGCATGGTCTGCACCAGTTCTTCCTGTTCTCCCGCAACGACCGGGCCGACCGCGGTAAAAAGCTCGTCCACTTTTTTGGTATTGCCGAAGAAATTTTTGCTGCCCAGCATATCGCTGGACAAAAGCTGAACGCCCTGTTCGCTGAGAATAATGGCGCTCATATTCGTTTTATAGCAGATGCTCTCGAGATAGGCCGTTAAATCGGTATCGTCGATATGCTGTGCGATGTCGCGCCCCGCGCGGATCACCGTGTTTTTTTGCATGAATTCATAATAGGTGTTGAGAAAAACGATCTGAAACAGCCACAACAGGGCAACTGTCAGAGCCGTATAGGCGAGCAGTGAGAGGTGGATATTTCGCATGATGCTTTTTGTAAAGCGAGGTTTTTTCAAGAAAACCGCACCTCCCGCTTAAATTTCTTCCTTCAGACCTCAAATTTATATCCCATGGAGCGCAGCGTTACCACATAACCGCGGTAGGGGCCGAGATTCTGCCGCAGCATTTTGACATGCGTATCGAGCGTGCGGTCGTCGCCGAAATAATCGTAGCCCCAGATTTCCGTAATCAGGCGCTCGCGCGACAGGGCTATTCCCCGGTTTTTCACAAGGAAAAAGAGCAGTTCGTACTCCTTTGGCGTCATCTGCGCAGGCACACCGTCCACCAGCACACGGCGGCCCGTCATGTCGATCTGCAGCCCGCCGAATTCGTACACCTCGTGCGCGGGGGAGTCCTCTTTCCCCTCGGAGCGCTGCAGCACCGCATTGACGCGGGCCATCAGCTCCTTGGGGGAAAAGGGCTTGACTACATAGTCATCGATGCCCAGCTCAAAGCCGAACAGTTTGTCGTATTCCTCTCCGCGCGCGGAAAGCATAATCACCGGCGTGCGGCAGAGCTTGCGGATCTCCTTCACAGCGGTGAATCCATCCACCTGCGGCATCATAATATCCATGATGATCAGATCAAATGTGTCCTTGCGGCATTTTTCCACCGCCTCGCCGCCGTCGGCGGCCTCGGTCACCGTGTGTCCGGAAAATTCCGCGTATTCCTTTACAACAAAACGGATTTTCTGCTCGTCATCCACTACTAAGAGCTTTGCCATGTGCTGTACCTCCGAAACGATTCTATTTCTATTAGAATTCCCGTATGTGAAATTAAGATGAGAAAAAAGGGAAGAACAGTGGAAATTTTCACATTTCTGAAAAGCATCTTGTTTCACGTGAAACAATCATAAGCTTAAGGACGAAGCCGTTCGGCGCGCCCTGCGGGCGATAAAGCCGAACGGCTGAGAGCGCCGCGGTCAAAAAAACCGAGCAGGCGAACAGCGCAAAGGTTTTTTCGGGTACCGCAAGCGGACGAAGTTACGCCGCGCCGCCTGCGGCGGAAGAAGCGGCGAAACTGAGAGCGCCGCGGTCGAAAAAACCGAGCAGGCGAACAGCACAAAGGTTTTTTCGGGTACCGCAAGCGGACGAAGTTACGCCGCGCCGCCTGCGGCGGAAGAAGCGGCGAAACTGAGAGCGCCGCGGTCAAAAAAACCGAGCAAGCGAACAACGCAAAGGTTTTTTCGGGTACCGCAAGCGGACGAAGTTACGCCGCGCCGCCTGCGGCGGAAGAAGCGGCGTAACTGAGAGCGCCGCAATCCAAAAAATCAAGCAAGCGAACAGCGCGTAGATTTTTTGGATAATTGCAAGAGGAAAAACCTGTTCTCCCTATTCTACGGCCGGGGGAGATCACGGTGTTTTTCTCAGAGGGTACCGCAAGCGGACGAAGTTACGCCGCGCCGCCTGCGGCGGAAGAAGCGGCGTAACTGAGAGCGCCGCAATCCAAAAAATCAAGCAAGCGAACAGCGCGTAGATTTTTTGGATAATTGCAAGAGGGAAAACCTGTTCGGCCCGCCCTCTGAAAATCCCTTATTTATCTTCACCGTCGCGGCTTGCTTCAAAAAAGGTCTTGCTGCGCCTGCGAAATTTTCTTGCGGCGGCCGCAGGTCTGTCGTGACTGTAAGGCCCGCGCTTTGAGCACTCCCTGCGGCGTGAAAAGAGAGCATCTCCGCCGCACCAAAGGAAAAACCGGCGGCATGGATGCCAAAATTTCCGAAAGCACCACGGCACGGAGCAGCAGCAAAATCCGTTTTCGGCAACACACCATCAAACAGATCTCAGGCAGCGCAAATCAAATTTGATAGAGTGACAGAACAAAAAGCGCGTTTAAATCCGCATTCTTTTCGTTTTTTCTCTCATCCTTTCAAGGGGACACCGTTTCGGCAGGTTGAGATCCTTTTCCCTTTGCTTATTCAAACAACGATTCCATCTCGATTCTGCGTCCGCGCAGAAAACGGAGAAAGGGCGTGAAAGAGGCGAGATACGTCACCGAAAACACACCGCAGGCCGCATAGCCCATCGGACGGCGCAGTTTTTTGGGCAGCGTCAGCCCAAGCAGAATTCCAAACGTCAGCAGGCAGACCTTCAGCACGGCGATATCCTCCGTGCGCAGCGTCGCGATATATTCGTCGGTCAGTTCCAAGAGCCTTTTCATTTTTAACACCCTTTCATTTATATTGTGCAAAGTCGGCCGCTTTCCTCCCAAAACAGGGAAGAGGGCGGCCGAAATATGTTTCACGTGAAACGTTTTAATTATTCCTCCGAAGAAGTTTCATCGGCAGTTTCAGCCTCTGAAATTTCTTCGGACGGCGCGTTCTCCTCGGATTCTTCCTCCTCGTCGCGCTGTACAGAGGCGAGGGTCACGACGCGCGTACCTTCAGCCAGACGCATCACACGAACGCCGCCCGCATAGCGGGACTGCTGCGAGACGTCCTCCGACGGGATGCGGATGACCACGCCGTCATCCGAAATCAAAATCACGTCGTCATCCGGCGAAACGGATTTTACTCCCGCTACCATGCCGTTTTTCTCGGTATAGTAGTTGAGTACGCCCTTGCCGCCGCGCGAACGGACGGGATATTCTTCAAACGGAGTGCGGCGGCCGAGACCGCTTTCCGACACGGTAAGCAGCGTCTCGCCCTCGCGCACGGCAGCCAGCCCGACAACCGCGTCGCCCTCGGACAAACTCACGGCGCGCACGCCTCTGGCGGTTCGTCCCATCGCGCGCACATCCGTCTCGGCAAAGCGCAGGGCGCGGCCGCTGCGGGTCGCCACGATCAGCTCATTGCTGCCGTCGGTCATGCGCACAAACTGCAGCTCGTCGCCCTCGTCAAGGCCGATCGCGATCAGGCCGCTTTTGCGCAGGTTTTTAAATTCAGACATGACCGTGCGCTTGATGACGCCGTTTTTCGTGCACATGCAGAGATAATGCTCGTCGTCGAGCACCGCCTGCCCGCGGATGGCAGCTGTCACGCGTTCACCCGGTTCAATCGCAAGAAGGTTGACAATATTCATGCCCTTCGCGGCGCGCGAGCTTTCGGGAATCTCGTACCCCTTGAGACGGTAGACACGTCCGCGGTCGGTAAAGAAGATGATATTGTCGTGCGTCGAGGAGATAAACAGATCCGTCACGAAATCCTCTTCGCGCTGGGTCATGCCGCGCACACCGCGTCCTCCGCGCTTCTGCGCGCGGTATTCGTCGAGGGGCATCCGCTTGATATAGCCGTAGCGGGTCATCGTGATGACACAGCTCTTTTCGGGAATCAGATCCTCAATGTCGATTTCGTTGGCGACGTCCTGAATCTCGGTTTTACGTTCGTCGCCGTATTTTTCCCGGATGGCGAGAAGCTCTTCGCGCAGAACGCCCTTGATTTTTTCGGGATCCGCCAAAAGCTCCTGATAATAGGTGATGCGCGCCTCGAGATCTTTGTATTCATTTTCAAGCTTTTCGCGGTCGAGGCCCTGCAGCTGCTTTAAGCGCATGTCGAGGATTGCCTGCGCCTGCACGTCGTCGAGGCCAAACCGCTCGCAGAGGTTCTGCTTGGCGTTATCGTAGCTCTCGCGGATGATGCGCACGACTTCTTCGATATTGTCCTGCGCAATCAAAAGACCCTCTAACAGATGCGCGCGTTCCTGCGCCTTTCTCAGATCGTAGCGCGTACGGCGCACAATCAGTTCTTCCTGATAAGAGAGATATTCGTCGATAATATTCCGCAGGGACAAAATGCGCGGCTGGGTCTGATTTTCGACCAATGCCAGCATATTGATGGAAAATGTCGTCTGCAGCTGTGTCTGAGAAAGCAGGCAATTCAAAACCACCTGCGGATTTGCGTCCTTTTTCAACTCGACGACAATGCGCATGCCGTTGCGGTCGGATTCGTCCCTAAGGTCGCTGATTCCCTCGATGCGCTTATCCTTGACCAGATCGGCGATATTGCGGATCAGCATGCGCTTATTGACCTGATAGGGCAGCTCGTTGACGATAATGCGGGTGCGGTCGTGGCCGAATTCTTCAAATTCGGTGCGGGCGCGCACGGTGATCTTGCCGCGGCCGGTCGCATAAGCGGCGCGGATGCCGCTGCGTCCCATAATAATGCCGCGCGTGGGAAAATCCGGCCCCTTGATGCAGGCCATCAGCTCGGGCAGGCCCGCCTCGGGGTGATCGAGCACGCACACGCAGGCGTCGATCACCTCGCCGAGGTTGTGCGGCGGAATATTCGTCGCCATGCCGACCGCGATGCCCGAGGAGCCGTTGACCAAAAGGTTCGGAAAGCGGCTGGGCAGCACGCGGGGTTCTTTTCTTGTTTCGTCGAAGTTGGGGTCCCAGTCGACGGTTTCTTTTTCGATGTCGCGCAGCATCTCGTCGGAGATGCGGGACATTCTCGCCTCGGTATAGCGGTAGGCGGCGGGCGGATCTCCGTCGATCGAGCCGAAGTTGCCGTGTCCGTCGATTAGGGGATAGCGCAGGGAAAAATCCTGCGCCAAGCGCACCAATGCGTCATAGACCGACACATCGCCGTGCGGATGATACCGGCCCAGCACGTCGCCGACGGCGGTCGCGCACTTGCGGTAGGGCTTGTCGCGGGTTAAACCGTCCTCATACATGGCGTAGAGGATGCGGCGGTGAACGGGCTTGAGTCCGTCGCGCACGTCGGGCAGCGCGCGCCCGACAATGACGGACATCGCATAGTCGATATAGCTCGACTTCATTTCCTGCACAAGCTCGGATTCTGTGATCATCTGATTGGGGTAGGCTATATCCTCGGGTTTATAATTTCGGTTATGTCCCATTTAAAATCGCCTCCCTTAAATATCCAGATTCACGACATAGCGGGCATTCGTCTCGATAAAATTCTTTCTCGGTTCGACCTGCTCGCCCATGAGAATCGTAAAAATCTCGTCTGCTCTGACCGCGTCCTCAAGACAGATGCGGCGCAGGGTGCGTTTTTCGGGGTCCATGGTCGTCTCCCACAGCTCGTGGGGATCCATTTCACCAAGACCTTTGTAGCGCGAAATATCAATTTTGATGTTGTCGTTGCCGCCGCGCATCTCGGCGGAAATCGCGTCACGCTCGGGATCGGAATAGGCGACGCGCGTCGTTTTGCCGCGGGTCAGCTTATACAGCGGCGGCACCGCGGAATAGACATAGCCTTCTTCGATCAGCGGGCGCATATAGCGGAAAAAGAACGTCAGCAGCAGCGTGCGGATGTGCGCGCCGTCGACGTCGGCATCCGCCATGATAATAATTTTATGATAGCGCAGCTTTTCGATGTCAAATTCATCCCCGATGCCGGCGCCCAGCGCCGTGATGACGGGGGAAAGCTTGTCGTTGCCGTAAACCTTATCCGCGCGGGCTTTTTCGACGTTGAGCATCTTGCCCCACATCGCAAGGATCGCCTGAAAGCGCGAGTCCCGCCCCTGAATCGCGGAGCCCGCAGCAGAGTCGCCCTCGACGATATAGATCTCGCACAGCGAAGGGTCGCGCTCGTTGCAGTCCTGCAGTTTGTCGGGCATCTGACCGGAATCCAGCCCCGTCTTGCGGCGGGTGGCCTCGCGGGCTTTGCGCGCCGCTTCGCGGGCGCGGGCCGCGGCGATGGATTTATCGAGAATGGCGCGCACCACGGGGGGATTTTCCTCAAAATACTGTGCCAGCTTATCGGAAAGCAGCTGGCTGACCAGCGTGCGCGTCGCAGTATTGCCGAGCTTGGCCTTGGTCTGGCCCTCGAACTGAGCGTCGGTCAGCTTGACGGAAACGATCGCCGTCAGACCTTCGCGGACGTCTTCGCCCTTTAAGGGCTTATCCGTCTCTTTTATGACGTTGTAGCGGCGGGCGTAATCGTTCAAAACGCGAGTCAGCGTCTGCTTAAAGCCATCCTCATGGGTGCCGCCCTCCTGCGTATGGATATTGTTGGCAAAAGAGAGAATCAACTCGTTATAGCTGTCGTTGTACTGCATCGCAATTTCCGCGATGCTGTCGCCGTCGCTGCCCGTGATATGAATGACCTCGGGATGAATCGGGGTAAGGCTGCGTTTTTCGTTGAGATACTCGACGAAGCTCGATACGCCGCCCTCGTAGCAGAGGTCGGCCTCAAAGGGATTTTCTTCCTCTCTGGTATCGGTAAATACAATGCGCAGCCCCGCATTGAGAAACGCCTGCTCGCGCAGACGGGTCAGAAGCGTATCTCTGTCGTAGACGGTCGTCTCAAAAATCTGTGCATCCGCCTTGAAGGTGATCGTCGTGCCGGTGCGGTCGGTTTCTCCCGTCACGACAAGGTCGGAAACGGCCTTTCCCCGTGCAAAGCGCTGATGATAGATCTTTCCCTCGTGGTGAACGTCGACCTCGAGCCATTCGGAAAGCGCATTGACGACGGAGGAGCCGACGCCGTGCAGGCCGCCGGAAACCTTATAGCCGCCGCCGCCGAACTTGCCGCCGGCGTGCAGTACGGTGAGCACGACGGTGACGGCCGGCAGACCGATCTTCGGCTGAATGCCGACCGGGATGCCGCGCCCGTTGTCGGTGACGCGAATCACGTCGCCGGGCAGAAGCTCGACCGAAATATCGGTGCAGAAGCCCGCCAGCGCCTCGTCGATGGAGTTATCGACGATCTCATACACCAGATGGTGCAGACCGCGCGGCCCCGTTGAACCGATATACATACCCGGGCGCTTGCGGACGGCTTCAAGCCCCTCAAGCACCTGAATCTGATTTTCGTCGTAGCTGTTGTTAGGATGCTGGTCACTCACGATGAAACTCTCCTTCTTCTGAAATGTGCCGCTGCAAACTTACGCGTCTGCAGAAATAAAAAGGGAATCCAGAAAGCCTGCGCGCTTTTTCAGCGTCGCCGCGGCAATCTGAGAAAGATATACGCGCGTTTTTGTCTCGTCCGCGCAGAGAACAAAGCTTCTCGGCAAATCGTCCGCTACGCTCGTCACGCAGAGATCCCGTTCCGCCTTTGCGAGGAATTCTCTTGTGATCGGACCGGTCGAGGTTTTATCCAAATCAAAGATACCGATCACATCGCGGCATCGCACAACGGTTTCTTTTCCGAGATATAAATACAAAATGTAAAACACCTCTTTTGTATTCCAATCAGTAAAAATTAAAGCGGTTCTATTTTTCCTTTTTTCGCTTCAAATACGGCGCTTGCTCCCTCGATCTGCCGTGGATCGCAGCAGGTAAGAAAAATCTGACGGTTTTCAAGATGATGCAGCAGGTAATCGCGCCGCCTCTCATCCAGCTCGCTCATCACGTCGTCAAGCAGGACAAGCGGCGCCTCGCCGGTAAGCCGCTCCATCAAAGAACATTCGCCGAGTTTTAACGCCAGCACCGCACTGCGCTGCTGCCCCTGAGAGCCATAGGCGCGCGCCGAAAGGCCGGACAGACTGATCTCGAAATCATCCCGGTGCGGGCCAACCGAAGTGCTGCCGGTTTTCAGATCCTCCGCGCGGCTGCGGCGCAGAAGGGTCAGCATGGTTTCTTCCGAAACAACGCCGTCCGCGGCTCCGGTCGCCTGATAGCAGAGGTCCAGTTCTTCTCTGCCGCCTGCGATGCCCGCATAAATTTCCCGGGACAAGGGCGCCAAACGCTCGAGATAGGTCATGCGGGTCTTTGTAATGAGCGCCCCCGTTTTCGCCACGGAAACATCCCACACGTCAAGCGTGTCAAGAAGCTGAGAGGAAAAGGAAATATCCTTTAACAGCGTATTTCGCTGCAGAAGCAGACGATGATATTCCGTCAGCACCTGCTGATAGCGCGGCTTGAGCTGACCGATCACCAGATCGAGAGAGCGCCGCCGCTCCGCCGGGCCGCCCTTGACAAGTGACAGATGCGCGGGAGAAAAAACCGCCGCGCAGAGACTGCCCGATAGTCCCGCGAGACTTGCGCAGTCCACGCCGTTGAGATAAGCCGCTTTTTTTCTGCCGAAGCCGAGGCGCATCTCCTGCGCGCGGCCGAACGCCTGAAACGACAGCTCGCATATGGCTTGTTCCGCACCCAGCGGAATCATTTCGGCTTCTTTTGCACCGCGAAAGCTGCGCGCGCCGGTGAACAGCCAGAGCGCCTCGAGCAGATTTGTTTTTCCCTGTCCGTTTTCGCCGCAGATCACGTTGACGCTCTCGACCGGTTCGATCAGAACATCTCTCAGATTGCGGAAAGCCGGCACGGAAAGCCGCGTCACCCTCACGGAGAAACAACCTCGAGCCGTTCTCCGCCATATTCGGCCGTATCGCCGCAGCGCATTTTTTTGCCGCGCATCGTGCAGATTTCACCGTTAACGGATACTTTTCCGTTCTGCACGGCCTCTTTGGCCTCGCCGCCGGTCATCGAAAGTCCGGAAAGCTTTAAAAGTGCGTCAAGACGGATAAACTCGGTATGAATCGCAATTTGTCTTGTCTGCATTTTCATCATCCCTCCGTCTTGAGGCGGACGGGCAGCACAAGGAACAGAAAGGAATCCCCCTCGACGGGAAGAACCTTCATCGGAGAAAGCGCGCCGGCAATCTCGAGCACAACCTCGTCGCAGTCCGCGGCGCGCAGCGCGTCGAGCAGATAGCGGTTGTTAAAGCCCATTTCGATGCGGCCGCCCTCGTTCTTGGCGGCAAGGGAATCGCTTGCGCGGCCCAGCGCGGTTGAACAGGTCAGGCGGATTTCGTTTTCCTCAAACTTGACGCGCAGCGGACTTCTGACACGATCGTTGATCAAAAGGCTCACGCGGTCAACGGAATCGGTCAGCTCCCGCGTGGAGACCCGCACACGAATCGTGCCGTTGTTCGGAATTGCGGCCTTATAATCGAGAAAATCTCCCTCAAGCAGACGGGAGTAAATCTCATATTTTTCGGTTTTGAAAAAGATATGCTTTTTCGAAACAAAGCAGCCGACCGGTTCCTCAGCGGAGGAATCGAGCACTCTCTGCACCTCTGCAAGGGTCTTGCCCGGTACGACAAAGCGCAGAGCGAGTCCCGCTTTGAGTGTTTCACGGCGAAGCGCAAGACGATAGCCGTCTACCGAGATGATCTGAAGATAATTTTCGCCGACCTCAAACAGAGAACCGGTATGAACCGGCTTTGTGTCGGACTGTGATACCGCAAACAACGTCTGGCCGATCATGGAGGAAAGCGCGTCCTGCGGCACAAAGAAAGAAGAAGTCTCTTTCTGTACGGGAAATTCGGGAAATTCCTCCGCGCTCATGCCGGGCAGCGTATATTCCGCAGCGCCGCTTTTGATTTCGGTCAGATATTTTTCTCCGGCAGAGAGAGACATCGTTTCGCCGGGAAGTCTCTTTGAAATATCAAGCAGGACCTTGGCCGGCAGAATGATCTCTCCCGGTTCCTCAACGACGGCTTCCACATGGGTACAGATGCCGATATCCAAATCATAGCCGTACAGATCGACGCCGCCCTCTCCGGTACGGATCAGGATTCCCTCGAGCGCGGGAATGGAGGAACGCGGAGAGACGACGCGGCTTACAACGGAGACAGCCTCGCCGAAGCTCGGTCTGTCGCAGCGGATTTTCATATATATCACCTCAGACAAAAAAATGAAACGAAAAATCAGTGCGTACATAAAAACAAAGAGAGAAAAAGATAAAAAAATAGTAATAGAAGTAGAGACGGTGAAAACGGTGGAAACACGAAAAAAAGGAGAAATCCATGCGAAAAAGAGCTTCTTTTTTTCGTGAAAAGAAAAAGGGAAAAGAAATGAAAAACAAAACGGAGAAAAAAGAGTTGTGAAACGCTGTGAAAAAAAGAATGTGAAAAGTGAAAAAGAAGAGAAAAATTTTCCACTTATTTTTTCTTTTTCACAAAGAAAAGTTTGTGAAGAATAGTTTTCTTTTTAAGAAATCTGTGTGACTGAAGCGCCGAATTCGGAAAAAAATGCTTCGATTTCGGGCAGGGAACCGTCGGGAAATGAATCGTACAGAAGAAAGCAGCCGGATGCAGAGACGGCGCCGTTTTCTCCTGCCAGAAATACGACGGCAGCGGGGAAGGCGTCCTCAAATGTGTAGAGATAGACGGCGTCCGCCTGCATTTCGGCGGGCACGAAAACATCCGATATCGTCAGCACGCTTGACGCCGCGAGGCATTCTGCACCGCCGCGCGCGTTGATCTGCGAGGGAATCGAAGAGAGCGTTTTCTTTCTGAGAAAGACGCTGAGCTCGTCGGAGAGACCGGGTACGCTTTCGCTCTCGGAGAGCATGTCGAGCGTTTCGTCTGAGATCGTGATCTCATAAACCGCCTTCGGCGTCTGCCGGTTTCCGGCCGCGGCCGCCTCGGCGGGGCCGGTCAGAGAGGAGTTTGCCGTGTACAAAGAAAGATACTTGTCATTTTTTGCGGCCTCGTCCATCAGAAGGACGAGGGAAAATCCTTTTTCGGAAAAGGATTTTTTAAGGGAGTCTTTTTCTTTTCCTGCGCAGGCGCACAGAAGTACCGCACAGAGCAGAAGAAAGGACGAGAGCCGGAAGAATTTTTTATGCATGGTAAAAAAATCCTCTCAGTCACTTATTATTGATGTTTTTAATCAGATCGTCGATGGTATTTTTAAAGTGCGCGTTCTGCTCGGTCATTTTCTGCACCTGTTTAAGGGCATAGACGACAGTGGAATGATCGCGCCCGCCGAATTCCTCGCCGATCGCCTCCGTCGACATCTGCGTGACCTCGCGCACGACGTGCATAGCGACCTGACGTGCGAGGGATACATGGGCAGTGCGGCGGTTGGAGCGTATGTCCTGCGGAGAAACCTCGTAGTACCGCGACACCTCGTTGATGATATGCTCAACCGTGACGGAGACAGGCTGGCTGTCGTTGAGAATATCCCGGATTGCGCTCTGCGCGATGGAAATGGACGGAGAAATATTCGCCAAGAGTTTGTACGCCTTGATTTTTTTCACCGTGCCCTCTAATTGGCGGATATTTGTCTTGAGACGGTTGGCAATATAATCCACAACGTCGTCGGGCAGATCGATGCCGAGCAGCTCGGCTTTTCTGCGGATGATTGCCGAGCGGGTTTCATAATCCGGCGGCTGCACGTCCGCCAGAAGTCCCATTTCAAAGCGGGTGCGCAGCCGGTCCTCAAGGGTTTTGATTTCCTTGGGGGGGCGGTCGCTCGTCAGCACGATCTGCTTGCCGGATTCGTACAGGGCGTTGAAGGTGTGAAAAAATTCCTCCTGTGTGCTTTCCTTGCCGCTGATAAACTGAATATCGTCCACCAGCAGAATGTCTGCCTGACGGTATTTGTTGTGAAACGCTACGGTTGTTTTCTTTCCGATGGCGTCCACCAGCTCGTTGGTAAAGTCCTCTCCCTTGATGTAGATGATTTTAAATTCCGGCCGGGTGCGGGCGATTTCGTCGCAGATGGCGCAGAGCAGATGCGTTTTGCCCAGACCGGAGTCGCCGTAGATAAACAGGGGGTTATAGGCCTCGGCCGGATGCTCTGCAACGGCGAGACTCGCCGCGTGGGCAAATTTGTTGGAAGCGCCCACGATAAAGGTAGAGAAAGTATAGGCGTATTCTCCGCCGGAGGAGGGTCCGGGTTCCGGCTCGGCAGCCTCGGGCTGGCTTTCCTGCTCGAGCGCGCGGCGGCTGCTCTCGCGGCTTTTGATGGTGATCTCGACAGGAAAACCCATCACCTCTTCAAACGCCTGACCGAGCAGATCCAGGTAACGTGATTCCAAAATGGTTTTGAGAATGTCTTTTTCCGTTACGATGACGGCGCTCGTGTGGTCGATATGCTCGCATTCGAGCTCGCGGATCCACAGGTTATAGGGGCTTTCCGGCATTTGATGCCGGCAGTATTCCTTGACAAGGGAAAACATTTCAGTTGTCAGTTCCAAGGGGAGACACCTCCGATAAATAAAAGACGCTTCTTTTTATAAAAAAGGGCGAAAAATTTCTTCCTACAGTATAGCACAAAATCATCCTTCTATCAAGTTCTCCACAGAAAAACAGGCAAGCCATATATAATAGGAAAGAAAACAAAGAAAAAATCGAGGCGCACTCTTTTTTTATTTTCATAAAAAAGAAAAAGAGAGAACAGAGGTTTCTTCAAAAAGGCCGTTTCCCCGCCGAAAAAAGGCAAAAGGTTCTTGACTTTGCATAGATCTCTACGGTATAATCTTACGTTGAAAGGTTATCCCTGAAAGGAGGGGTTTGGAATGCTGAGAACTTACCAGCCCAAAAAGCTCCAGCGCAAGAAGGAGCATGGTTTCCGCAAGAGAATGAAGACGAGAAACGGCAGAAAGGTTCTGGCTCGTCGCCGCGCAAAGGGCAGAGCCCACCTCACGTACTGAGAACACGAAAGGGCTACAATGGAGATTCATTGTGGCCTTTCTTTCTGTTTTCTCAAGCTTTGGCGGAAAGAAGGACAAGCGGGCCATGCCCAAAACGATCTCTTTGAACCGAAATGCCGATTTCAGGCGGCTGTACCGCAGGCCCGCCCTTATTTCACCTGTCCTGATCGTCTATGTAGGAAAAAACCGCCTCGGCGTCAACCGCGTCGGCATCACCACCAGCAAAAAAATCGGAAAGGCGCACGACCGCAACCGCGCCCGCCGTGTCATCCGCGAGGCGTACCGCCTTCTTTCTTCGCGGCTGCCCGCACAGGGCGGCCTTGATTTCGTATTTGTCGCGCGGGTGAGAACCACCCTCTGCCCGATGCAGGAGGTAAAGCGCGCTATGAAAAAGCTTCTTGCCCCGTATCTTGGAGAGCCGCCGTGCTGAGACGGCTGTTTCTTTGGCTGATTCGCCTCTATCAGCGGGGAATTTCTCCCTATACGCAGCCGCACTGCAATTATGTTCCCACCTGCTCGGCCTACGCGGCCGAGGCGATTCGCCGCCACGGCGCGGTCAAGGGAACTGTTTTAGCCGTCTGGCGTCTGCTGCGGTGCAATCCGTTTTCCAGAGGCGGGTACGACCCGGTTCCCGACCACTTCACCCTCCGAAGGGAATATAAGGTCTACGCCCTTGCGCCGAGGTTTTCTTTTTTGAAAAAGAAATAAGCCTCGGCAAATTGACATGCCTAGCAGAAAGGAATTTCCGAAAGTCCTTTTGTATGAGAAAAATGCTTTGGAGGAAGCACTATGCTGAAATTATTTTCCCCGATCGGATCCCTGTTCGGATGGCTGATGTATCAGATCAACGGCCTGACGCACAACTATGGCCTGACGCTGATTCTGTTTACCATTCTGGTCAAGCTGCTGATGGTGCCGCTGGGCATCAAGCAGCAGAAAGGTGTAATCGCCAACGCCCGGATGCAGCCCAAAATGGCCGCCATTCAAAAAATGTACGGCAACAACCGCGAACGCTACGGCGTCGAGCTGCAGAAGCTTTATCAGGAAGAGCATTTTTCTCCTTTTTCCTCCTGTCTGCCGACGCTGATTATGTTTCCGATTCTGTTTGGCCTGCTCGATGTGATCTATTATCCGCTCAAACACATGCTGCGCATGTCGGCGGATCAGATCCAGAAGGCCATCGAAATCGCGAAAACTGTCCTCGGAGCGGACAACCTGAACCGTTATTCCAATGAGATCAGCGTCCTGAACGCCGTGAAAATCAACCCGCAGGCGTTTGCCGACGGCCTCGGCGCCGAAACCGCCGCGATTATGCAGGACTTTGATTTTACGATGTTCGGCCTGCCGCTTGGCGAGACGCCGACCATGACCCCCGGCGGAAAAGCGATGGGTCTTTACATTGTGCTGCTTCTGATTCCGATTTTGTCCGGTCTGTTCGCGTATTTGATGGGACGGCTGAGCATGAAAAACACGTCCGCTCCGGCGGAGGGCTCCGCAGGCGCGATGACCAACATGATGATCTGGATGATGCCCCTGATGAGCGTGTGGATTTCCTTTATGGTTCCCGCGGGTGTGGGTATCTACTGGCTGCTTTCGAACGTTCTTTCTTATATCCAGCAGATTATTTTGAATAAGGTAATGAATCCCGCCGAGGAGATCGCCAAGGCCAAGGCCGCCGCCGAAGCGCAGAAGGAGGCTGACCGTCAGGCCCGCATCGAGGCGAAAAAGCGCGCCCGGGAAGAGGCCCTCGCGAGAGGGGGAGCCGAGGATCCCGCCTCTGCCTCGGAAAAGGAAAAGAACCGCCAAAAGATCGCCGAAGCCCGCCGCCGCATGGCGGAGAAATACGGCGAGGAATATAAAGAGCCGAAAAATGAAAAATAAGGAGGGGAACCGTATGAAAAAGGAAGTTCTCGCCGAAGGACGCAGCGTGGAAGAAGCGCTTGACAAAGCCTGCGCAGAGCTGGGAATCCGCCGCGGCGTCGATGATTACGAGCATGAAATTGTAGATATGCCCTCAAAGGGTTTTCTGGGCATCGGTTCAAAGCCCGCGCGCGTGCGCGTCTGGATTGAGATCCCCGAGAAGAAAAAGGCGCCCGCTTCCGAAAGAAGAGAGGAGCCTGTAAAATTCCAGAAGCCCGCCGCGAAACCCGCGCCTGCCCGTCCGGCTCCCCAGCCAGCCGCCCCCGTGCGGGAGACGGCGTCGGCCGTTTCTGCCGCCCCGCAGGAGGAAGCGCCCGCGAAGCCGATCGATTTCGGCAATAAACCCAAGCTGGTAGAAGAATATGTCGGCGGCATGGTCGCTGCGATGAAAATCGACGGCGCGAAGGTCTCGGTGATGACCGAGGGACAGTCTATCCATGTACAGATCGACGGCGACGAGGCCGGCGTGACGATCGGCCGCCGCGGCGAAACGCTCGACGCGATTCAGTATCTGACGGGCCTTGCCGCTAACCGCGGCGAGGGAGATTTCGCCCGTGTGGTGGTGGATTCCGGCACTTACCGCGACAAGCGCCGCCGCACACTTGAGCAGCTTGCGAAAAAGCTTGCGAACAATGCGGTGCGCACCGGCCGCGGCACAACGCTTGAGCCGATGAATCCCTATGAGCGGCGCATCATCCATGCGGCGGTGGCACAGGTCGAGGGTGCGACAAGCTCCTCGGTCGGCGAAGAGCCGAACCGCTGTGTGGTGATCAGCTCGACCAATCCCCGCCCGCCGCGCGACGGAGACCGCCCCTACGATAACCGCGGACGCGGCGGCAGAGGCGGCCGCGACGACCGCAGAGGAGGGCGCCCGGGACGTGACGGCAGAGGACGCCGCCCCAAGCCCGAGCCCTATCACGAGAGCGGAACCCGCGAGGTCGCTCCCGCCGAGGCGAAGGATCATACCCTCTACGGCAAGGTAGAGATTTGATTTTAGATGAGACGGGGAGTGCCGTGTTTCGGCAGCTCCCCGTTTTCGGCTTTAGAGCCGCATAAAAGTTGCCGGGAAAGTTTTTTACAACTACAAAAGACGATAGTGAAAAACAAGTTTTTTTAAAGAAAAATCACCTTCGCTCCCCCGAAAAAAGCAGCGGAGAAGAGTTTGCCCGTTCGGCTTGATCGCCCGCAGGGCGCGCCGCACGGGTTTTCCCGCTTGTGGTGCCCGAAAAAACCTTTGCGCTGTTCGCTTGCTCGGTTTTTTCGACCACTGCGCTCTCAGTCGTTCGGCTTGATCGCCCGCAGGGCGCGCCGCACGGGTTTTCCCGCTTGTGGTGCCCGAAAAAACCTTTGCGCTGTTCGCTTGCTCGGTTTTTTCGACCACTGCGCTCTCAGTCGTTCGGCTTGATCGCCCGCAGGGCGCGCCGCACGGGTTTTCCCGCTTGTGGTGCCCGAAAAAACCTTCGCGCTGTTCGCTTGCTCGGTTTTTTCGACCACTGCGCTCTCA
>CAKQGD010000039.1 GCA_934232845.1 uncultured Oscillospiraceae bacterium
CACCTCTCTTTGTGCCTATGTGGATATGAAAATAGAGTATCCATGACTGACTGTGACATGAATACTCTATTTTGGTCTGAGTGACAAGACTTGAACTTGCGGCCTCTACCACCCCAAGGTAGCGCGCTACCAACTGCGCCACACCCAGATGCCTGAACAGCTTTATTATTTTAACACGAAGGCAGTATATTTTCAAGGGGTTTTGCAAAAAAAGAATCGAGAAATATTTTTTTATGAATTTTCGTCCGGTTCGCGCGGTATGACAAGCCGCAGCGCGCCGGGCTCCACCGAGACGATCGGACTGCAAAGACGCAGAATTTCTCCGTCAAGATTCATCAAAACAGGCTCGTCCGCCAGAATGCGGACACGGCGGCAGCGCTCAAAATGAATAAAGTCATAGGTGTCGAGATGCTTTCCGCGGCGATAGCAGTCAATCATCCCGAGCATCTGCATGCGCGGCACGGACGGAATCAGCACCAGATCTATCTGCCCGTCGGAAAGCTCCGCCAGCGGCGCGGCGCAGAAGCCGCCGCCGTAGAACCGGCCGTTCGCCGCCACGGCAAACAGATACTCGCCCGGCGGGAGAAACCGGCCGTCAATTTCAAAGGCATAGCGGTTTTTTACCGAGGTGAAAAAGCCGTGCGCCAAAGAAAGCAGATAGGCCCCCGGGCCGCCGACAAAGGGCAGCCGCTTGTACCGCGGCATCAGGCTGCACACCGCCGCGTCAAAGCCCGCCGACGCGATATTGAGACAGACGCGGCCGTCAACGCGCAGCAAATCGATTGTGCGCACATCTCCGACGGAAAGCTCTTTGATTGAGCGGAACTTCTTTGCCGCGTTCTCTCCGAAAAAGCGCACGAAGTCATTCCCGCTGCCGACAGGCACAGGCGCCAGCGCACAGCTTTTGCTGCCGGCCAGTCCCTGCGCCGCCTCGCCCAGCGTGCCGTCTCCGCCGCAGGCATAGACAATCGTTTCTTCTCCCAAAGAGGCCGCCGCACGCGCAAGCTCGCACGCATGACCCGCGCCTTTGGTAAGCTCAATGGAATATTCCAAGCCGCGCGGCGCGAATACCGAGCGGATTTCCTCCGCCAGCAGGGCGCTTTGATCCGACTTTCCCGCCGCGGGATTGATGATAAACAGATGCCGCGCCATCGCTCTTCCTCTTTCGTCCACGTTCTTTCTCATTCAGTATAGCAGGCGGCGCGCCCGCTGCAAAGAGTTTTTTCCTTTTGTCTTTTTTAAAACAGCATCTCCGGGCGAGGCGGCCTCGTCTCATAGCGGACGCCTTCGATATGCAGAAAGCGAATTTCCTCAAAAGAATAGCTCATCAAAGGGCGGCAGTTGCTGTCGTAAGAGTGCGCCGCCACAAGAATATTCTCCATATTGGCGACCGGTCCCTCTACCCCTACGACGACGGGCGTATGCTGAAACACATCCTTGTCGTTGCGAAACTGAATCAAATCTCCCGGTTCGACGCGAAATACGGGCACATCGGACGCGAACGGCCCCGGCCCCTCGTTCTGCGTTAAAAAATTATACAGGTACTGCACACCCGTCCAGGACGGAGTGCGGTCATTCGGAGAAATATAATACCAGCCGTAAACCGGTGTGTAATTCATGATGCCGCTGCCGGCGTAAAGGCACTGCGAGGCAAAATTTGTGCAGTCGCCGCCCAGTTCGGAAAAATCAAAAAATTCAGGGTTTCTGAAATAGGCCCACCGGTTGGCATATGCCACGGCTTTTTCCCGGTCATATGAAAAGGTCTGCAGCGCCAAAGAGATCCCCTCCGTAACAGTATTCGTTTCTATTTTATGTCCGAATACACGAAGAGGTGATGAATCTGCCTCCAAAACGCCGCGTTTGAACGGAAGCTCTGTTTTGCCGCGGGGAGCCGGCTGCCGCCAAAAGAAAACGCGCCCGTCCATACAAACAGGGACGGGCGCGCAGCACTTTATTCCGTATCTTTTGGTTTCACAGCGGAAGCAGCGCAATCGCAACGTTAAAATATACAAATAGCGCTACCGCATCCACAATCGTCGTAATCATCGGGCTGGCCATCAGCGCGGGGTCAAGCTTCAGCTTCGTCGCGATAATCGGCAGCGTGCAGCCGACAAACTTGGCTGCAATGACCACGCAGAATAATGTGATCGACACAACCGCGCCCATGACGGGATCCCGGTACATCAGAAAGATCCGCAAAAAATTGACCGCGGCCACGCAGACGCCGACCAAAAGACTCACGCGGAATTCTTTCCAGACGACGCGCAGAATGTCGGAGGTTTCAATCTCGCCGAGCACAAGGCCGCGGATCACCGAAACCGCAGCCTGACTGCCCGCGTTTCCGCTTGTATCCATCAGCATGGGCATAAACGAGGCCAGCATCACATTTGCCGTCAGGGCAGCATTGTAATTGCTGATAATCATGCCGGTAAACGTCGCCGAAATCATCAAAACCAACAGCCAGACCACACGTTTTTTTGCCAGTGTAATCACGCCGGTATTCATATAGCTTTGTTCGATCGGCTCCATAGCGGCCATCTTGTAGATGTCCTCGGTAGTCTCCGCCTCCATGACGTCGACCACGTCGTCGATCGTGATCAGACCTACCAGACGGCCCTCGTTATCCACAACCGGCATGGAAACCATGTCGTATTTTTTGAACATATCCGCAACGTCGGCCTGATCGTCGTGTGTCTTAACAGAAATAATGTCGGTGTCCATCAGATCGCCTACCACCGCATCATCCGGCGCGGCGAGCACCTCGCGAAGGGGAATGACTCCCTCGAGATGGCGGCGTCCATCGGTCACGAACATCAAAGAAAGCGATTCCTTATCCTCGACCTGCTTGCGGATCTCGGCAAGAGCCTTGCCGACATTCCATACCTTATCAAGCTCCATGAACTCGATGGTCATCAGACTGCCGGCGGAATCCTCCGGATACATCAAGAGCTGGTTGATCTGCCTGCGCGTCGCATTGTCGGACAGCTTGATGACGCGCTTGACAATCGAGGCCGGCATCTCGTCAATAAAATCAACCGTATCGTCGAGAAACAGTTCGTCAAGAATGCCGGAAAGCTCTTTATCCGTGATCCCTTCGACGATGCGCTGCTGGCTGTCATGGTCAAGATAAGAAAATACATCCGCCGCCATCGCCTTGGGCAGCAGGCGGAAAATCAAAAGCGCGCGGGGGTCCTCTCCCGCTTCATTCAGCATTTCCGCCGCATCCACCTCATTCAGTTCCTGTATGATACGGCGTACCTGAATATATTTTTTTTGATCAATCAGTTCATAAAGCTGCTGCAACTCCCCAAGTGCTCCACTCTCCTTTTACGATTAGTTTGAGAAACGCGCAAAAAAATATGACCTCAAAACAAAAATTCGGGTCATACTGGCGTCGGGGCATTAAACCGGTGTGCAAAATGGGGAGCAGAATTCATGCCGCAAAAGAATTCTCCGACAGCAAGATCTCCGCTGCCCGCTTGGTTCGGCCGGTCGTACTACTCTGACTGCCGCCGGGTTCCATCCGCTGTCACTTCCTTTCGCAAATCACTTTTGTATTCATTGTATTTCAATCCGGACTCTTTGTCAATTCCCGCAGAAAAAAGTTATCCTCCGCAAAAAGCAAAATTTCTTTTCAAAAAAACGATCTGTATTTTTATAATGAAACCGAAAAAACTTTCTTTTTTGGCAGAAGCCGACGGCGCTTTGCGGTTTCTTTTTTTTTTAACGATTCCTTTTCATGTTTCCTTTTTTCCTTTTCGTAAAGTAAAGGGAATATTTTCAGACATGTTTCGGACATTGTTTTTTTTTTATTGCCAAACCGTTCAAAATTGCCGCTTTGAGCGCGTTTAATTTATGTCGGTTTGTATGAATGTTTCACAATCTTCTCGTAAACTATAGACAAATTTTACGTTTGCGTATAAAATTGATTATGGCTTGAAATGGGCTGTTTCCCTTTTTAAGCCGTGTTGTTTGTTGCATATCACGGGCATTCACAGGTTTTTCGATTTCGTTTTTACGAATTCCACAAAAATGTAATGAGAGGGGACTTTCATGAATGGCACTTATTGAGATTAATACCAAATGGTGCAAAGGGTGCGGCATTTGTGTCGCTCTTTGTCCGAAAAAAGTTCTTGCCCTCAAGGACGAAAAATCCTTTGTCGCGAATGCCGAAGCCTGCATTAAATGCAGAATGTGCGAGTACCGCTGCCCGGATCTCGCGATCTTTGTAAAGGGGGACGCATAACATGGCTGAAAAGAAAGCTGTCCTTCTGCAGGGCAACGAAGCCTGCGTGCAGGGCGCCATCCGCGCCGGCATGCGCTTCTACGGCGGATACCCGATTACTCCCTCTTCGGAGGTTGCCGAGCAGTCCTCTATTCTTCTGCCCAAGGTGGGCGGCAAGTTTATCCAGATGGAGGACGAAATTGCCTCGATTGCTTCCGTCATCGGCGCTTCTCTCGCCGGCAAGAAAGCGATGACCGCTTCCTCCGGCCCCGGAATCTCCCTCAAGCAGGAGCTCGTCGGCTATGCCGCGATGGCCGAAGTGCCGATTGTCATCGTCTACATCATGCGCATGGGACCCTCTACGGGTCTGCCCACTTCTCCCGCAGGCGGCGACGTCATGCAGGCGAAATGGGGCTCTCACGGCGATCATTCCATCATCGCGGTCTGCCCGACCTCCGTCAAGGAAATGTACGAGCTGACCATCAAGGCGTTTAACCTCGCCGAACAGTACCGCACGCCGGTCTACCTCATTACCGACGAAGTCATCGCGCACATGCGCGAGGGCGTTGTCATCGAGGATGAATACGAGATCGTCGACCGTGTTCGTCCGTCGGAGGCTCCCTCCGCCGACTATCTCCCTTATCAATGTGTCGGCGGCTCTCAGGTGCCCCCCATGGCCGCTTACGGCGACGGTTACCGCTTCCATGTGACCGGGCTTTCCCACGGCGAGAGCGGTTTTCCGACCAATTCCCCCGCTGTCAACGACGTGCTGATTCGCCGCATCTGCTCTAAGATCGAGGATCATGCGGATGAGATTTGCGAAAACGAGACTTTCTTCACCGAGGACGCCGAACAGCTCTTTGTGGCTTACGGCTCCTGCGCGAGAACCTCTCTTTACGTCGTCAAGCAGCTGCGCGCAGCCGGCGTCAAGGCCGGTCTCTTCGTTCCGAAGATTCTGTGGCCCTTCCCCGCCAACGCACTGAAAGCCGTTGTCACCGACAAGGTTAAAAATGTGATCGTCCCCGAGATGAACCTCGGCCAGTATGCTCTGGAAATCGAGCGCGTGCTCGGCGGCAGATGCCCCGTCACCCGCATTTCCAAGGTATCCGGCGAGCTCTTCAAGATCGAGGAAGTTTACAATCAGGCCATGGAGGTGATCGGCAGATGAGCAACACTTTGAGCTATCTCCGCCAGAATAAAATGCCGCATATCTGGTGCCCCGGCTGCGGAAACGGCACCGTCATGAACAACATCATCCGCGCGATCGACGCTTCCGGCATCGATACCTCCAAAACGGTTATCGTATCCGGCATCGGCTGTTCTTCCCGTGCGCCCGGCTATATGAATTTCGACACTCTTCACACCGCGCACGGCCGCGCGATTCCTTTTGCGACCGGCATTAAGATGGCTAATCCGGAGCTGAACGTCATCGTCATCACCGGCGACGGCGACTGCACCGCCATCGGCGGCAACCATCTGATTCACGGCTGCCGCCGCAACATCGACATTACGGTCGTTCTGGTCAACAACAATATCTACGGCATGACCTCCGGTCAGTATTCGCCGCTGACGCCGACTGGCGCCTGGGCCACCACCGCTCAGTACGGCAATATCGACCGCCCGTTTGATATTCCGAGGCTGACTGCTTCCGCCGGCGCCACCTATGTTGCGAGAGCTTCTGTGTATCATGTCGTGCAGCTCGAAAAGTATATCGAGAACGGCATCAAGCACAAGGGCTTTTCCATCATCGAGGCCGTCTCGCTCTGCCCGACCTACTTTGGCCGCAAGAACAAGCGCGGCGACGCGCCGGACATGATGCTGTGGCTCAAGGACCACTGCAAGATGCTGAAAGCCGGAGACGCCGGCAATTACCTTGCGGGAACCGCCGAATACGACGCGGACTATGTAATCGGCGAATTTGTAAATAAAGAGGCCCCCGAATACACCGAGAGCTATGAAAAGGTCATTGAAAAAGCAGGAGGTGCAAAGTAATGGGAGCAAGAATTGAATTTCGCCTGAGCGGCTCGGGCGGTCAGGGCGTTATCTCCGCCGGCATCATCCTTGCGGACGCCGCCATCCATGACGGCAAGTTCGCGATTCAGAGCCAGAGCTACGGCCCGGAGGCCAGAGGCGGCTCTTCCAAAGCCGAGGTCGTCATCTCCAACGAAGCGATCGACTACCCCAAGGCCACTACCCCCAACTACGTTCTCTGCCTTACAAATGAGGCGTTTCGTCTGTACGGCGCGACCGCCGACGCCAATACCGTTGTGTTTGCCGATAAGTTTGTCAACACCGACGGCTGCAGCCGCCCCGTGATCAAGGTGCCGATTATTGAGGCTGCCAACGAGCTGAATCCCCAGGGCGCCAATATCGTCGCGGTCGGTTTCCTTGTCGGTTACACCAAGGCTGTAACCAGAGAAGCTGCTGTGGAATCCATCGTAGAGCAGTTCCCCCGCTTTATCGAAAAGAACATGAAGTGTGTGGAAGCCGGTTTTCGGTTTGCCGACGAACTGCTGTAAATGACAAATTGTCCTTCCCCCCGTATTGTGTGCGGCCGACGCGCGTCCCCGGGAGAACCGGAGACGCGCGGAAGCCTTCTCATAATAAATGAAGCAAAGAAAGGAAACGTAGTATGAAGCCCAACAGAGTAGACCATATCGGCATCGCTGTCAATAACCTTGACGAAGCGATCAAGTTCTACGAGGCGCTCGGCCTCAAATGCACCAACATTGAAGTGGTCGAGGAACAGAAGGTCAGAGTCGCGTTCTTCCCCTGCGGAGACGCCGACCTTGAAATTCTGGAGAGCACCACCCCCGACGGCCCTGTCGCAAAGTTCATTGAGAAGAACGGCGGCAAGGGCGGCATCCAGCACATTGCGCTGAACGTGACCGATATCAAGGAGGCCATCGCTTTCATGAAGGAAAAGGGCATGCGCATGATCGACGAAGCACCCCGCTACGGCGCAGGCAATTCTTCGATCGCGTTTGTTCATCCCAAGAGCACCGGCGGCGTCCTGATCGAGCTCGCTCAGCGTTTGTAAAAAGGGAGGACAAATAATCAACATGGACAAGAGAATCGAAGATTTGCAGGAACGCAGAAAGGTGATTCTCGCGGCAGGCGGCGAAAAGAAAATCGCCAAGCGCCATGAGCAGGGCAAAATGACTGCTCGCGAGAGAATCCTTGCGCTCCTCGACCCCCAGAGCTTTGTAGAGCTCGACGCGTTTGTAGAGCACCGCTGTACCAACTTCGACATGGCAGCCATCAAGGCTCCCGGCGAAGGCGTCGTGACCGGCTACGGCACGATCGACGGCAGACTGGTCTACGTTTTCGCACAGGACTTCACCGTGATCGGCGGCTCTCTCGGCGAAATGCACGCCAAGAAGATCTGCAAGGTTCTGGATCTCGCCCTTAAGATGGGTGCGCCCGTCATCGGCATGAACGACTCCGGCGGCGCCCGCATTCAGGAAGCCGTCGACGCTCTGTCCGGCTACGGCGACATCTTCTTCCGCAACACCATCGCTTCCGGCGTGGTGCCCCAGATTTCCGTGATCATGGGTCCGTGCGCGGGCGGCGCCGTCTATTCCCCCGCTCTGACGGACTTCATCTTCATGGTAGACAAGACCTCCAACATGTTCATCACCGGCCCCGCGGTCATCAAGTCCGTCACCGGCGAGGACGTTTCCGCCGAAAAGCTCGGCGGCGCCATGACCCATAACTCCGTTTCCGGCGTTGCACATTTTGTACATTCCAATGAAGCGGAGACCATTGCGGCCATCCGTAAGCTGATCGGCTTCCTGCCGCTCAACAACATGGAGAATCCGCCCGTGGTTCCCTGCACCGACGACGTCAACCGTATGTGCGAGGACCTCAACACGATTCTGCCGGATTCCGCCAACAAGGCATACGATATGAAGGCTGTCATCACCTCTGTCGTCGACAACGGCGATTTCTTCGAAGTACAGCCTTACTATGCTCCCAACTTCATCACCGGCTTTGCCCGCATCGGCGGCAAGACCGTCGGTATCCTTGCCAACCAGCCTAAGGCGATGGCAGGCTGCCTCGACATTAACGCTTCCGATAAGGCCAGCCGCTTTATCTCCATCTGCGACAGCTTCAATGTTCCGCTGCTGACCTTTGTTGACGTTCCCGGCTTCCTGCCCGGCGTCAATCAGGAATACGGCGGCATTATCCGTCACGGCGCGAAGATGCTTTATGCTTACTCCGAAGCCACCGTGCCGAAGATGACCGTCATCGTCCGTAAGTCCTACGGCGGCGCTTATCTGGCAATGTGCTCCAAGCATCTCGGCGCGGATACGGTCTTTGCATGGCCGCAGGCTGAAATCGCCGTTATGGGACCGGACGGAGCCGCCAATATCATCTTTAAGAAGGAAATCGACGCTTCCTCCAACCCCGCAGAGACCCGCGCCGAAAAGATCGCGGAATACAGAGCCGAGTTTGCGACTCCTTATCAGGCGGCCAAGCGCGGTTACGTGGACGATGTGATTGAGCCCCGCGAGACCCGTCAGAAGGTCGCCGCTGCGCTGAACATGCTGTCCTCTAAGCGCGAAACCCGTCCTGCAAAGAAGCACGGCAATTTCCCGGTATAATCTTGAGAGGAAAATTGTTATGACAGATGCAATTGTTTTGACGATTCTGGGTATGGGCACGGTTATCATCGTCCTTTACATCATCAGCCTGATGATCCGGCTGATGGGCAGTCTCGTCGCAAAAGCTCAGGGAGGTAAGTAAGCAATATGACTGACGCACTGGTACTTACAATCCTTGGTATGGGCACGGTTATCATCGTCCTTTACATCATCAGCCTGATGATCCGGCTGATGGGTAATGTTGTCGGCAGTAAAAAGCCCGCCGCCGCTCCTGCGGCTGCCGCTCCCGCCGCTGCACCGAAGGCCGCCGCTCCCGCTGCCCCCAAGGAAGACGACGCAAAAGTTGTCGCTGTGATCGCCGCGGCCGTTGCCGCATATCTCGGCGCTCCTGCCAACAGTCTGGTCGTGAGACCCATTCCCGTCTCCGCCTCTGTTTCCAGCCCGTGGATCATGGCGGCCCGCTTTGAAAACACCAACAAAAAATTTTAAGTGAAAAGAAAGGAAGATTCCAATGAGAAAGTTTAACATCACCGTGGATGGCAAGACCTACGCTGTCGAAGTCAACGAGGCCGGCGGCGCTGCCGCCCCTGCTGCTCCTGTCGCCGCTCCCGCTCCCGTTGCCGCTCCTGCCCCCGTTGCAGCTCCCGCTCCGGCTGCCGCTCCTGCTCCGGCTGCTGCTCCCGCCGCTCCCGCCGCTCCCGTCGCTGCCGGCGCCACTACCGTCACCGCTCCGATGAACGGCACCATCGCCAAGATCAACTGCAAGGTCGGCGATACCGTCGGCGCTGATAACGCTGTTATCATCCTCGAAGCCATGAAGATGGAAAACGAAATCTTCGCCGGTGTCGCCGGTAAGGTTTCCGAGATCCGCACCACTGTCGGCGCTGCGGTGCAGCCCGGCGACGTTCTCGTGGTCATCGGCTGAGAAGCTTTCATCAACATAAAGAATTCGAGGTATGATTCATGCTTGAAAAAATGATTTCCGCTCTGGGCGGCTTTGTGGCCGACAGCGGCTTTGCCAACCTTTCCTGGCAGCAGGCAGTCATGCTCGTTGTTTCGTTTGTCCTGATGTATCTGGCAATCGTAAAACAATTTGAGCCGCTGCTGCTGCTGCCGATCGCATTCGGTATGTTCCTTGCAAACTTCCCGCTCGGCGGTATTACGGACGTTCCCAGCGAAACCATGCGCTTTATGACTCCCGAGCTTCTTCAGCATGCGCTGGATGTCGGGATTCCGCAGGCTTCCGGTGCTACACTGACATATCTTGAGGAAGCGAAAGCCGCTCTCCTCGCCGGAACCACAATGAAGAGCGAGCAGCTGGTCGCCCTGACCAATATGCTCGGTTCCGTCACGACCGGACAGGTCCTGGAAAGCGTTATTGCTTCTTCTGCCGGCGAAGCACAGTCTGCCTTGATCGCCGTTCGCGATACTATCGCGGCTCTGATGGCTGAGGGCAAAGAAGTTGTTCTTTCCGCCGACCAGATGGCTGTTCTGACCGAGGCCTGCGGCGCAAACGCCTCCAGCTTCCTGAACCTTGAGGCGACTTTCCTGCAGTCCGGCGAGCATCTTGCCCAGCATATCAATGAGTTGGGTGTGCTTGAGATTTTCGGTGAAAAGACCAACTACGGCGGTCTTCTCTACTACCTCGGCCGCGGCGTTAAGCTCGGCATCTATCCGCCTCTGATCTTCATGGGCGTCGGCGCGATGACGGACTTCGGCCCGCTGCTTGCGAACCCGACCTCCATCCTGCTCGGCGGCGCTGCTCAGCTTGGTATTTTCGGTGCTTACATCGGCGCTGTTCTGCTCGGATACACCGCGCAGGAAGCCGGCTCCATCGGCATCATCGGCGGCGCGGACGGTCCTACCGCCCTGTTCCTCACTGCTAAGCTTGCCGACCAGCTGCTTGGCCCGATCGCGGTTGCCGCGTACTCCTACATGGCTCTGGTGCCCGTTATCCAGCCTCCGATCATGAAGGCTCTGACCACCAAGCAGGAGCGCGTCATCAAGATGGGTCAGCTGCGTCCTGTCAGCAAGACCGAAAAGATTGTCTTCCCGATCATGGTTACCGTTCTGGTCGGCCTGATTCTTCCCTCCACCGTGCCGCTGCTCGGCATGCTCATGCTCGGCAACCTCACCAAGGAAGCCGGTGTGGTTGACCGTATCTGCAAGACCGCTCAGAATGAGCTGATGAACATCGTTACGATCTTCCTCGGCTTGTCCGTCGGTTCCACTGCAACCGCTGCCGCTTTCCTGAACATGAAGACCATCGGCATCATGATTCTCGGCGTCTGCGCATTCTCGCTCGGCACTGCCGGCGGCGTGCTGCTTGCCAAGTTCATAAACCTCTTCCGCAAGGAAGGCAACAAGATCAACCCCCTCATCGGCTCTGCCGGCGTTTCCGCCGTTCCGATGGCCGCCCGCGTTTCGCAGGTTGTCGGCCAGAAGGAGAACCCCTCCAACTTCCTGCTCATGCACGCCATGGGCCCGAACGTTGCGGGTGTTATCGGTTCTGCCATTGCCGCCGGTATACTGCTGTCCTACCTGGGCTGATCCCCTGTCCGCTTTCGCCGGCTGAATCGGAGCGGCTGTTTCTTCATCAAATAGCCGCTCCCTTTTCTGCCGTTTCGCCCCAAATGAAATTTCGGGCCATGCCGGTCTGATTTTTCATACGGGGCCGGAAATCCTCACGATCCATTGCAAGAAAGGAAGCTGAACATGGAAGAAAAGAATTTTCCCGCCGTTTCCTTCGACGAATTTGAGCCTACCTCCTATGAAGCATGGAAGGCCGAGGCTGAATCTTCGCTGAAGGGCGCCGACTTCAACAAGAAGCTGCTGACCAAGACCTACGAAGGCATTACCCTGCAGCCCATCTACACCCAGAAGGATGTCGATGCGATCAATCAGGTTTCCTCTTTCCCGGGCGGCAAGGACTACCTGCGCGGCACAGACGCCGCCGGTTACCTTGCAAATCCGTGGACAATCGCGCAGGCTGTCAAGTCTGAGTGCCCCAAGGACGCCAATGCCAAGATTCTTCACGAACTGGAAAAGGGCGCAAACTGCGTCAACGTCAGCGGACTCAAGCTGGAGACCGCCGAAGACGTAAAGACTGTTTTTGCAGGTGTTGATCTCACCAAGGTACAGGTCCAGCTTGACTGCGGCGCCTGTGCCCTCAAAACCCTCGAAGCTATGGCGGCTGCCGGTATCGACCTCAAGGCCCTCAAGGGCTGCGTGGGCGGCGATATCTTCGGCACCCTGCTGGCTGACGGAATCCTGACCGCCTCCGTTGCGGACCTCTACGACGCGATGGTCAAGGGCGTCAAGCTTGCCTGCGGCGCGCGTACCGTTTATATCAACGGCAACGTATACGCCAACGGCGGCGCCAACGCGGTTCAGGAAGTTGCCTACTGCATGGCCACTGCCGTCTCTTACATCAACGCAATGCTCGAGCGCGGCGTCGACGTGGACACCGCTGCTTCCTCCATTCGTTTCGGATTCTCCCTCGGCTCCAATTTCTTTATGGAAATTGCGAAGCTGCGCGCCGCCAGAATGGTCTTTGCACAGATCGTTGCTGCGTTCGGCGGCTCCGAAGAGGCGCAGAAGATCGACGTCTTCGCCCGCACCTCTTCCTTCACCAAGACCGTCTTCGACCCCTATGTCAACATTCTGCGTGCCACGACTGAGACCTTCTCCGGTGTTGTCGGCGGCATCAACGCTCTTGAGGTTGCTCCTCTGGACGAGCCGTTCGGTTCCTCCGACGAGCAGACCACTCGTATCGCCCGCAACATTCAGATCATGATGCAGAACGAATTCAACCTTCTGCAGCCTGTCGACCCCGCCGGCGGTTCTTGGTATGTCGAAACCATCACCGCGGAACTCGCCAATGCGATCTGGACCAAGTTCCAGGGCGTTGAGGCCAAGGGCGGCATCGAGGCCTGCATTCTGGACGGCTCCGTTCAGGCAGACGTCGCCGCTACTCTCGAAGAGCGCTTTAAGAAGCTTGACACCCGCGCCGACAGCGCCGTGGGTACCAATATGTATGCCAACGTCCTCGAAAAGAAGCTGGAGCGTCCCGCTGTGAAGACCGCCGCCGTCACCGGCAAGGCCGTTGTCTCCGCAAAGAAGATCGACGCGCACCGCTGGACCGAGAAGTTCGAGGCCCTGCGTGAAAAGACCCTCGCCTACGAGGCCAAGACCGGCAAAACCGTCGACATCTTCCTCGCCAACATGGGCCCGATTCCGCAGCACAAGGCAAGAGCCGACTTCGCCGCCGGATTCTTTGAGGTGGGTCATTTCAACATGCTGCGCAACAACGGCTTTGAAACCGTTGAGGCCTGCGCCGATGCCGCTGTGAAGTCCGGCGCTCCTGTTGCCGTCATCTGCTCTACCGACGCTACCTATCCCGAGCTCGTCCCCGCTCTGACCAAGGCCATTAAGGCGCAGAAGCCCGACATGACCGTTATGGTCGCCGGCGCTCCCGCCGCCGAGTATAAGGACGCTTATCTCGCCGCCGGTGTTGACGACTTTGTCCATGTCAAGGCAAACTGCTATGAGATCCTGACCAAGATTCAGAATGCAAGGGGGATTAAGTGATGAACAAGAAGCCTGATTTTGCAAAACTTGCATTTAACGATCAGAAGGTTGACAAGGCCGCCGAAAAGGCCGCGTGGAAGGCTCAGGTCGAAAAGGAAACCGGCAAGCCCCTCGAGGAGCTGCTTGAGCGCACCATGGAGCAGATCGACGTCGCTCCCCTGTACACCGCTGAAAACTACGAAGGCGCGACCCATCTGGGCGCGATGGCCGGTATTCCTCCCTTCCTTCGCGGTCCGTACTCCACCATGTATGTGAACAAGCCCTGGACCGTACGTCAGTACGCGGGCTTCTCCACCGCCGAGGAATCCAATGCGTTCTACCGCCGCAATCTGGCCGCCGGTCAGAAGGGCCTTTCCATCGCGTTTGACCTTGCCACCCACCGCGGCTACGACTCCGACCATCCCCGCGTCGTCGGCGATGTCGGTAAGGCCGGTGTTGCGGTTGACTCCATTCTCGATATGGAGATCCTGTTCTCCGGCATTCCGCTGGATCAGATGTCCGTCTCCATGACCATGAACGGCGCCGTTCTGCCGATCCTTGCTTTCTACATCGTCGCCGCCGAAGAGCAGGGCGTGGATAAGAAGGTTCTGGCCGGTACCATTCAGAACGATATTCTGAAAGAGTTCATGGTTCGTAACACCTACATCTATCCGCCGGCAGCGTCTATGCGCATCATCGGTGATATCTTCAACTACACCTCTAAGTATATGCCCAAGTTCAACTCCATCTCGATCTCCGGCTATCATATGCAGGAAGCCGGCGCGACCGCGGATATTGAAATGGCATATACCCTCGCCGACGGTCTCGATTACATCCGCACCGGCATCAACTCCGGTCTGAGCGTCGACCAGTTTGCGCCGCGTCTGTCCTTCTTCTGGGCGATCGGCAAGAACTACTTCATGGAAGTTGCCAAGATGCGCGCTGCCCGTGTGCTCTGGGCCAAGATCGTCAAGCAGTTTGACCCGCACAACAACAAGTCCATGGCTCTGCGTACGCACTGCCAGACCTCCGGCTGGTCTCTGACCGCGCAGGATCCGTTCAACAACGTTGCCCGTACCTGCATGGAGGCCATGGGCGCCGCTCTGGGCCACACGCAGTCTCTGCACACGAACGCGCTGGACGAAGCCATCGCTCTGCCGACCGACTTCTCCGCCCGTATCGCCCGCAACACCCAGCTCTACATCCAGGATGAGACCAAGGTCTGCAAGGTCATCGATCCGTGGGGCGGTTCCTACTATGTCGAAGCTCTCACCGACGAACTGATTCGCCGCGGCTGGGCTCACATTCAGGAAGTTGAGGCGCTCGGCGGCATGGCCAAGGCAATCGAAACCGGCCTGCCCAAGATGCGCATTGAGGAAGCTGCCGCCCGCCGTCAGGCTCATATCGACTCCGGCAAGGAGAAGATCGTTGGCCTGAACTACATGCAGCTTGACCATGAGGACGCCATCGACATCCTTGAGGTCGACAATACCGCTGTTCGCCAGGCGCAGATCGCCAGACTCGAAAAGCTCCGTGCCAACCGCAACCAGGCCGAAGTCGACAAGTGGCTCGACGCCATCACCAAGTCGATGGAAACCGGCGAAGGCAACCTGCTTGAGCTGGCTGTGGAAGCTGCCCGCGCGAGAGCCAGCTTGGGAGAAATTTCTATGGCTATCGAGAAGGTCTGCGGCCGCCACAAGGCCATCATCCGTTCCATCTCCGGCGTGTACTCCAGCGAGTTCTCCGATGATGAAGTCATCGAGGAAGTCCGCAAGATGACCGACGAGTTCGAGCAGCGCGAAGGCCGCCGTCCTCGTATCATGATCGCCAAGATGGGTCAGGACGGCCATGACCGCGGCGCCAAGGTCGTTGCGACCGCTTATGCGGACATGGGCTTCGACGTCGACGTCGGTCCGCTCTTCCAGACCCCGGAAGAGGCCGCTCAGGACGCCGTCGACAACGACGTGCACATCGTGGGTATGTCTTCTCTGGCGGCCGGTCACAAGACCCTGCTGCCTGAGCTTGTCGCCGAGCTGAAGAAGCGCGGCCGCGAAGACATTATGGTCATCGCCGGCGGCGTTATCCCCGCGCAGGACTATGATTTCCTGTACGAGCATGGCGCAACCTGCATCTTCGGGCCGGGCACCGTGATTCCCGTCGCCGCCAAGGAAATGCTCGTTGCTCTCAACAAGCGCCTCGGTTACGACAAATAAGAGGTTTTCTTCTCTTGAGAAAACAGCTCCGCTTTCCGTTTTATACCGGAAGGCGGAGCTTCTCTTTTTTTACACCACACTATATAAAAGCCGCATTTTAAAAAAACTAACTATTTTGTGAGATACAGCTTACAGTCAAATCGTTTGTTTTCTCAAAACAAACTTTCTGATTTTAACCATCGTATCCTACTTTTCACGCAGGAAAACCTTTCTGCCGAAACAAAGGTCTCCTTGCTTTTATCCGTCTGAACGCATCTATTAAAACGGCTAAAAAAAACGATTTTTACGGAAGTTTCTTTGACTTTTCTTCATGGGTGCGCTATACTGAAAAGGAATATAGTCCACTAAGGAGGCTTTTCCCAATGGCTGAATATACAACCTACCGTCCCGACTGGCAGCCCGAGGACGCGGGGACAGAATTTGCCTGTCAGGTGATGACCGGCATTGACGAAAAAAAATTAGCCGAGCGTCATGAAGCTGCCAAAACGGCCCCCGTCGCCAAGCAATTTGTGCGCCGCGAACTGTCTGTAGACGATTATGTCGAAGGCATTCGCAACTGCGACCGCATGATTTTGGCACGTGCCATTACATTGGTCGAGTCCAATGCTCCCAAGCATTTTGCGCTCGGTCAAGAAATCATTCAAAAGATTCTGCCGTACACCGGCGGCGCTTCCCGCGTAGGAATCACCGGCGTACCCGGCGCCGGAAAAAGCACGTTTATTGAGGCGCTTGGCAACCAGCTCTGCGACGCGGGACACAAGATTGCCGTTCTCGCCATCGACCCCTCCAGCCATGTGAGCCACGGTTCCATTCTCGGTGATAAGACCCGCATGGAGACGCTTTCGAAACGCCGCGAGGCCTTTATCCGCCCCTCTCCTTCGGGCGGCACGCTCGGCGGCGTCACACGTAAAAGCCGCGAAACGATGCTGCTGTGCGAAGCCGCGGGTTTTGACACGATCCTTGTGGAAACGGTCGGCGTCGGGCAAAATGAAACGACCGTGCGCTCTATGGTTGACTTTTTCCTCTACGTCGTGCTGACAGGCGCCGGCGACGATCTGCAGGGAATTAAGAAAGGCGTCATGGAAACCGCAGACGCGATTCTCGTCAATAAGGCCGACGGCGACAACAAATTCCGCGCCAATGTCGCCCGTGCCGAATACGAACAGATTCTGCATTATCTGCGTCCCGCTACCGAAGGCTGGACGACAAAAGCCTATACCTGCTCCTCCGTAACCGGCGAAGGCGTCGCGGAAATCTGGGAGGTTGTCGAAACCTTTATGCGCCAGATGAAAGAACAGGGCACGCTCGTGTCCCGCCGCCAGCAGCAGACGCTGTCGTGGGTTTATCAGATGACAGAAGAACAGATTCGAAACCAGATTATGAGCAATCCCAACGTCATTGCCTGCATGGAAAACATTAAGCAGCATGTCATGCAGTCCCAGATCTCGGCCACCGCGGCCGCGCAGACTTTGCTCGATGCGATCGAAAGAGAATTAAAAAAATAAAATTTCGCCAAAAATTGATATCACATAACGCAAAACGCGCCTGCCTCTTTCGCGGGCAGGCGCCGTCTTTTTTCTCTCGGCAGCCGATCTTGATTGCGGCGCCGCACTTTTTTGTCTGCGGCCTGCCGTAAATTTTTAAAGAACCGCCTCTAACAGCGTGCGCACGCCGGTAAGCATTCCGTACACACCCGCCGTTGTAAGAAAACCGGAAATCAGAACTCCCGCAAAAACCGCCATCAGAGCATGGTCATATTCCAAATCCAACAGTTTCGCGGTCACACAGGCGGCGCTGACTCCCACGCCTGTAAAAGGGATGCTGATCATCATCGCAAGCCATCGATACGCTCGCTTGCCGATTATATCATGATGTTTTTGAAGCTGTCGGTCTACCGCGTCAAAAAAAGTATTAAAAATTT
>CAKQGD010000040.1 GCA_934232845.1 uncultured Oscillospiraceae bacterium
CATAACAAACCGAAAAACAAAGAAGCACCCGTTCCCGAGCTGCAGGGAAAAGCCAAGAGCGGCAAAGAACGTGCCAACCCCATCATCAGCGGCACCTGCAGTCCTGAATTAAAAGTATACCACCGGCAAAAGGACAATACCATTTAAGCAAAGAACGATCTTTTTGCCTTTTTGCTTTCTTTAAAACCGGCGATGCCGGACTTTCATTAATTTAATCGAAAAAAGGTGAAAAAGCCTGTTTTATCAGAGATCTTTCTCCTTTTGCTCTGCTTATAAAAATAACCGCACCATAAGGTGCGGTTATTTGATCAGCCGCCAAAGCACTAAAAAATGTTTTCTTTGGACGCTCTTCGCCCGGTATGTATTCTTCTGACGCCTTTCACTTTTTTGCACATTGGCTTGTCCAGTATATGTATATTTCGTATAAGTCGGGGGATTGATCGGGCAGGCATTAATCCGTTCTGCCGTTTTTATTCTTATCTAACCTTCTCACTTTAAAAGCTCATACGAAAAAGAGATCTTTGGCGTGCTTATCGGTCCGCATCATGAAACCTGTATAGCATCAGCAAAGCCTTATTATACCTAAAACAATCAGAATCGCATAAGATCCAAGGGATACCCAACACTTTGGAAATTCATCTGCACAACACAAACCCTTTTTTCAGCGTTTTCACTTGACGGTGCGCCGACAGAAAACGCTCTTTCATCGTATATCCTGCCACTTCATGCGTCAAATATTCCGGATGAATTCGTTCCACCACCCGCGAAATCTCTGAATTTGTCCATGGGCGATGACGGTCTATTTGTTGGATATGACTATAACTGGCAGCATATTTTTCTAAAAAGTCTTCCGGAAGTTCCGGCAAAATGCCGACTGCACGACGAAGATACGCTCCGCTCAGACTTTGATGCAAATGTATTCCTCGAATCATGCCGCAAAGGTCGCCATGAATATCAAGCATTGCATTCAAATACCGCAGTGCCTGCGCCTGCGTCCGAATTTTGGGATTCGTCACCATCAAATGGCCCGTGTCTAACATTAAACCTTTTTTCGAATAATTCACAGCTTCGAGAAGCTGCGCAGTTTTTTCCGGATCGGTGAACGTAAGCCCCGCCCACCACTGATTCTCCATCAAAAACTCAAACGGAAAAGAATCGTCCAACACAAGGTTCGCAATCTCCGCCGCCGCAGAAAAAACTTCTTCATCCGTATGCAGCCATTGAAAAGTGTAGCTTTCCTCGATGGACACATCCGAAACATGATATACCACATATTTCGCACCGAACTGCCGCGCTCTCGCAAGATCCTCCCGGTACAGCCGGATCAATCGTTCCGGCTCGCTTCCTCCATAAAAGTTATAAGCGCTTTCGAGACTTCCGAATTTACGGCGCAGAGCCGCCTTATCCTCGCGGTAAAAATCCAGCCAATCCGGAAGAAACGTCAAATGGTAACCGACAAGCAATTCCGGAGGAATGTCTGAGGGAATATCTTCTCCCGCCCAAATGCCTTCTATTCCGTCAAGTCCCATCGATGCGCATGTTCTTCGAAGAGTATTCCAACCGTTTTCTTTGTTTCGCAGGTTATGGTCCAAAGGTGCGTTTATCAGCTGATACACAAAAGCCGTCCTCTTCCCTCTCTACAAAATCCAAGAAGCACCCCTGCTCCGCTGCTCTCTATCCCAAAATCACACAATCTTTGAATTCCTTTATTCGAAGAAAATCCCTCCAGATATTCTCACTGCTCCACCAGCCCGTATTTCAGTTTAATACGGTCCAGCTTTTCCAACATGGGACGAGAAGAAATCCAAAGAAAATATACCGTAGCCGATGCGTGAATCAAATCAATCGGAAAACCTGTCGCATAATAAGCAAGAAGGATTTTCCAATTCAGCGCGCCGCTCCAGATAAGCGCAGAAGCAGGGTTCATAATGCCGCCGTAGATAAGCACCGCAGCGAGCGCTCCGAATACGGAAAGAGACAATCGGGTACGGCGCAGAAATCCTTTGCGAAAAAGCACTCCTGCTAAAAAGCCGATAATTCCCATTGCAAACATCTGCCAAGGCGTCCATGGTCCTTGTGAGAACATCACATTTGATACCAGCATCGTGACTGCGCCCACAAGAAAACCCGCCTCTCCGCCGAAAGCTACCCCAGATAAGATAACCATCGCCATCACAGGCTTAAAATTCGGCAGCATAAAAAAAGCGGCACGCCCCGCTACACCCAGCGCGCACAAAACAGCAATGATAACCAACTCTCTGGCCTGCGGCTTTTTCCCCTCAAAAATAAGAAAAAAGGGCAGCATACATTCTAATAAAACCAGTAAAGAAATAAAGTAATACTTTCTGTCGCCTAAATAAAATACCCCGATAAAAATTGTCAGCGGAATCAAAAGGAGAATCATAAGCGCAGCGGCAACCGTGCGTTTAGGCAGCCTGCGATTTCCGCGTGCAGTCTGTGCATGTTCTATCGGCGGCTCACTGCGTCCTCCGATGGAAAATCCGAACAGCAGCAGCATAAAAACGAGAAAATAATATACCCCATATCCTGTGCCAAAGATACGTCTCAGAGAAATAAGCCCCGTGCAATGCAGAAAAGAAAGCAGCACCCCCGCCCCGGAAATACCCGCAAGAAGCTTTCGCCAAGCAGGAAGTTTTTTTTGCTTTGCCTCGTCCGTCTCCTTCGGCGTCGGAAGAGGATTTTCATCCTTTGGAATGCAAATCGGAGCGGGAATCTCTCCCCCGCACGCTCTGATTACATCGGCACAAGTTACCGCCCACGGCAGCTGCTGTCTGGCCATGCGGTTTTCCGCCGTCGTGTAAAAGCTGTTGCCCGAGAAAAAGCCGCACGGTTCAGAGCAAGAAACAATGTTTCCGTCAAAAAAAAGCGCACAGCGATCAGCATATTCCGCGCAGAATTCAACATCATGGCTGACCATTACAATACAGACGCCGTGGCGCAGAAGCGTTTTTAGAATCACTGCGAAAACCTGTTTAAACTCTGCATCAAGGCCTTTGGTCGGTTCATCTAAAAGCAGAATTTCCGGGTCGAGCAGCAGCACCTTACATAGAGCAGCGCGCTGCTGCTCACCTCCGGATAAGTCGTATGGGTGTCGGTCTAAAAGTTCTTCCAGACGGCAAAGCCGCACGGCGCTGCGAAGTTTTTGTTCCTTTTCCTCTTCAGAAAGCTTTTTCCCTTTCAGTATCTCGGCCACATCTTCACGCACCGTTTTCTTTACAAACAGCGCCTGAGGGTTCTGCGGCAAAACACCGATCGTCCCAAAAGCGGACGCTTTTCCCCGATAGGGTTGATTCAGTCCCGCCATCAGCGATAGACTTGTGGTTTTTCCCGTTCCGTTTCCTCCCAGAATTGCCAAAAGTTCTCCGCGCCGCGCTTCAAGCGAAAGGCCTTTCACTACATCGGGAAGATCACGCTCGTACTTAAACCAAACCTCTTCCAGCTTCAGCACCGGCTCTCCGACCGCAGCAGAGGAGCGTACAGGCGGTTCATCTTTTAAAGATTTTGTTTCGGCGTAAGACCGCAGCCAGTCGCTTCCATCACGTACTGTAACGGGACAAGGCAATTCGTTCGGTACTGCAGCCCAAATACGCATAGGCGCCGGCATAGCCAAAAACATTGAATGTCCCGCCGCGCGCAGCTGTTCCCCCACTTGACGCGGAGTTCCGTCCGCAGCGATATGTCCTTGGTCCATTACCACAACACGGTCCGTCACAGGAAAGACTTCTTCCAAGCGATGCTCCGTAATGAGCACCGTCGTACCGAGTTCACGATTGATCTTTCCGACCGTTGCAAGAAAATCTCCTGCCGCAATCGGATCAAGCTGGCTTGTCGGTTCGTCTAAGATTAAAACGGAAGGCTGCATCGCCATAATGGAAGCAAGATTCAAGAGCTGTTTCTGACCGCCGGAAAGATCCGTTACATTTTTATAAAACCATGTCTGAATCCCAAAAAAACTGGCCATTTCTGCGACACGAGTTCGGATTGTCGGCGTATCATATCCTAAGCTCTCCAGTCCAAAGGCCAGTTCATGCCAGACTTTATCCGTCACAATCTGATTATCGGGATTTTGCTGTACAAAGCCGATTCTCATACTCTCCTCTCGCCGATCAAGAGTATCAAGAGGACGCCCTTCAAAAAGAATTTCTCCCTTTCGGCTTCCATGGGGAGCAAGAACAGACTTCAGCTGCCGCAGCAGGGTTGATTTGCCGCATCCGGACGGTCCGCAGATTGTTACAAACTGTCCCTGCCCAATCATCAGAGAGATGTCTTCCAGAGCATTTTTTTCCTGCCCGGGATAAGAGAACGTAAGATTTCGGATTTCTATGCAGTCCGGCATATCATAATTTCTCCTTTATTAGTTGCGTCGGCGAATGTATTCCCGCCTTTTTTATCCGCCATAAACAGTGATTTGTTTTTGAAGCCTCTCCCATCGGAGGTCAGCCGCGATCCCGATGGCAACGGGAAACATGCCAAGAGCCAAATACACCGCCAAAAGGCTGAAAAAATACGCGCCTTCCGTCACGCCTCTGATCGACGGATAATATCGCCACGATAATACCCCAAGCCCGATCCCTGCAAAAAGATAACCGGCACAGAACAGCAGAAAAATAAGCGCGTTTTTATCGCGCCGATCAAATCGGTAAATAGAAAAAGCAGTTCTTCCCGGCAGTCCATACCCCCGGCTCTTCATGCTGTCCGCCGTCTCGATCGCATTTTCCAATGCCCATGTCACAAGAATCGAAAAAATCGTAAGGCCGTTTTTAGCACGGCGAAGAATACTTCCTTCGGAAATATCCCGCCCTACACACCGCTGCGCATTGGATACTATTTTTGCCTGCGCCTGAAATTTCGGCACAAAGCGTAAAGCCATGGACAGCAGAAGAGAAAGCGCGGGAATTATCCGTCCAAACAGATAAACGAACTTATCCGAAGTCATCACTTCATTATAACACGAAAACCAGAGCAGAACCGAAACCAGCATAGAGGCTGCAGCAGCTCCATACACAATGCTCTCCAGCGTTAAAGGATTTCCTGACGGCAGATAAGTAAGAATCGTAACTCCCGCATGGCTGAATGCCGGATTCACAATTGCCGCCATCAGCATCATCGGCAGAGCAAATGAGAATACAAAACGTACTCCCTTTTTTCCTCTGAGATAAATCAGATAGGAAAATGAAGAAATCAAAGAAACCGCAAGACATCCCGGGTGCATCAAAAACATGGAAAACAACAATACCAAAACAAAGTACAAAAAATTTATCGCCGGATGAAACCTCGAAAAGGTATCACGATTTTGCACGCAGGGCGCCTCCTCTTACAGATTTTATACTTAACAAAAATGCACAGCGCCAAAAATCCCGACGATATCAGTTTGTAGACCCCATTAGACAGACCGAGCAAGATCTTTTAAAAAAGATCCCGATGCGGTCTGTTCTCAGTGATTCTTCGTTCAATCATCGTCTTCGTCAGCTGCTTCCCAAGGCGGAATAGCCGCCTACATCCACACCAAGAGAGCAGGTAAAGACCCATTCGACCTGATCGCCCTCCTCTAAAAGATAGCGGGAACATCCATAATTGGGGAACCATCCGTTGACACGGTACATCCAGCCAGAAAGCTCTCCGCAGTCAAACTCGTAAAGGTTATAAATTCCCTCAATATAAGCGGAATTATACATCGGCGTATCGGAAAATTCCATATGAATCCCTGCATTCTTCATTTCTCTCTGCAAAAGATCGAATACGCTCTCCCCTTCATAAAATGTCACTTCTTGTTCCGGAAAGATCACGCCGTCCGGCGGAACAATCTCAACCTTTTCCGGCACCAACCAGTCGAGATTGTCCAAAATCGTATCGCACCGCACGGACAAAGTACAACTATGCGGCTCATCCGTCTTAATCGTATTCTGCGGCTCTACCGGAAGCGGCTTTCCTTCCGGGACGGGATCCGTGAGATAGCGGTCTTTTCCAGTTTCCGGATCAATCTCCATTCCGTTTTTTACAGAGTAGTCCACATCTCCGGATTCAACTTCCGAAACTCCTTCTTCTTCGGCTAAAACGGCCGCAGCGGACATTTTCTCGTCTGCTGTCATGGATTCCTTTGCAGGGGAGATTCCCCACCCCTGCAATCCGGGAGCGTTTCCTCCGTACCAGAAAGCCGCGGCCAAAACCACTGCGGTTATGAGCAGACAAACTGCTTTTCCTCTGTTCTTTTTCCACCACATATCTGCACTATTCTCCAGTCATGCTTATACTGCAGCGTCCTGCATCCGATAAAGGCTGTTTTTTCCTTCAGCGGCACGGACGAGCGCTGCAAGTCCGTAAAAGCCCTGTTCGGTTGACATCATACTGTCTCCGGTAGCATCCTGCGTATGAAGAAAGCCCTTTCCCGCCTGATGATAGGAAAGAAGATTATCCGCCATATTCAGGCCGTTTTTTACAAAACGAGCGTCTTCAATCGAAATGCCCAGCTCGCACAAAGCCACTATCATCTGCACGCAGCTTTCGCTGTTTTCGACTCCCCACGAAGAATATCCTCCCCGCTCATTCTGCTGCTCGGACATACAGGCCAGAGCCCCTTCGATCGCCTCCGCCACCGCGGGCTGATCCTGATACTTTGCCAAAGCCTGCAGTGCCATTCCTGTAATATCCGGATCCGAACGGTCTTCAACGCTCGACTGAGCTTTGCTGCCTCCAAAAAGGCTCCATCCTCCGTCGGAAAGTCTGCATTCCAAGATGCGGTCAACATACATCTGCCTTGTAGCCTGCACAGAGGCATCCGGATTTTCAGGCATAGGATACTCCCCCGAATCCAGCGCAATCAAAGCCCAAATAGGACCATTCAACCCGGTGAACAAAGTTTTTTCATAGTCTCCGAGCGGCTTTGTCAAGTCATATCCCGCTACATTCCGGGCATCCTTTCCGATGGCAGTCACCGCCACGATGACACGCATATATTCGGTATACTTCCGTTCGTGGAGAACACCTTTGCATTCTTTTACATAGTTTTCCAAGTATTCGTAGTATTTTTCAAAATATCCCTCCGGCACCTCTGCTCCGCTTCTGGCAAGGCCCAGCACCGCCCACTCTCCTCCAGTACTGCCTACCTGCGGTGCAGGAACCGCGGAAACCAAATACTGCGCCGTATCCGCAAGAGCTGCATACAATTCATCGGTGTCTCCATACAGAATTTCCGGTTTACTCGTGTCCGAGGGCAGGCTTTCCTCCGAGACAGAGGATTCCTCTGTGGAAACGGGTTCCTCCTGTGAAAGAGAAGAAGATTGTCCGGCACAGCCGACACATGCTGCTGCAAGAAGAAATGCCAGCAGCAGAGAAACTGCTTTCTTTAAAAAAATGAGACTTGAATTCATGTTTTCCTCCCTGTTCTTTACTTGAAAAATGAAAAGTCTCTTCTTTTTAAGAAGAGACTTTTTCTTTACAATTTCAAACCGGCATTACAAAACAAAAAAGCGTATTTTCAGGATATTTTACAACTGCAGATGCCGCTTTGTTTGAAAAAGTGTAAAGTATTTTCACATTTCAAAGTCTTTCCACTTTTTCCGGCAAGTTTCCTGTCTTATGCCTCTTTCTACAGAGCGCCTTCTCATTCTTCACAGAGCGATGGCCTTATACTCTCTTATGGGCAAATACAGTTGTAGTTTACAGATCGCGGACTCTCACCGCATTTCCTTTACGCTTTTTGAGCAACCGGAAAATTAAATTTTATTTATTATCGCATAACTTCCCTCTTTTTTCAAGTCCTCATCATAAAATTTTAGCGTTCCGACAGCTTGAATTGCGTACACTTCCCGAATTGTTTCTGGAGTATGACGAAAAAGAATTACACATATTTTTGTTACGCCTTTTGTTCTGCCAAAAGCGGACCCGCACGTTTTTCTTCGCGCGGGCCCGCTGTGTTTTAAGGTTTTTCGGTTTAAGTTTCCGGTCCCTTGGACGACGTCCGATGCTTTCTTAAAATTAGAATCACGATAACTGCAGCAGCGGCTGCGGCACATATAAGAAGAATGCCGGCCGCTTTTGGCATTTCCTGTTCCTGCTCATTTTGACCAGAGCTGTCCGAATTATTGTTTAAGTTTAATGTCTGCGCACATTAGAAATTACACAGGCAACCGCAGCACTGATTACACCGACAATCGTTGTATCAAAGGCCACGCCCAAAGAGCCTGCAAGTGTCGCCGTATCGCCCTGCCCAAGTGCTACAATTCCCGGGCCAAGAGGGATCAGCGTCCCCAAAAGACCAAACATCGGGCCAAGTTTCGCGATCATATCCGTTATGGCAGTGGTTCGTTCACAGCGCTCTTCCTCCGTCGAAAGAAGCCTTTGAGAAAGCGCAATTAAAGCGGATTTTGACATATTCTTCGCTTCAAGAACCGACAACAGAGCATCCCTTTGACGAGGTGAAATGCCGCTGTCTTTAATAAGAGCTTTTATCTCCTCTCCCGAAGCCGCCGACATTTGTTTTAATAATTCCGGCACATTTATCCGCAGCTTATGTCGTTCCGTCCAGTATTCCATGGCGGCGTCTCCCACCTGCCACACGGACGCGGCAGCCAGCAGCAGCAGTATGATCAGACAGGGATTCAGCAGTACTTGCCCGATCACATGCAGCATTTCACTAAGTGAAATATTCAATCCTTTTCTCTCCTTTTCGGCTGAGTTTTCTCCATTTCCGCCGCAGCGGACCCATTCAACTGCAGGCAGACAGGCTTCTTCATAGCTTGCTTATCCGCAAGATTGAAACGGTGTTCTCTTAAAGAGCGAATGACCCTACCGCTGAAAACACATTGTGCCAAGCGATATCGGATTTTGCTGCCCTGCTTGTCCTCATAAATCGGACGGCCGTTATGATCTACAGGACGTTTCCATACAGTATAGGCCGTAATCAGATCGGCCCAATGCAATTCCTGTCCTTTCAGCAGCAGGCTCGGAATAATGCTCTCCAATGCGCAAAGTACCCGTTCCACCTGCTCTTCCGACAGATGTGTTTCAAAAACGATCGCCTCTTTTAGCCCTTTTCGATTCATGCCATACCTCCTTTTGAAATTCGATCCCGCCATATCCGTCCATTTTCGCCGGTGAAATTCTTTTCTCAATTAAAAAACCTCTTTCTGCCGAAAGAGGTTTTAAACGTTAAACACTTTCTCACCGTATATCTATAAAAAACCGCCCCCCTTATGGGAGGCGGCGATCGACGGTAAATTTTGTTTCCGTGAATATCCTCAAACCCAAGGCATTTTCACATTTTACGGCAGATATCCTGACTTATGCGTCATTCTCCAAAGCGTCTTCCCATCTTTGCACAATCAATGATCATTGTGAAACACATTGTGTTTCACAGGAAAAGGACGTCCTTTTCCGCAAAAAAAGTGACAAATTGCTTCTTCGTCGGCAAATACAGTTGTGGTTAACAGATCACGGATTCTCACCGTGTTCCCTCTTAGCCCTCAATAAATGAGAGTACCGTAAAACCTAATGATTCAGTTGTCGTTGTTAGTTTATCATGCTTTCTGAAAGATTGCAATAAAAAATTCATCTTTTTTATGGAAAAATTTATACTTTTTTTAAAAAGCCCATAACTTTTCTGAATCTTTTTCTCTGCGCCGTCAAGTTCTCCGACTTTAGCCTCTATTCTTCCCAGATAAACCGTTTCGGGGTGAAATTCTTTTCTAACATCTATACTGCCGCTAAAATCCATGCCTCTTCTCATCGTAAAGTATGCTATTATTTATTTGTAAAACAGGATTTTTTTGCTGAACCACATAAAAATAACCGCACCATAAGGTGCGGTTATCTTTATGGAGCTGGCAAGGTGACTCGAACACCCGACCTGCTGATTACGAATCAGCTGCTCTACCGACTGAGCTATGCCAGCAGACAAAGCGCGTTTCACACGCATGGGTTATTATATCGTTTTTGATGGATTTCGTCAAGAGGAACAACGGGATTTTTAAAAAAGAAATTATGTTTTCCTCTTCGCATGTAAAAAGGAACGCACCGCTTTCAGAACAAAACGGTACGCCCCTTTTATATCATCTTTAATCGATGGTGACTGTTTTCATAACCTGAGGAGTTTTCGGCCGGTCGGAGGCATCCGTTGCGGCGGCGGCAATTTCGTCGACGACATCCATTCCCTCCACCACGCGTCCGAAAGCGGCATACTGTCCGTCGAGGTGCGGCGCCTTTGCGTGCATGATAAAGAACTGTGAACCCGCGGAATTGGGATCCATTGCGCGGGCCATTGAAATTACGCCGCGGTCATGCTTAAGATCATTCTGAAAACCGTTCGCGGCAAACTCGCCCTTGATGCGCCAGCCGGGGCCGCCCATGCCGTTGCCCTTGGGGCATCCGCCCTGAATCATAAAGCCCGGGATAATCCGGTGAAAAGTCAGGCCGTTGTAAAAGCCATTGCGCACAAGCTCCTCAAAGTTTGCGACCGTCTGGGGCGCAATCTCGGGATAAAGCTCAAGCTTGATCTGTTTTCCGTTTTCCATTGTGATGGTTACCATGCTGTTTTCCTCCTGTTATTCCATATGCCGGATCACGTCGGCGAACGACGCGCCGGTCAATTCTGCGAGCGCCCGCGGCGCAAGCTCCGCCTGCGACCCGATACGTCCCGCGCTGACGGCAATCGTGCTCTGCTCTTCAGCCGAAGCGTCGATCACCGTGGGAAACCTTTTTTTCATTCCCACGGGAGAACATCCCCCATGGACATAGCCCGTCAGAGGCAAAAGCTCTTTCTGCGGCAGCATTGCGACGGATTTTTCTCCCGCCGCACGCGCGGCGGCCTTGAGGTCAAGCTCCTGCGTCACGGGAATCACAAATACGTGAAAGCCGCCTGATGAACCGCGCGTTACAAGGGTCTTGCAGACACGTTCGACCGGCAGGCCAACCTTTGCGGCGACACTTACGCCGTCGATGGCGCCGTCCGACGCATCGTAGGTATGCGGCACATACGGAATCTTTTTCTGTTCCAATATGCGCTGCACATTTGTCTTTGTCTCAGACATCAGTCATCCTCTCCTTCCGGCATATCCGACAGGCCGAGCAAAGTTTGGCTCTGCTGCGCGTCAAGCTTTTCCACGCTGCGCAGCGTGCGGTTCATCACGTTGGTGCGTGTGTGGATCAGGCGATCCACCTCCTGATCCGCGGCGCGGATGCGGTCCTGCACCTTTTCGAGACATTTCGAGAATTTTTCAAATTCCGTCTTGACTGCGCCGAGCACACGCCATACCTCGCCGGAACGTTTTTGGATCGCGAGCGTGCGAAATCCCATCTGAAGAGAATTGAGAAGCGCCGCCATGGTCGTCGGTCCTGCGATATTGACTTTGTAATCGCGGGAAAGAACCTCTACCATATCGAGGTTTACGACCTCGGCATACAGTCCCTCGAACGGCAGAAACATGATGGCAAAATCCGTTGTATCCGGCGGGCCGATATACTTGTCACGAATATCCTTGGCGCAGCCCTTGATGCGGGCGGTCAGATCTCTGCGCGCCTGCGCAATCCGTTCCGGTTCCGCGCTGTCGTATGCGTCGACAAGCGCGGCGTATGTATCGCCGGGGAATTTGGCGTCAATCGGCAGCCAAACCGTTCCCTCTCCGTCTCCGGGAAGCTTTACCGCATACTCAACCGGGTCACGGCTGCCCGCGACCGTCACCACATTTGTCGCGTACTGCTCGGGAGACAAAATTTGCTCGAGAATCGCGCCAAGCTGAATTTCTCCCAAAATGCCGCGCGTCTTGACATTGGAGAGAACTTTTTTCAGATCTCCCACTCCCGTCGCAAGCGTCTGCATCTCGCCGAGGCCCTTGTAAACCTTTTCGAGCTGCTCGCTCACCTGACGGAAGGACTGTGTCAGCCGCTGGTTGAGCGTATTCTCCAGCTTTTCGTCCACCGTTCTGCGCATCTGTTCCAGTTTTTCGGCATTGTCTTTCTGCAGAAAGTCAAGGCGTTCATCCATCGTACGGCGAACCGACGCCATATTCTCCGTCAGCGTCGTACGCAGAAGCTCGCTGCTCCGCTCCGTCTGAGAATTAAGCAAATTTAGATTTTCTGAAACCGTTTTTCTCAGATCGTCATTTCTCTGTGAAAGCTGCTCGCCGAGGTTTTTTAAAATCACATCCTGCCTGCCCGCCGTGCCGGCCTGCGCGTCGGACAGCGTTCTTCCCAGAGAAGCGACCGCCTCCTGCACCGTATGGTTCAGTTCCTGCCGGGTCGAGGTCAGCTGATCAGAAAGCTCGCGCCGCAGGCTGTCGTTTTCTCTTTTTTGCCGGGACTGTCCGGCTAAAAGGAAGAAAATCGCGGCAAGCTGTACCACGGCCGCAGCGATCAAACAGACGAGTATTGTATGTTCCATGCGCACCTCCGGAAAAGTTTTTTGTCAGTATAGCATATTTCACTCAAAAGGAAAAGCGCCCCGCCCAAAAAGCGGGACGCGCATTTTCTCTGCCGCATCAGGCGTGTCTCTGCTCCGGCTCACGGAAAAGCAGAGAAATACACCACAGTCCTGCGACGGCAACCAGCGTGAAGATGACCCTGCTGACGGGAGAGGCCTGTCCGCCGAACAGCCATCCGACGATGTCAAACTGAAACAAGCCGATCGAGCCCCAGTTGACGGCGCCTACGATCACAAGGATCAGCGCGATTTTGTCGAGCATGTGCTTCAACTCCTTTTGTCTCTTAGTATGAGAAAAATAAAAGGATTTTATGCCGCGCAGCGATTTCTTTCTTGACAGAAAGAACATTTTATTCTTAAATGAAAAAAAGAACAGGTTTACGGACACTGAAAAAGTGGATTTTCTTATACTTATATTGTTACACGGATTGGATAAATGCTATGAAACGAAAACGCCGCGCTTCATGCGGATTGCTGCTTACAGCCGTTCTGCTGCTGCTCTTCGGAGTCTGCGGCTTATTCTTTTGCTTTGGCCCCCTTGCTGAAAAGCTTGCAAAACCGCAGACCGCCCTTCTTCCCCTCCCTCTTCCTCTGTACGAAACCGCAGAAGGGTCCGGTCGAAACGAATCTCTCTCTATCTACAGCGCCTATGCGCTGCTGTACGATCTCGACGCCGAAAAGGAACTGTATTCCGTCGAAGCGGACACTCCCTGCCATCCGGCGTCTCTGACAAAAATTATGACCATCTACGCCGCAATGGACGCGCTGGACAGCCTCGACGCCGAGATCACCGTCGGTTACGGCGACCTTGCGGGTCTGTATGAAGCAAACGCCTCCATGGCAGGCCTGCAGGAGGGGGATGTTCTTCCCGTGCGCGATCTGCTGTATGCGACCATGCTGCCCTCCGGCGCAGACGCAGCCAACGCGCTGGCACGCGCCGCCTGCGGCGGCGCGGATACTCTTGTGGAGAAAATGAATGAGACCGCCGCCGCGCTGGGAATGGAACAGACACATTTTAAAAATGTCACCGGCCTGTCGGAGGAGGGCCATTATACAACGGCACGCGATATGACCGTACTGCTCAAGGCTGCCCTTCAAAACGAAAATTTTCGGGCGGTATTCTGTACGGACAGTTATACGACCGTACCGACCTCAGCCTATCCGCAGGGCATCCCTCTGCAGAGCACGCTCTCTCAGCGGCTGGCGATGATGCAGCTCGACCGCGGTCCCATTCTCGGCGGAAAAACAGGTTATACCGAAGAAGCCGGCCTCTGCCTTGCCTCGCTCGCATCCGTCGGCGGGCACGAATATATCCTCGTCACAATGGGCGCCGAAGGAGACGGTCATTCCGTTCAGACCAATCTGCTTGACGCGCTCAAGCTGTATGGCCGCTGCAAATAAAAAAGAAACCGTACCGCATATAAAAATACGGCCATGCTTTTGCATGGCCGTATTTTCACATGAGATGATTCTGCATCCAATGCTCGGCGCACTGAATCAATTCGCCCGGTGTGGAAATTTCTATCCCGCTGCTCAGAATATAATTCTGCACCGCCGCGGGCAGAGAGTAAAAATATCCGCGCAAAAGAGGATCTCTCTCGTAATAATTCGGGGTCATATACATCACCTCGAAAAATAGAATATACCGGCCGAATCAGACTATTCTCCCGGAAAATATTCCATTTCGACATGGCGAATGCCGTCCTCCAGATATTCTTCGGAGCAGGCGCAAAACCCGTGCTTTTCATACAGTTTTCGGGCATACACCTGCGCCCCGAGGCGAATACGCCGGGCGTGCAGTTCTTCCGAAGCAACGCGGATGCCCTCTGCAACAAGCCGGTCGGCAAGACCGCAGCGCCGTTTTTTAGACAGGACCCGGCCAATTACAGCGTCCGTACTGCCGTCTCGGGGATCGATCACGCGGAGATATGCAAGAATCCCGGTTTCGTCTCTGAAATACAGGTGGATGGACTGCTCGTCCAGACCGTCCAGCTCTTGATAGGGGCAGTTCTGCTCCACCACAAAAACAGAAACGCGCGCGGCAAGAATCTCGTACAGCTCTGCCAAAGTCAATTCATCAAAACGCCGGATGCAAAGTTCCATCAAAATAAGCCCTTCCTTTTTTAACTTCAAATTTTCTTGCGAATTTCCGGTCTCCATATCTGTAAATTAAGATGTATACGGTTTGTCCGATTGTAAGCCGTCAACGCAGCGGCAAAACTATTTTTCAAAAAACAAAACGCCTAAAATCAAAAAGGAAGGAATTCTATGTAAGTTACGGTGCGGCCTTAAAAAAGGCTGCTCCGTTTCTTTTATGCTGCAAAGCAATAGCCCTGAGGACATAGTGAAACAAAAAGATCGATCACAAGTGATTTTCTCACAAGCCATCGGCTGAAAAAAGTTTCCGCCTCTACAAATTCACTATTTGAAAGCCATGATTTTATAAGTGGCTATTGTCGGCCGCAGAGTATTAATAAAGTCCTCCAAGAGCCTTGAAAATCCGCCGCGCGGACATCAGATTTTTTCTTCCTGCTTTTCAGAGTCCTGTTCTTCCTGCTTGATTTCCCAGTGAATCAGAAAGGCGAGTGCGGCGCGCAGCGCGATGATGCCCGCTACAATACCGATTTCATGCCATTCGCGGACAATGACGGTACGCAGAATCTCGCTTCCCATCTTAAATTCCAGTCCCATCGCGAGACCTTTCGCTAAAGAAAGCCGCGTATCATGCGCGTGCCGAAGCCATTTTATCATGCCGAGGATGCCGCTCCAAATAATGATCAGCACACCGGCAAATTCAAACAGAACGATAGCCAAGCTGGCGATATTTTCTAATACAAATTCGAGCGCCTTTTCAAATTCCGAAAACACAATCCTTCTCCTTTTTTAGCATGGGATATGCTGACAAGGGCAAACAACGTTTATTATTATAATTTATTCTGATAAACAGCGCAACCCCGGAGCCAAGCACTGACAGTGTAAATTTACCTTCGGATAAAATAGCGCTGATGCATTCACGATGCTCGGATAAGGTACTCGGCGGAAGATAAAAAAGTTTCCCTTGTTTCGGCTCAGAAGGGCAAAACAAGGGAAACTGCATCAGATTTAAACATTATGTGGGCGAAAGGTCTTGAAAGTCCAGCGTTTTTAGAGGGTTTGAATTTTTAATTTAAGTTTGTCTGTATTGCGTCATAAAACCGTCCGAAACAGCTATATCCAAGCAATCTCATTTTTCAGCATTTCACAGGTTCTTTTGATAGCCGAAATGCTTTCTTATCAGGTCTTCGCTGAGGAACCGCCGCTTTTATTCGAAAATCCGTTACAGATTTCTTCCGCCTCGGGCAAGCTCCTCCCGCAGGCGGGCAAGGCGGTCCGACGCCTCTTCCCGGTCGATCACACCGGCGCGAAGAAGATCCTTCAGAGCCTCCTCATGGCGGCGAAATTCGTCCGCTGCCGCTGGCGCGGGTTTTGCGCCGGGCACAGGCGCATTCATCCGGACGACCGGCGTCCGCTTCTCTTTCACACGGGTGCTCATCGCAGGACGGGCGTCCTCCCGCCGGGGAAACATCGTCTGAAACGCACTCGAATCATCCGAAGAGCTTTTTTTCGTCTCGGCGTGTATGCCGTAGATCACAAATGCGATCACACCAAGAGGAATTAACAGTGCGAAAGCAGCCGCTCCGCCCAAATCAAGCAAAAGATTTAAGATCACAATCGCTGCGATAATTCCCACAGCGGGTGATTTCTTTCCCCGGTCCGTTCGGCGTGGTTCCATATGCAAGACCCCCTCTTTTTTCTACAGTATAACAGGTCTCGCACCGGGATGCAATCCTCAAGCCGCGCTGTTTTCCCCTTCAAGCAGACGTCTGCGGATCAAGAGCATTCCGATCACTGTGATCACAAGCTCGGGAATCATATAGAGGCCGTTGTACTGCAGGCTGTAAAGCCAGACCGGCATGCCCTCCGGCGCGTAACCGCCCCAGAGCAGAATTCCGCTGAGGAAGCTGCAAAACAGGCGTCCGAGGCAGACTGCCGCCGTGCCGATCACAACGCCGCGCACGGATTTTCCTCCAAAGGGCTTGGAAATTGCAGACGCAAGGCCAAGCAGAGTGAACGCCAGCACATAGTCGAGCAGAATGCAGCCGAACTGCGCACCAAGCGTCGTGCAGTAAAGGACATTTTTAAATCCAAGAAAGAGCTGAATCAAGCTGTAGGTAAACGCCGTGAGAAGGCCCCATTTGGTACCGTTGCGGTAAGAGGACATCAGAATCGGCACCGCGCTGAAGATTGTGATACTGCCGCCATAGGGCATTTCAAACTTCAGTTCGGACAGGACAGAGGCAAGTGCGATCATCAAAGCGCACTCCACAAGGATACGGGTGTGAGATCTGGTTTGCATAAAAATCCTTCTTTCTTTTCTTATGGCACAAAAACAAATCCGCCGCGGGAAAATCCAGCGGCGGACGAGAAATCCGTATGTTCGGAAAACTCCCTTCGCCGGCATTATCC
>CAKQGD010000041.1 GCA_934232845.1 uncultured Oscillospiraceae bacterium
GCCGAGTTCCTCGCTCTGCAGCTCCTGCAGAACGGTGCGTGCGGACGAACGTCCCACTTGTGCGATCACGGTGCTCGTGTTTCCGTTGGAAAGGGTGACATCCGCAAATACGGCCCGCAGGCCGCCCGCGAGCTGACCGCTCACAAGCTGCACATAGCCCGTCAGCCTCGACGGCATGTCAAACGAACTGGTCCGTACAATGCGGCCGCCGGATTCGTGCAGCAGCGCCATCGTGGCCGAGCGCGTCCCTCCGCGTGTGCAGAGGACAACTTCCTCCAGTCCGTCTCCGTCCACATCGTCGATCAGCATCTCGCTGTAGGAAAAATCCGTCTTGTATTTCTCAAGCTGTCCGCCGGAATAGTGATAGAAAATGCAGGTGCTGTTTTCCTCGCCGGCTGCGGCCCAGCCGACAACGATACTGTCCTGCTCTCCCAGGATCGAGGCAAACTCCAGCCGGTCGATTTCGCCGGCCTCGCCCGCGATTTGTTTGACGCTTTTCCACGCGCCCTCCTGCTTGGCCAGCACACTGATCCATGTGGAGGAAGCGCCGCCCGATGAAAGCTCATAAAAGGCGATGGCCTCTTCCTGTCCGTCTCCGTCGAGATCGCGCAGGGTACACGCGGAAAGATTCGGTCCGCTGCGGGGATACTTGAGCTTGAAGGAGCTTGTTCCGATCGCAGATTCGAGCGCATCGTAGATAGCCGACTGCTCCGCGGTGAGACGCGGCGGCTGCAAAAGATCGGCGGCGTTCATCTGCATGCCGCAGGAACACAGCAGCACTGCCGCAAGACAGGCCGCCGCAATCCGTTCGAGCATACCAAGCGCCTCCTTTCCTTTTTAAGCGTCCGCTCAAGGATATAAATTTCCAAGATAGTCTATCGTAATATTATAGCCCCGCAAAGCCGGGGTGTCAATGAACAAACTGTGCCTCTGTACGTCTGGAAAATTACAATTTTTCTTTCCGCACCCCGTGCCGGACGAATACGGCTTTTATTTTGGCGCGTCCCTTCCCGCGTCACTTTCCCGATGTTTTTTTGATCGGAGAAAATGCCCCGAGGTCTTGAAATCCTCCGTAAAACCGTGTAGCATAAAAAGCGCAAACCAATAAAACGGAGGGATCTCATGCAGCCTCTGCTGATCGGAATCGGCGGTGCAAACGCCGATCTGTCCATGGCGAGCCGCGGACCCATTGTGCCCTGCGACTCCAATCCCGCGCGGCTTACTCTCTCGGCCGGAGGAGTCATGCGCAATATCTGTGAAAACGCCGCAAGACTCGGCGTTCAGACGGAGCTATTTACCGCCGTAGGCAAAGATCCTCTCGGAGAGATGATCCTCTCCTCCTGCCGCAGAGCCGGGGTCGGTACAAAGCTCGTGCGCCGCTTCGCGGACTGTCCTTCCTCCGCATATGTTTCGGCCCTCGACGAGCGCGGCGAAATGTATGTCGCCTTTTCCGACATGACGATCGCGTCCCGGCTGACACCCGCGGATTTTGACGCGGCGGCGTCCGTTCTGTATTCGGCAGCCGTCGTCTGCTTGGACGGAAATCCTTCCCGGGAATTTATCGCGCATGCGGCAAGGCGCCTCTCCGCAAACGGAATCCCGGTTTTTCTTGATCCCGTTTCCACCTCTCACGCAAAAAAATTCGCCGGTCTGCTCGGATATTTCCACACGATAAAGCCCAACCGTCTCGAGCTGGAAACCCTCTCCGGCATGCCCGTCACAGATGAGGCTTCTCTGGAAGAAGCCGCCAAAGCGCTTCTTAAGCAGGGCGTGCGCAGAGTCTTTGTAACACTCGGCGAAGACGGCGTCTATTACCGCGACGGCAACGGCCTCTCGCGCCGGTATCGTCCGGATACCGTCACGATGAAAAACGCCACCGGCGCCGGGGACGCCTTTACCGCCGGACTGCTCCTGTCGTATCTGGAGGGGTCCTCTCTCGACGACACTCTGCGGCGCGCCTGCGCCTGTTCCGCCGTGGCCGTGTCTGCCGCCGAAACCGTCAGCCCGCTTCTTTCCGAAACTGAAATTGCAAAATATACAGGAGGAATCTTTTTATGAACCGTTATCTCGATTTGACTCCGGAGGTCAAGGCCGCTCTTGATGCGAACCGACCCGTCGTCGCGCTCGAATCGACGATTCTTTCCCATGGCATGCCCTATCCTGAAAACCTCGCGTTTGCCCATGAAGTAGAGGAGATCGTCCGCAAAAACGGCGCGGTTCCCGCAACCATCGCCGTGCTGAACGGCCGCCTGAAGGTCGGTCTCGGTGAGGAAGACCTCGCCCTGATGTGCCGCGGAGAGGGCGTCGCAAAGGTTTCGCGCCGCGATCTGCCCGTCGTTCTTTCCAAAGGTATCCCCGGCGCGACAACCGTCGCCACCACCATGCTGATCGCCTCCATGGCGGGCATCCGCGTCTTTGCCACCGGCGGCATCGGCGGCGTGCACCGCGGCGCGCCCAAGACCTTTGACATCTCCGCCGACCTGCAGGAGCTGGCGCACACCTCCGTGGCCGTCGTCTGCGCAGGGGCAAAGTCCATTCTGGACATCGGCCTGACGCTCGAATACCTCGAAACGATGGGCGTTCCGGTGCTCGGCTATCAGACGGAGCATTTCCCCGCATTCTATTCCCGCGAGAGCGGCTTCTCCGCCGATGTGCGTGTGGATTCCGCCCGCGAAGCAGCGGATATTCTGGATAAAAAATGGTCTCTCGGCATGGACGGCGGCGTGATCATCGGCAATCCTGTTCCCGAAGACTGTGCGCTTGATTTCTCTGAAATGGAGAAGGTTACCCGCGAAGCTCTCGCCGCGGCAGAGGCCGCCGATGTCCGCGGAAAACGCATCACTCCCTTTCTGCTTGCCTATATCAAGGACCACACGGGCGGCGAATCGCTTAAGACCAATATTCGTCTTGCGTTTCACAACGCCGAAGTGGCGTCGCAGATTGCAGTGGAGTATGCAGCCCTGCAGCACACCGCCCGTTCTCTTTAAAACCGAAAAGACACTCTGCAGTATATTTCCCCCAAAGAATCAGACTGTGTATGCTTCGGCCTTTCTTCTTTTTAGAAAATCCCCCGGCTTTGCCGGGGGATTTGAGCATGTCGGAAAAGTTCGACACGCTTTTAGGGGAATCCAATATCCCCGGTTTCGCGTCCTTATGGAGGCGAATTGTGCAGAAAAAATCGGGCGCATGTCCTGATTTTTGTGGGCACAATTTTAGAATCTTCTGAAATTAAGTGAATCGATCGTCTGAAATCCCCCGGCAAAGCCGGGGGATTTTCTTTAAGAGTCGCCGCAGGGCCCGTTTCAAATTTCCTTGACAAATCCTCTTTAAAGGATAGAATAAACTATACACGTGTCAAGACATATACATATTTTTTTCTGGAAAGCAGGTTGCCGCAATGGAAAATTTCAAGGCGTTTTTAAAGCGAAAAAATATCGAGATCTCCGCCAAACGATACGGCATCGACGCCATGAGCGCCATGGCGCAGGGATTGTTCTGTTCTCTGCTCATCGGTACCATTCTCAAAACCCTTGGCCAGCAGGCGGCACTTTCGCTGTTGGTACAGGCGGGTACCTATGCCTCCGCAATGAGCGGCGCAGCCATGGCCGTCGCCATCGGCTATGCTCTGCAGGCGCCTCCCCTCGTTCTTTTCTCCCTCGCCGCGGTGGGGTATGCCGCCAATGCACTCGGCAGCGTCACTCTCGACGGCGGAAGCGGAGCGGGCGGGCCCTTGGCGGTTCTCTTCATCGCGGTAATCGCCGCCGAAGCGGGAAAGATGGTCTCTAAAGAAACCAAAATCGATATTCTTGTCACACCGTCGGTCACCATTCTGATCGGCGTGCTGCTTTCCGCATGGTGGGCGCCTGCGATCGGCACCGCAGCGGCAGCCGTCGGTGATTTTGTGCGCTGGGCCACCGTGCTGCAGCCCTTCTGGATGGGCATTCTGGTGTCCGTTGTGATCGGCATAGCGCTGACCCTGCCCATTTCTTCCGCCGCAATCTGTGCCGCCATCGGCCTGACGGGGCTGGCGGGAGGCGCGGCGGTGGCCGGCTGCTGTGCCAACATGGTGGGTTTCGCCGTTCTCTCCTTCCGCGAAAACCGTTGGGGCGGGCTGGTGAGCCAAGGACTGGGCACCTCGATGCTGCAGATGGGCAACATCGTCAAAAACCCCCGCATCTGGCTGCCCGCCATTCTCACCTCGGCCATTACCGGTCCTCTCTCCACCTGCGTATTCCGTCTTGAAATGAACGATCCCGCAGGGGGCGTGGCATCGGGAATGGGTACCTGCGGCCTTGTCGGTCAAATCGGTGTTTATGCCGGCTGGGTCAGCGACGTGGCCAGCGGGGTCAAAGCCGCCGTCACCTCTATGGACTGGATCGGCCTCATTCTGATTTGTTTTGTACTGCCCGCCGTGCTGAGCTGGGCTTTCGGCCTGTTTTTCCGCCGGATCGGATGGATCCGCGAGGGAGACTTAACCCTGTGAAAAGCTTCCTGCATTGCAAAAAAAGCGCTCCGCCAAAAACCGCGGAGCGCTTTTTCGTTTCATAAATGTGAGCCTTTCTTACTTTGCGGCAGTTACATTCAGCTCGACCAATACCGCGTCGTTGAGCATATTCGCCTCGACACAGATGCGGGCAGGCGCGCAGCCCTCGGGCAGCCATGCGTTCCACACCGCGTTAAATGCCGCCGCATCTCCGCGGTGCTTCAGATAAATCTGGGCCAGCAGAAGGCGGCTCTTGTCGGTTCCCGCGCGCGTCAGCGCGTCCTCCACGACCTGGAGAACGGATTTTGCCTGCGCAGTGATATCGTTCGTCAGATCGGCAGGAAGCTTGCCTGCGACATACACGGTCGACTGAAATTCCACGCTTTCGCTCAGCTTTTCATTGGTTCCTCTGCGAATAATTTCCATGGGATGTTCCTCCTTAAAATCGTAAAACGGCTGTTTCAAATAACTTTTTCCTCGGCGTTGTAGCGCGCCTCTTCGAGATAATTATAAACCGTGAATTTTGAAACGTCATAATAGCGTGCAATGATATCACTGGCCTTTTGAATTTTAAAGGCGCCTTTTTCTTTCAGATATCCGATCCCCGCGATCTTTTGTTCCCTTGTCATGGAGGAAACCGGAACACCGACGCTGTCAATCGATTCGTGGATCAGGGAAATCAGCAGATCGTCAATTCCTCCGACGAAGACCATCTCCGTACCGGACGGCTTTTCTTCTGTTACCCCTATGTATTTTTCCAAATAGCTTTTGGCCTGCTGAAGCTGCGTGATATCCATGTTGATGCAGATAGAGCCAATCGCCGTTCCTTCGTCGTTTTTAATATAAAAAGTACTGGATTTTAAAATCCGTCCATCATAGGTACGCGTCACATAGTTAAAGATGCCGTTGGTCAGATCGTTCGCCACCTGTTCGCCCGGCATAATCTTGGACTCCACCAGCATCAGGCTCTCGCCCACGGTGCGTCCCGTCACCTCGCCGTTAACAATGCTGATGATCGTGTGATCGTGACCACCCGAATAATCATGAACGACAATCTCACAGTTCGGACCAAAATGCCGTGCCACTCCATTAATGATCGTATTGATCAGAGGCAGCGCTTCTTCCATGCTCGTCATATTCTATTCCCCTCTGCATTTGTCGGCGCATGGCCGTCTGCAAAAGGACCCCTTTCCTTCGCTGTACAAAAAATTTCAGCAATACTTCGCGGTATCTCCTTATAAAAATAAAACTTTTTCCTCTTTTTCCGCCGTCCCAAACGGATTTTCAGGAAAATCAACTGCCTTAGTATACCATCACTTTGCCGACTTCGCAAGACTTGGAAGCCGTTTAAAGACCGATTTTTACAAAAATATTTTTTTAACGACAAAAAAGATTGCAAAAAGCATGCCATCGTGTTATAATCGCTGTCATTAGGAAAATGCATTTTTCCTTTTCCGGACTTGCAGGGCGGCAGTCTGCCGCGGCTGCATCCGCCGTATCTCTCTTCCGGCTTTCAAATATGTATTGAAGGAGGCTGAACGTTTTGTCTTTTCTGAAAAAGCTTCTCTCCCGTCTGCTGCAGGCGATAGTGGTTGTCATCGGCGTCACGTTCATTACATTTCTCGCCACGTTCCTGACCGGCGACCCTGCTGCCCTGATGCTCGGTGAGGGCGCGTCTACTGAAGAAATTGCCGAGTTTCGGGCAGAGATGGGTTTTGATCGCCCTTTGCTCGTTCAATACGGCGATTTTCTGTCCAAGGCGGTGCACGGCGATTTTGGTCAGTCTCTCTATTATAAGCGTCCCAATGTGGATCTCGTTCTTGAGCGTCTGCCCAATACGGTACAGCTGGCCGCAGTCGCGCTGGGCGTCTCGCTGCTTTTGGCCATTCCTCTCGGCGTGCTTGCCGCCAAGCTGCATAACACATGGGGCGACACCCTCATCATGCTGTTCGGCTTAATCGGACAGGCCATGCCGAGCTTCTGGTTCGGTTTGATGATGATGATGCTCTTCGCGGTAAAGCTTCACTGGCTTCCGCCGTCCGGCATGGGCACATGGAAGCATTTCGTCATGCCGGTCATCGCGCTCGCCACTTTCCCGCTGGCACAGGATCTGCGCATGATGCGTTCCTCCATGCTCGAGGTGCTCGGCGACGATTACATTAAAACCGCTCGTTCCAAGGGCCTTACTGACTTAAAGGTTTACTGCAAGCATGCGCTGAAAAACAGCCTGAAGCCCGTCATCACACAGGTCGGCATGCAGATGGGTTCTTTCTTGGGAGGCGCCGTCGTAATCGAGACCATCTTCGCATGGCCCGGCATCGGCCGCCTCGCGGTGCAGGCGATTCAGTTTAAAGATTTTCCCCTGCTGCAGACAGTTGTGGCTTTTCTGGGTCTTGCATTTGTGGCCGTCAACTTCCTTGTCGACTTGGTCTATGCGGTGATTGACCCGCGCGTGCGTCTGTGACCGAACAGCCGAGAAAGGACTTGCGTTATGAAGCGAATCTGGTATAGTCTATGCAAACAAAAATCCGGCCTCGTCGGCATCATTATTATTCTGCTGCTGATCTTTGCCGCGGTGTTCGCACCTCTGCTGACCTCGGCCGATCCAAATAAAATTGTTCTGACAGACCGTCTGCTCCCTCCGGGCAGCACCTCAGACACCGGCTATCATCTGTGCGGCACGGATTCTCTCGGGCGCGACGTTTTCGCACGCCTGCTGTACGGTTCCCGCGTTTCTCTTCTGACAGGCTTCTGCGCGGCGGCCATTTCCGTCTGCCTCGGTACATTTTTAGGCCTGATCTCCGGTTATTTCGGCGGTTGGTTTGACATTATATTGATGCGTCTTGCGGATATTCAGCTTGCCTTTCCTTTTACGCTGCTGGCGCTGACCTTTATTGCGACACTGGGCGGCGGTCTTGTACAGTTGATTTTAATCATGGGTATCTTTCGCTGGGTAAACTTTGCCCGCATTACCCGTGCAGAGGTTCTCTCTCTGCGTGAGAGAGAATTTGTGCAGGCCGCGCGCGCCATCGGCTTCGGCAATCTGCATATCATGCTCAAGCACGTTCTGCCCAACGTCATCGCCCCGATTATCGTCTCCGCGTCGTTTGTCATCGCATCAAATATTCTTTCGGAGACAACCCTTTCCTTCCTCGGTCTCGGTGTAGAGGCCTCCATTCCGACATGGGGTTCTCTTTTGGCCGAGGGACGCGACCTGCTGACCGAAGCATGGTGGATCGCCACCCTGCCCGGACTGACCGTCATGGTCACCGTGCTGGGCGTCAATCTGTTCGGCGACTGGCTGCGTGACTTCCTCGACCCAAAAATGCAGTGATCTGCGTTTTAGGCGTCTCTGCCCCTCATTTAAGGGACAGAGCTAAGAAAAGAAACAAAAAACAAAGGATGGTGTAACACATGACAAAACGTATTCTCGCGCTGCTGCTTGTGCTGACCATGCTGGCTACCGCCGGATGCGGCGGCAGCACCAGCACCAGCACTCCGCAGAGTGAAGCCTCCGGCAGCGAGGCGGGCGATCCCAATGAGGGACGCGTGCTGACTCTGCTCACCTCCGCCGACACGGAGAGCATCGACCCCACGTACTGCACGGCCACCGCAAGCTGGAACCACCTCATGCAGGTGTTCGAGCCGCTGATTTACCGTGACGAAAACATGAACCTCTATGGTGTTCTGGCCGAGTCTTGGGAATGGCAGGATAACCTGACCCTTCAGCTTAAGCTGCGCCAGGGCGTTAAGTTCCACAGCGGCGCCGAGTTCAACGCCGACTCCGTCAAGCTGACCTTTGACCGCGTTATGGCGGCCGCCGGCCAGACCCAGAACCGCGCCCCCAAGGACATCCCCTATGAGGATATCGAGATTCTGGATCCGTACACCTGCAACATCAAGCTCACCAGCAAGTGCCCCATGCTCCCCTACTACCTGCGCACTCTGATGATGCTTGACCCGACCGTCTACACCGATACGGAGCCGATGGTCGACGTGAGCAAGGTCTCCGGCACCGGCCCCTACCGCATGGCTGCCTACACCACCGCCGAGTCGATGGAGTTCGAGGCTTTCGAAGAGTACTGGGGCGGCGAAGCCAAGATCAAGAAAGCGATCTTCCGTCTTGTTCCCGAAGCTTCCACCCGCACCGCTGAGCTGCTCGCCGGCAGCGCCGATATCATTCAGGGCGTTTCCATCGACCAGCTTGATACGGTTGAGACCGACACCACCCATGTCATCTCCGCTGGCGGCGGCCGTGACACCGGTGTGGCCATCCGCTGCGATGTGGAGCCCTTCAGCGACGTCCGCATCCGTCAGGCTATGAACTATGCCGTCGATAAGGAAGCTATCAACGCTTCTCTGCTCGGCGGTTACGGTGAAATCTACGCCGGTATCTGCATGCCTCCGAATGAGAACACCACCGATATCACTCCTTACCCCTATGATCCGGAAAAGGCCAGGGCTCTTCTGAAAGAAGCCGGCTATGAGACCGGTCTCGAAGTTACCATCACCACCTCCGCCGGGCGTTATGTCCGCGACAAGGAAATCTCCCTCGCCGTGGCGCAGTACCTCGAAGAGGTCGGCATCAAGGCCAGTGTGGAAGTCGCCGATTTCTCGGTCATCACCGAGCGCAAGAACAACGGCACGATTTCCAACGCTTTCTACTTCGGTCTGGGCGGCTACTTTGACGGTCAGGGCGAGCTCAACTGGGCCAATGCCAACATCCAGCAGAACGGCTGGGAAGACGAGTACTTCATGTCCGAATACGATGCGCTTAAGCAGGAGATCGACCCCGAAAAGCGCGCCAAGTATATCGCGGACCTTCAGGTTTATGTCCATGAGCAGGCGCCTTGGATCTTCCTGTTCCGTCAGCCCCTGTTCTATGCGACTGCCAACGACGTCGAAATGGTCGCACGCCGCGATGAGAACTTCCAGCTCTATTATATGAGCTTTATCTAAACCACAATCGCTCGTTTGGGGCAAGGCCTTTTTGCTTTGCCCCAAACGTATCTTAATGACAGGAGGCTGTTTTCAGATGAACTTTCCCGAGATTCACAACGTCCGGGATCTGATGGGCTGGCTTGACGGCGAGGGCATCGGATATTCCTCTCTGGGAGACACCGCCATGGGCGACCCGATGGTTCTGATTCATAAAGAGGGCGTAGGCGCCCCTGTTATGATTACCTCCGGTGCTCACGCGGGGGAACCTGCCGGCGTTTTTGCCTCGCTGATGATCCTTAAAAATTGGAAATACAAGAATCCGCTCTATATGGTGCCTCTGCGCGATCCCTTCGGCTTTCAGGGCTACGAGGCCTGTCTGAGCCACGCCATGGGCCGCGAAATGCATTTCGAAACCCACGAAGAACTGTGGAAGATTCTCAAGGAGAACTGCACTAAGCTTCTCTACGAGGACGAAACCTTCCTTCTTGTGGATATGAACGGCATTCTTTTAACAAACCAGATCCGTCCCAAAAAAATCGTCGGTCCGCGCGGCGTCGAGCTGAAGGTCAACGCCGTTCTCAAGGAGCATCCCGAGCTGATCCCCGAATGCGCGGGAAAACGCATCGTATTTCCCTCGAACGCGGGCGACGCGGAAAACGTCTGGGATTTTTACCGCGCTTTCAGTGCGGAAATTACCGCTGCCGGCATTGTCGCCGATATGAACCGCCGTTTCGGCGGCTCCGATGAGCCCAATGAGGTCAAGTTCCTCCGCCAGCTCTGCGACGAGGTTAAGCCCCCCGTCGTGCTTGACCTGCACGAGGGACAGGGCAGCTCTTACTATTTCTTTGTTCCCGATTACAACACCAACCAGAATATTGCGCATTACACCAATATTATGCGAGATGCCGTCATTTCTCACGGCCGTCCCATCACAACTCTTGAGGATGTAGCAAACCGTCTCGGCAACCATATCCGCGAAGAATTTACCGAACCGGTTCCCGGCGTTCTCGTCGATGCGGGGCTTTCCGCCAAGCAGGGCGGCACCGGATTCTCCAGCTATGCCGGAAAATACGGCGCTGCCATCACGATCGAATGCGGCCGCTGGGCCCCTCTTGCGGATCGTGTCAACATCCATCTGTGGGCGGCCGAGGCCATGCTCAACGAAATGAGCCGTCTGGCAGAATAACGGTTAAAAAAACAGCGAGAGGAGCTGACGCCCATGTCTGTCTTAAGCGTACGCAACCTATCTATTTCATTCCGATCCGACCGAAAGGATTACCCTGTCGTGCGGTCTATCAGCTTCGACGTCGGCGAAGGAGAATGTCTCGGCATTGTCGGTGAGTCCGGCTGCGGAAAAAGTGTTACCTCGCTCGCGGTTATGGGACTGCTGCCGGAGCCGCCCGGGCGCATTACGGATGGAGAGATCCTTTTTAACGGACAGGACCTCCGTCATGCGACAAAGGCGCAGATGCGCGCGCTCCGCCGCCACGACCTGTCGATGATATTTCAGGAGCCGATGACCTCGCTCAATCCCGTCTATACCATCGGCAATCAGCTCTGTGAAGCGATCTTATCCGACAATCCGAAAATGCCGAAGAAGGAAGTCTTTGCCAAGGCGGTTGAATTGCTCGGTCTGGTCGGCATCACAACTCCCGAACGCAACATGAAAGTTTATCCTCATCAGCTCTCGGGCGGTATGCGTCAGCGCGTTATGATCGCCATGGCGCTGGCCTGCAATCCGAAGCTTCTGATCGCGGATGAACCCACTACCGCACTCGACGTCACCATTCAGGCGCAGGTTCTCGAGCTGATGCGCCAGCTGAAGTCTAAAATCCATTCCTCCATCATTCTTATCACGCACGACCTTGGCGTCGTCGCCGAGATGGTCGACCGCGTGGTTGTCATGTACGGCGGCTCTATTGTGGAAGAAGCCATGGTACAGGATATTTTCTACGACTACCGCCACCCGTACACCGAGGGACTTCTCAAATCCATTCCCAGTCTGAATGAGGATCAGGATAGACTCTACACCATCCAAGGCGCCGTTCCGCACCCCTCTCAGGCGCCGTCCGGATGCTATTTTCATCCGCGCTGCCCATATGCCACCGAAATCTGCCGGGAGCAGGCTCCGCCCCGCACCGAGGTCGGAGCGGGACATTTTGTGCGCTGCTTCCACTGTGTGAGGAACGAGCCATGAACGAACTTGTCCGTGTTGAACACCTGAAAAAATATTTTCCGGCGGGCAGCTCTGCCGACGGAAAAAAACGCTTTGTCAAAGCGGTGGACGATGTCAGCTTCTCTGTACCGGAGGGTTCGACCGTCGGTCTTGTCGGTGAATCCGGCTGCGGCAAATCCACCACGGGACGTCTGATTCTGAATCTGATTGAGCCGACCTGCGGAAAAGTCTTTTTCGAAGGTAAGAATATCTATGACCTCGATCACCATCAGATGCGTCAGCTTCGGCGCCAGATGCAGATCATTTTTCAGGATCCGTATTCCAGCCTGAATCCGCGCATGCGCATCTCTTCCATTGTGGGCGAGCCCCTGCTCTGCCACGAAAGCGGCTTGTCCGAGGCCGAGCGCCGCGAGCGTGTGGGAGAAGCTCTCGCGCATGTGGGACTGGACCCCAAGTTTGCAGAGCGGTATCCGCATGAGTTTTCGGGCGGCCAGCGCCAGCGCATCGGCATCGCCCGCGCGGTTATCCTGAACCCGCGGCTGATCATCTGTGACGAGGCGGTTTCCGCTCTCGACGTATCAGTGCAGTCGCAGGTGCTCAACCTGCTGCAGGACCTGCAGCAGAGCGACCGCCTTACCTACCTGTTTATTGCGCATAACTTAAGTGTCGTGCGCCATATCAGCGACTATATCTGCGTGATGTATCTGGGAAAGGTCATGGAATTCGCTCCTAAAAACGATTTGTTTACAGATCCCCTGCACCCCTATACGCGTGCTTTGATTTCAGCCGTTCCGATTCCGGATCCCGGCGCAAAGCAGGAACGCATTCTTCTCGAGGGCGATATCCCCAGCCCTGTCGATCCGCCCAGAGGGTGCCGTTTCCAGACGCGCTGCTATAAAAAATGCAAGCTCTGTGAAGAACAGGAACCGGAACTCATCGACCGCGGCGGCGGACATTTCGTCGCCTGCCACGTCGTGTAAGAGCCGTTTTCCCGAACTGAAAAAAGGAGATGTAACACGATGCAAATCGCTTGTAAAAACATCGACCGGCTGGTCAACGTCGGTTTTCATGAGCCCGGCATGCCCCGTCAGGACATCGGCGAGCTGTACGCGCTGTGCGCAAAGGATGCTCCCGTTTCCTACAAATGTGCCAAAGATATTCTTGAACATCCCGGTGCGATGGTAGGCGTCTTTACGGGCGCTGCCGTCATGGGCGTTTTCCCCAAGGGTGAGAGCGACGGTCCTCTCGGCGCCGCCGCTCTGGCCCGCGCCCTGATTAAGCTGGGATATAAGGTCAACCTTTATACCGAGATCGACTGCAGAGAGGGTCTCTCCGAGATCGCTAAAATGATCGGCTGCACCGCTCCCATCGTCGTTCTTGAAAAGAGAAACAGTCTGGACGAGCCCTGCGAGCAGTACGACGAAATTGCAAATCTGCTCGACATCGCAGTCTGCACCGAAAAGGTCGGCGCCAACTGCAAGGGCATTCAGCATTCCGTTACCGGGCGCAACCGCAACGGTATGCGCGCCTTTGTCGATCCCATCATCAACCGTATGAACGACATGGGCAAGATCACCGTCGGCATCGGCGACGGCGGCAACGAGATCGGCTTCGGCAGCATCTACGAGGCCACCTGCGACCTGATCGAAAACGGCCGTAAGTGTGTCTGCGGCTGCAACGCCGGCATCGTCACCGTTACCAAAGTCAAGCACTGCTATCCCGTCTCCATTTCCAACTGGGGCTGCTATGCGCTGTGCGCGGCTCTCTCTCTGATGACCGGCGATATGAGCCTGATGGTCACCCCCGAGGAAGAGCACGATATGCTCATGCGCACCATCGACCTCGAACTCTGCGACGGCGGCTCCGGTAAGCCCCGCTACGCGCTCGACGGCATCCACGGCGACGCCTCCGTTGCGTGCGTGCGTTTCATCCGTGAGATCGTCCGTGCGTACTTCACCACCGAAGACAGAAAATTCTGACGAAGGGACGGCGTAAAAATGGAATTTGTCTGCAGCAATATCGACCGTCTGATCACCGTCGGCATCCGCGCGATGGGCGTTCCCCGCAAAAACATGGCGAAAATCTATGAGGCGGGTGCCTTCGCGGGTCCTATCAGCCTTCAGATTGTACAGGCTCTTGCCGAACGGCCCGGCGCGCACGTCGGCATCTTTACCGGCGCGGCGGATCCGGTGAAATTTCCGCAGGGAGAAAATGACGGTCCTCTCGGCTCTGCCGCTCTGGCGCGGTGCCTGGACACGCTCGGATATCATGTAACGCTTTACACCGAGCCGGAATGCATCGGCGGCATTCAGATGGCTCTCGAGGTTCTCAAGTCCGACGTTCCCGTCGTAGAACTGGAAAAAGCGCCCGGCGCCCAGTACGACGCCATTGCGCAGGAACTTGACGTGGCTTTCACCATTGAAAAGCTCGGCAGCAACTCCAAGGGTGTTCTGCATAACCTCAGTGGCAACAAGCGCAACGACATCCGGGCCGTCATGGATGACATCATCATCCAGATGAATGAAATGGGTAAGCTGACCATCGGCATCGGCGACGGCGGCAACGAAATCGGCTTCGGCAATCTCTACGAACAGGCGCGTTATTACGTTCCCAGCGCAACCGTGTGCAAATGCGGATGCGGCGGCGGCATCGTCACCACGACGCGCGTCGGTATCTGCTACCCGGTCGCCATCTCCAACTGGGGCGCGTACGCGATTATGGCGGCGCTGGCCAGCTGGCATAAGCGTCCCGAGCTCGCCCTGACGCCTGAGGAAGAGCATGAAATGCTCACCCGCGGCGTGGAATTCGGCCTCGTTGACGGCGGCACCGGCGAACACCGCTATGGCCTTGACGGCATCGACGGAGATGCCTCGGTGGCCTGTGTACGCCTGCTGCGTGAAATTGTGCTCGTCTCTCTCAAGACGATCCACAGAGACTTTTAACAGGAGGAACAGCATCCATGAAAATTGCCTGCAAAAATATTGATCGACTGATCAGCGTGCAGTCCCGTCCGAAGGGGATGCCCCGCAACGACCTGTTTGAACTTTACAGCCTTTTGGACGCGGACGGTCCGATTTCTTATCAGATCGCTCAGGCCTTTCTTGCCAAGCCCGGCTGCAAGGTCGGCATCGTAACCGGCGCCGCCGACAAGGCGAACTTCCCTAACGGAGAAAGCGACGGTCCTCTCGGCGCGGCCGCTCTTGCGCGCGCACTGAACCTGCTCGGCTACGAGGTAACGCTTTATACCGAAACCGCCGCTGCGATGGGCCTGCGCGAAATGGAAAAGGTTCTCGGCACCTCTGTTCCGGTCGAAGAGCTTGAACTGGACAATCGCGAACATTTTCATGCAATCGCGCAGAAGCTTGATATGTGCCTTTTTACCGAAAAACTCGGCATGAACGAAAAGGGCCTGCAGCACTCCGTTACGGGACGTTCCCGCAGCGGCAACCGCGCCTATGTAGACTGGATCGCGTGGGAAATGAACGAACTTGGTAAAACCACCATCGGCATCGGCGACGGCGGCAACGAAATCGGTTTCGGCAAGGTCTTTATGGCCGCCAGAAAGCTGATCGACCACGGCGAGGAGTGCCTGTGCGGCTGCGGAGGCGGCATCATTACCCGCACCGCCACAACCTATCTTTACCCCGTTTCGATCTCCAACTGGGGCTGCTATGCGCTGTGCGCCGCGCTGGCCATCGGCACGGAGAACAAAAAGCTGCTCGTTCTTCCCGAGGAAGAAGCGGCGATGCTCAACCGCTGCATCGAAATCGAGCTGGTGGACGGCGGCACGGGCGAGGCCCGCTTTGCCATCGACGGCGTCGACGGCGAGGTCAGTGTAGGGCTGGTCCGCATGCTTCAGGAAATGGTTGAGATTACCCTGTCGGTAAACAACCGCGCATTCTGATTTTCTTCATCTTCTTTATCTTTTTTCCATTCAACAGCGTCCGGGCCGTCCCTCTTCTTCTCTGGGGGCGGCCCGGACGCTGTTTGGCTTGTCCGTATCTCAGTAGTTCTTGGCCTGAAGCTGGAAAAAAGCCCTCGAATGACCGCATACCGGACAAACGGCAGGGGCTTCTCTCCCCATGACCAAATGTCCGCAGACACGGCATACCCACATCGATTCTCCCGCC
>CAKQGD010000042.1 GCA_934232845.1 uncultured Oscillospiraceae bacterium
CCGACCGCCCGGAACCCTTTGCCGGCCCGGAGCGCGTCTCTCCTCCGCGCTTCCGTCCTTGTTACAAAATATAACAGTAAAAATTCCATATTGCAACTATTATTTTAACCTATTGTCATCTTTTTTATAAATTTAACATAATAATGACAGGCTTGTCATTAATTTTCGCCGTTTTGTCTTTTGCGTGAGATTTTCACCCAATCCGCAGTTACAAACCACGGACAGACTGCGTTTTTTTCGGCAAAGCCGCCGTTTTAAAATAAAAAAACGCCTTCCTTTTTCCGAAGAAAAAGGAAGGCATTGCGGCGCCGGCCGCAAAAAGCAACATCACAACGCAAATTAGCCGCGGCGCCGGGCCGTCATCCCAGCAGCAGCGCGCGCAGCTCTTCAACGGTATTCACGATATAATCGGCCCCGGCCGCCTCCAGCTCGCCCGCATCGGAAAAGCCGTATTTGACGCCGACAGACGGCAGCGAAAACTGCGCCGCTCCGGTAATGTCGTATTTTCTGTCGCCGATCATCACGGCGTTTTTTCCGCCGTCAGGCAGACGCGGCAGCAGATGCTCGATGACCTGATGCTTCTGTCCGCGCACATCGTCGATCGCGCCGCAGACGATCTCAAAAAAATCCAACAGCCCATGCAGACGAAGAAATTCCACTGCAAGTGCCTCCGGCTTTGAGGTCGCGACAAAAAGCCGATAGCCCGCCGTCTTCAGATCGGCCAGCAGTACGGCCATGCCCGGATACGGCGCGGCCTCGAGCACGCCGAACTCGTGATACCGCTCGCGGTAAAATTCCACCGCACGGTCCGCCTCGGGACGCGACATTCCGTACACATCGCAGAACGTCTCGGTCAGGGGCGGCCCGATAAAGCAGTACATCGTGTCATACGCGGGCACGGGCAGCGCCATCTTTTCAAAAGCGTACTGCGCCGAGCGCAGAATCCCCTCGGAGGAATCGATCAGCGTGCCGTCCACGTCAAACAGCAGGGTTTTGTAGAGAAATGACAATGCGAACACTCCTTTTGCTTCGGTTCTCTGTCTTTTACAGGCAAATATGTTTTTACAGAACGCTGCGCGTATAAAGACCGCGCGTACAGCGCTCCGGCGGGGCGGGAGAGCGCTTCCCCGCGTATTCGGCGGCGATGCGCGCGCAGTCTTCGGCCTTTTCCGTGGTAAACCACAGCGTGTAAAACGCCGCGGGCCCATACTCGCCGAGGCGGTCCGCCAGATACAGCGGCACGGAATTGAGAAGCTCCGCATACGTTTTGCCGCACATCATCGAAAATTTCGTCCCCGTGCGGTCGGTCAGCACGCCGTGTCCTCCGCAGGCTTTGCAACCGGCGGCGGCCTTCATCGGGCAGTTTCTGTAGACCATCAGCGGCAGGCGGCCATAAACCAGCAAACCGAACGGAATCGACGCGCCGAGCTTTTTCTGCCGGGAAAGCGACAATTCAAAGCTCAGCTCCGCCTCCTGTGCGCCCATCCGCGCCAGTTCTTTGAGCGCGCGCGTATTCGTCAGGTTGAGCGGCCAGCCTCCGCAGATCGTCATGCCGGCCTCGCGCGCAAGATGCACCGCCCCGATATTGCCGCACCACGCGGCGGCAACGCCCTTTTTTCGGGCGGCGGCAAGAGCGTCGGCGACCTGCTCCTCTCCCTCGAACAGAATGCGCGGAATCTCCGCAGCCAAGCGCTCGGGCGGAGCTTTTTTCAGCGCCTCGTCCAATTCGAAAAGCGGCACCGTCACACGGCCGCACAGGGCGAGCAGCTCCGGCGTCAGCTGCGCCGCAGTACAGCGGGCGCGCAGCTCCGTCTTTGAAAAAGCCGGACGTTCCTGCCGCAGGGGCGCAGGTTTCGTATAAGAAAGCGGTCTCGGCGCAGCGCGTGCAACTTCGATTCTGCACAGCGCCTCGCGGCGCAGGGCATTTGCCGCCGACGCGGGCAGCAGCAGTCCTTCTCCGACGGAGACGTCGAGATTTTTCCAGTAAAACGGTGTTCCGCCCGTCTTTTCCATGCTTTGACGCAGCTTTGCCGCATCGGTAGGGCGGTTCTCCGCAATCAGCGGCAATGGGCCGAAAATCTCGGCATGATGTCCGTCCGCGTCACGCACGGTCAAAGACGACGGCTCGTCTCTCTGCACAGACAGTCTGCCGTCAAGCGGCACGCGCGGCGTCTCCCGCACAGCCAGACGCGCCAGCTCCCCCAGCACATCCTTCGCGGCGGTGACGTCCTCCTTTTGACGGGTTCCGAACATTTCCCCGCCGCGCCTGCCGTCAAAATATCCGCTTGTAAAGCCGCTGCGTGAAAATACGCTGCGAAGCCGCGCAAGATCCGGCCTTTCGCCGTCAAGCGCCTGCCGTACTGCCGTGACGGCTGCGGCGACATATTCGGGACGTTTCATGCGCCCCTCGATTTTCAAAGAGGAAACACCCAGCGCCGCAAGCTCGCCCACGCGCTCCACCAGAGAAAGATCCTTCAGCGACAGCGCGTGTGTGCTTTTTCCCGCCGAAAAAGGCAGCCTGCACGGCTGGGCGCAAAGTCCCCGGTTGCCGCTTCTTCCTCCCAGTATCGAGCTGAGATAGCACTGGCCGGACACACTCATGCAGAGCGCGCCGTGCACGAAAACCTCCGTTTTTGCCGTGGTCAGCGCACACGTGATACGGCCGATCTCTGCCGCCGTCAGCTCGCGGGCCAGCACAACGACCGAACAGCCGAGACGTTCTGCCTCAAGCGCGCCGGCAAGATTGTGCACCGCCATCTGGGTTGAGGCGATCCGCGGCAAATCGGGGACGCACTCCCGCAGAAGCGCCAGCACCCCGAGGTCCTGCACGATCGCGCCGTCGATCCCAAGACGGGCCGCCGTTTCGGCGGCCGCGAGCAGCTCGTCCGTTTCCTCGTCAAACAGCACGGTATTCAGTGTCTGGTACACCCTAACCCCGCGCACATGACAGTAGGAAACCGCGCGTGCGAGTTCTTCTCCGTCGAAATTTCCCGCGTTGCGCCGGGCATTCAGCGTCTTGCCGCCCAGATAGACGGCGTCGGCCCCGCAGGCGCAGGCCGCTCTGAGCGCGTCGAAGCTGCCCGCAGGCGCCAAAATTTCCGGGCGGATCATCTCTCACCCTCGACATGGCGGCGCACACGTTCCACAATCATATCGAGCGCGACAAGGTTATGCCCGCCCTCCGGCACGATAATATCCGCGTAACGCTTAGAGGGTTCGACAAATTCCTCATGCATGGGCTTGACGGTTGTGAGATACTGGTCGATCACCGAGGAAAGACTTCTTCCGCGCGTTTCCACGTCGCGGCGGATCCGCCGCAGAATGCGCACATCCGCATCGGTATCGACGAAGATTTTGATATCCATGGCGTCGCGCAAGGCGGGGTTCTGAAAAATCAGAATCCCCTCGATCAAAATCACCTGTGCCGGGGGGATCATGACCGTCCGGTCGCTGCGGTTATGTATGGTGTAGTCGTAAACCGGGCACTCGACCGGCAGCCCGCTTCTGAGTTTCTCAAGATGTTCAAGCAGCAGGTCGGTGTCGTATGCGTCGGGATGGTCGTAATTCAAACGGCATCGTTCTTCATAGCTCAGCTCGTCGTGCCGCTTATAGTAGTTGTCATGATAAACGACACTGACGTTTTTTCCAAAGCGCTCGCGCAGATGCTCGGTCAGAGTCGTTTTTCCCGAGCCGGTTCCTCCCGCGATACCGATGAGCATGGTTTTCATCCGATACACTTCCTTTCGGGGCAGACAGGGCCCCCGCCTATGTGTTTTCTTCTTCTGCCGCAAGGCGGCGGTACTCCGGCCGCACCGCAAGAAAATAATATGCCGCCATAAAAAGAGCCGCGCTGCCCCAGCCTACCGGATAGCCGAAATAAATATTCTCAATCACGGGGGAACGGTGCATCGCGGCCGCGAGAAACACCTGCCGCACGCCGATCATCCCCGCCGCCGAAAGCAGCATGGCCGCACGGGGATGGCCGAAGCCCCGCACCGCATTGGAAAAGATATGATTCAGAACCTGCAGAAAATAGAGGGGCAGCAGCACCCGCAGCATCTGCACGCCGTACGCGGCCGCCGCCGTGTCTTTGGAAAAAATACCTATTACCTGCGGCGCAAAGAAATATGCCGGCACCCCGATTGTGAAAAGAAACAGCACATTGAGCGCCGCACAGGTTCGGATTCCTTCAAAAGTACGGCGGTACTGGCCCGCCGCGATGTTCTGTCCGACAAACGCGCCCGCCGAAAGCCCTATCGACTGACAGATCATCAGCAAAAAGCGGTCTACCTTGCGCGCCGCACCGACACCCGCCATCACCTGAGAACCGAATCCGTTTGTATAACGCTGCACAAAAAGACTTGAGATACAGACAAGCGCATTCTGCACCGCCGCGGGAAGTCCCAGCTTAGCCGCCTGCCGCAGAAGATCCGGACGAAGGCGCAGCTCGCGCAGAGAAAGATGATATACGCTGCGGCTGCGCATCATGCGCCGGAAAACAAGCGCCGCCGCGAAAAACTGGGACAGTACCGTCGCCAGACCCGCGCCCAGCACACCCATGCCCGCCCACGCGACAAAGAGAAGGTCCAATCCCACATTGGCCGCACTCGAGACCGTCAGATAAAGAAGGGGGCTCTTGGTATCGCCGATGGCCCGCAGTACGCCCGCGCCGACATTATAGACCGCGGTAAACAATACCCCGATCAGATAGATCCGCAGGTAGACCGTCGCCTCTCCCAAAACGTCATTCGGACAGTTTACAACGCGCAGAAGAAACGGTGTAAACACCGCGCCTGCGGCCGCCATCAGCGAACCGAGCAAAATAGAAAATGCAACCGCCGTGTGAATGGTGTCATGCAGCGCGGCATATTCCCTCGTTCTGCGGGCATGTGAAAACATCACTCCCGCGCCCGCGGAAAGCCCCGCGAAAAAGCTGATCATCAGCTGCGCAATATCACCGCAGGATGTCACGGCCGCCAACGCTGTCATGCCGACCAACCGTCCCACTACAATCGCATCCACGCTGTTGTAAAAATTCTGAAGAAGCTGTTCGATTAAAATCGGCGCCGCAAATGCGAGAACGTGCTCCCAAATACTGCCGGCCGTTAAATCAACACCTTTGCTTTTCAAAAGGCACAACGTCCCTTCGCATCCGCCCGCAGACGGATTTTGTTTTAGTATATCATATTTTTTCGCCGCAGAAAAGTCCGCGCATATATGAACCCGCCTTTGGCCCGCGGCAAACGGACCTGTGCTTCGATCTCTTTTCCTTTTTCGGAAAATATGCTATACTGTCTTGCGTAGAATGAGAGGGGTATGGTATGCTTCTGTCCCTGCAGGACGCCGGCAAAAGTTACGGCGCCGAACGTGTTTTGGAAAAAGTGAATCTGACGATCGAAGACCGCAGCCGCATCGCTCTGATCGGACCGAATGGAGCGGGAAAAACCACGCTTTTAAATCTGATCACCGGAAATCTCGACTGTGATGAAGGCGAGATCGTGCGCTGCGAGGGCCTTTCCGTCGGCTATCTGCGTCAAAACGGAGGACTCTCCGGCAGCGGCACCATTGAAAGTGAAATGGCCGACGCACTGGGAGATGTGTTTGCGCTTGAACGCGAACTTCTTTTGACGGGTGAAAAAATGGCCGCGACGGCGGATCATGCCAGCGAAGAGTATCTTGCTCTCGCGGCACGGTATCAGCGCCTGAACGAGGAATATGACAGCCGCGACGGCTACGGCGCGCAAGTGCGCATCAACACGGTGCTGACCGGCATGGGCTTCGGCTCGTTCGACCGTTCCTCCCCGGTCTCGACGCTCTCCGGCGGAGAGCGCACCCGTCTGATGCTCTGCAAGCTGCTGGTGGAGCGTCCGTCGCTCCTGATTTTAGACGAAGCGACAAACCATCTGGATTTTAAAATGCTCGGCTGGCTTGAGGACTATCTTGCCTCCTACCGGGGAGCCATTCTGACGGTGAGCCATGACCGTTATTTTCTCGATCGTGTCACCGATACAACGTGGGAAATCGAGGCAAAAACCGTTGTCTCCTACCCCGCGCCATACAGCCGGTATCTCGCTCTGCACGACGAGAGACTCGCGCGCATGGAAAAAGAGTACGAGAAATACACGCAGGAAGTCGCCCGTCTGCAGGAATATGCAGACTGCAATATGGTGCGCGCCTCGACCGCGCAGAGCGCCAAAAGCCGCCTGAAAATGATCGAGCACCTCGACATTCCGCCGGAGCCTCCGCGTCCGGAGCCTCCGCCCGCTTTTTCCTTCACGGCGCGGGTGCGTCCGGTCAGCGATGTGCTGATGACAGGCGGCCTCACCGTTTCGGTCGGCGAGGATGACGCTCGCCGCACGCTGGTAGAAAATCTCTCTCTGACCGTCAAGCGCGGCGAACGCGTCGCGATCATCGGCGAAAACGGCACGGGAAAATCCACCCTGCTGCGCACGCTGACGGGCAGGCGTGCGCCCGACAAGGGAGAAATTATCTGGGGGCGCAACACGCGTCCGGCCTTTTTTGAGCAGGATTCTTCCGAGCTGCATGGAGAAAAAACCGCTCTAATGGAGCTCTGGGACCGGTTTCCCCGCGCGACGGAACACCAGCTGCGCACGCTGCTCGGATCGATGCAGCTGCAGGGCGAGGACTCTTTTAAGAAAATTTCGGTTCTGTCCGGAGGAGAACGCGCCCGGGTCAAACTCGCCATTCTTGAGCTTGAGGACAGCAACGTTCTTCTGATGGACGAGCCGACCAACCATCTCGATATCCCCGCGAAAGAGGCTCTTGAAAAAGCGCTTCTGCAATATGAGGGGACGCTGATTCTCGTATCCCATGACCGTTGGCTTCTGTCGCATGTGCCGACGCGCATTCTTCTGCTTCAGAACGGACACGTCGAGAGCTTTAACGGCACCTACGAAACCGTGCGGGATCGGTTGGAGGAGCATGCTCATACGCCCCAGCAGCCGACTGCGAAAAAATCTGCGGGGGAAGGCGCCGCACAGTTTCACCGCAGCCGCGCCCAGCGTGCCGCAGAAGCTGCGCAGAAGCGCCGCCAAGCCGAGGTGGAGGCCTCCATTGCCGAAACGGAGCAGCAGCTTGAGGATATCCAGCAGACACTTGCTGATCCCGCGCTCGCCTCGGACTACGAAGCGCTGACCGCCGCAACGAACACTCTCTCCGCCCTGCAGGAAAAGCTGGATGCTCTTTATGCCGAGTGGGACGATTCCCTTTCTTAACGTTTTTTAACGAAAATTTCCCTTTCCTTTCAGTAAAAAGTCTGTATAATAACAGTATAAGAATGCCGTTTTATCTTTTCGCCGTTAATGCGGCAGGGAGGCGATGCTGATGAAAATAAACTGGAACCGGCGCGATACCACGCGCTCAGCTTATCTTTTAATCGTAGCCGTGCTGGCCATCTCGTTCTACAGCTATCTTGCGAACTTCAAAGCGGTCAACGCATGGCTGAGCGGTCTTCTTCAGCCCATCGCACCGATTTTCGGCGGACTGGTAATCGCATATCTTCTTTCCCCGGTCATGGAGCGGATCGAACTGACCTCAGAACGCGCCTTCACCCGCTATGCCGACATGCGGCCGAAGAGGCGGCGCTTTCTCTCTCTGCTGGCCACTTACCTGCTCGCCCTCGTGGTGGTTGTGTCCTTTTTGCTGATTGTTCTGCCGAAAGCCGCGTCAAGCGCCGCGCAGATGGCGATGCAGATTAAAACCTATGTCGCCGCCGCGGAAGAGGGCGTCACCCTATTGATCGAGCATATCCCCGAGGAGCTGATTACGGAAGAACTCGCCGCAGAGCTGCAGAGTTTTGCGGGCAACGCCGTCAGCAAGATGATCTCTCTGCTGAATACCTCTCTGCCGGTGCTGTTTAATTCGCTGATGCATGTCGGCAACAGCGTGATCAATTTCTTTGTCGCGATTATCGTATCCGTATATGTCCTTGCGGAAAAAGAGGGCTTCGCCGCCCGTTCCAAAAAGGTCGTGTATGCGGTTTTTCCCCGTCCGGCCGCAGAAAGCTTTCTTGATCTCGTACGTACCGGGGATCAGATGTTCGGCCGTTTCATCACCGGAAAGATCATCGATTCCCTCATCATCGGGCTGCTTTGCTTTGCGGGAGTCAGCATTATGCAGATGCCCAACGCCGTACTTGTCAGCTTCATTGTCGGCGTCACAAACGTGATTCCTTATTTCGGACCGTTTATCGGCGCGATCCCTGCTTTCTTTCTGATTGCCATTGTCTCTCCGATGCAGGGACTGCTCTTTCTTGTCTTTGTCCTTCTGCTGCAGCAAATCGACGGCAACATCATCGGTCCGAAAATTCTCGGCAACTCCACGGGACTGTCGGCATTCTGGGTCATGTTTTCCATTCTGTTCTTCGGCGGCGCGCTTGGCTTTACCGGCATGATCATCGGCGTGCCCCTGTTCGGATTGATTTACTGGTGGACCAAGATCGCGGTGGCGGACCGTCTTGCCAAAAAGGGACTTCCCACCGCAACCGAAAGCTACCGTGCCCCCGGCGGACCCACAGATATTCCTTCGGACGAACCGTCTTCTCAGAATTAAAAATCGCGTTTCCCTTCTCCCCTTTCCCGCACAATGGGAAAGGGGATTTTTTATTGATTTTTTATAGACGGCCATCGTCTTATAAGCCCTTATTAGTGTTTATAGGAATGAGGAAAAATCCTTTGTTTTCAATGGCTTTCCCATAGCTCTATATATTCTGTCATATCCCTGTATAAGTTGGTTTTGTAAGCAAGAGCGTCAAAAAAGCGTCAAATGCAGAGGACGATATTTTTTACCCTCTATAGTTACGCATTAGAGGCTCATTAAGCCTTGCAAGAACGGCATTGCAGATACGAAAACATAAGGTAAGGTGTTTATATCTTTGAAGAAAAAATACCATTTAACTGCGTAACATTCCAAAGCAAGCTGCTATCTGTTCAGATTATCCTTTTCCTTTCCATTCCTCTATGAAAAGTTCCGTAGCAAGCATAGGAAAGGGGTACCCTTTCCGTAAAATCACTCTTTCCCGTCTGCAACAGAAAGAATGCTTTTCACTTGTTGAGAATATCCCAAGCCCTTACACAAACTGTAATTTTATGTTATCAGTTTGTATTTGCTGCGTTCCTTCAGATTGAAATATTCTGGTGTAATGTATTCTTTGTGTTTATATTCCTGCAAATAATACGGATTTCGCTCGTTGTAACATATATCTGTCAGTTCTGTATATGGAGCAATCTGTTTCACAATGCGAACAAGTTTATTATATATCTTTGTAACATACTCTGGTCGTGGAATATATTCACCTTGTTCATCATAGTAACCAGAATTCACAAAAAGTCTGCTTCGAGCAATTGTTTTACTTTTATCATCCCTATAAGAAAATCCAGCTTCGATAACGGTATTTCCATTAAATGAATGACCTTGTATGTCTTTGGCTTCAAAACGAAGCGTTTCTCCTGACAATCCTCCTGATGCCGGAACATAGAACCAATAGCAGTGTTCATGTTCTGTAACAATATCCAAAGTTTGACTGTACATCAGTTTTTCCGAAGCCTTTCTAAAGCAGCAGACAAGAGGACGAAAGCAACGAGTGCTTTCGCCCTCGCATAGTATGTTTTTTCTTATATCTGTCTGTATTACATTATATCATCACAAGAAATCTGGGCACCATTTGGTCACCAAAGCGTCAAAAATCATTGCTCTTTTGTATGCTTCGATATATAAAAAAGTCAGTATTTATAGTGGTTTTCACAGTTCAAGACTTTTCGATAGCAAAAAACTAATACTATTTTTTGTGCGAAAACTTTCTTTTCCATAGTTTTCGTATCGCGGACCTTCCGATGCCTTTTTCTTCTCCACAGCCTTTTTAAAAATACAAAATGTATTATAAAGGATGATTTTATCAAATTGAAAAGGTCAGAAGGCAAATAATGTCTAATTCATTTAAAAAAACAAAGCGGAAAAACAACCTTCAGCGTTCACAAAGACGGACCCTTATGATCCATTCACACCTGTTCCGACCTGATTTTGCTGCCCACCGGATCTATTAAATTGAAAAGCGGCCGGCAGCAGGCGCAGAAAAAAGACCCCGAAGGATCTTCATCCTTCGGGGTCTTTTCGATATTAAAGCTCAGGCTTCTTTCGGAGCAGCAACCGCAATACGCACAATTGCGCGATCACGCTTTGCCTCAACACGTTCCCGTTCGCGGGGGGACATCTCCTCATTCGCGAGGCGATCCTCCGCGCGGGCTTTCGCGTCCTTTGCTCGTGCGAGATCCAGTTCGTCGGCCCACTCAAACGTATCCGGCGTCAGCATAACGCGGCCGTCCATCACAGTGAGCATGCCGCCGATACAGGCGGCGCGGCGCATCGTGCCGTCTTCGGCGGTTACACGGGCTTCGCCCATGCCGAGAGGCGTGCAGTAGTTGGCGTGACGGGGAAGGATGCAGACGTCTCCGCCGATCGTCCGGCAAAGGACTCTCTGCGCAGGCCCGCCGAAAGCTACTCCGTCCGGCGTCACGATCTGCAGATCCATCGTCACTTCGCTTCCTCCTTCTTGGCCTTGGCAAAGACGTCGTCAATTGTACCGGCGAGGAGGAATGCACCTTCGGGAAGGTTGTCACATTCGCCGTTGAGAATCATCTTAAAGCCGCGAAGCGTCTCAGAAAGCGGCACGTACTGACCGGGCATACCGGTAAACTGTTCGGCAACGCTGAACGACTGGCTCATGAAGCGCTGGATCTTACGGGCGCGGTTAACCGTCATACGGTCTTCTTCGCTCAGTTCATCCATACCCATGATGGCGATGATGTCCTGCAGTTCCTTATAGCGCTGCAGCACCTGCTGCACACCGCGGGCAATCTCATAGTGCTCGATACCGACAACCTCGGGGCTGAGGATACGGCTGGTGGAATCCAGCGGATCAACGGCCGGATAAATCCCCATGGCAGCGATGTCACGGCTGAGAACGGTCGTAGCGTCGAGGTGGGTGAAGGTCGTCGCCGGCGCCGGGTCGGTCAAGTCGTCCGCAGGGACGTAGACCGCCTGCACGGAGGTGATGGAGCCCTTCTTGGTAGAGGTGATTCGTTCCTGCAGAGCACCCATTTCGGTGGCCAGCGTAGGCTGGTAACCAACGGCGGACGGCATACGTCCGAGCAGCGCCGAAACTTCGGAGCCTGCCTGCGTGAAACGGAAGATGTTGTCGATAAACAGCAGCACGTCCTGATTCTTGACATCGCGGAAATATTCCGCCATCGTCAGGCCGGACAGTGCAACGCGCATACGTGCGCCCGGAGGCTCGTTCATCTGACCGTAAACCAAGGCGGTCTTGTTGAGAACGCCGCTTTCCTTCATTTCGCCGTAAAGGTCGTTGCCCTCGCGGGTACGCTCTCCAACGCCGGTGAAGACGCAGTTGCCGCCGTGCTGAGTGGCGATATTATGAATCAGTTCCATGATCAGAACCGTCTTGCCGACGCCTGCGCCGCCAAACAGACCGATCTTACCGCCCTTGGCGTAGGGGCAGATCAGGTCGACGACCTTGATGCCGGTTTCGAGAATTTCCGTTTCGCTTTCCTGCTCCTCAAAAGAAGGAGCGGGGCGATGGATCGGCCACTGCTCACTGACCTTGGGAGCGGGCATCTGGTCAATCGGCTCACCGAGCAGATTGAACATACGGCCAAGGCATTCATCGCCTACCGGTACCGCAATCGAGCGGCCGGTATCGACAGCCTCTGTGCCGCGCACCAGATTGTCGGTGCTGCTCATCGCAATGCAGCGAACCATGTTGTCGCCGACATGCTGAGCGACCTCCGCCACAAGGCGCTGGCCATGGTTGTCAATTTCAAGGGCGTTGTTCAGTTCAGGCAGCTTTCCGTCCGCAAAGCGGACGTCGAGGACCGGCCCGATCACCTGTACAACGGTTCCCGTGTTTCTTTCGGACATAAGTTTCTCCCCTTGTTGTATCGTTTCAGGCTTCCGCGCCGGCCACGATCTCAGTAATTTCCTGTGTGATGGCGGACTGACGCGCGCGGTTGTAAGACAGGTCAAGCTGGGCGATCATTTCGCCGGCGTTCTTGCTGGCGGAATCCATCGCCATACGGCGTGCGGCCTGCTCACTGGCAAAGCTCTCGCGCACGGCGCCGCAGAGCATCCCGGCAATGCAGTGAGGAATCAGCTGTTCAAAAACCGCTTCGCTGTCCGGCTCATAAAGGGTCAGCTCACGAGGACGGCCATCGGTCTGGGCATTCTCCTGCTGTTCCAATTCCAGCATCGGAAGCGCCTTGACAACCGCAGGCATCTGAGACAGCATCGACACAAAGTTTGTATATGCGATAGAAAGCGTGTCGAACGAGCCCTCGAGGTATTTTTCGCATACGAAGCGCGCAATGTCGTGGCAATCGCGGATCGTGATATGCTCCGCCTCGGCATATTCCTCGGAAAGGATTTCAGTCCCCCGGCGCCGGTAGAAGTCAAGCGCCTTTTTCCCGATGGGAAGCACGCAATCGACTTCACCGGAAGCCGCCACCGCCTTGAACAGGTTGTGGTTGAAGCCGCCCGCAAGACCGCGGTCTCCCGCGATCACGATCACGCAGCTGCGGCGGCGTTCCCGCGCAGCCGCATAGGGGCTGGTAAGCTCCGTGTTGTGAGCGGCTACTTCCAACAGCGTCTGATGAACCTGCTGATAATAAACACGGGAGGCCTCGGCACGTTCCTTGGCGCGGCGCAGCTTAGAAGAAGCCACGAGCTCCATTGCCTTTGTAATCTGCATGGTGCTCTGTACACTTCGGATGCGCAGCTTGATGTCCTTCATCGAACCTGCCATACGGATGCCTCCTTTCTCAATGTGTCTTCTTAAAGGTCTCGGTGTAAGCGTCGAGGGCGGCCTTCAGCTCGCTCTCCGCTTCCTTTCCGAGGTCCTTCGTCGCGCGGATCGCTTCCATAGCGGCACGGCCGTGCTCATCGGAATCCAAGAAGGAATACAGCCCTTCTTCATAGGCGTGAATGTCCTTCACCTCGATCTGTGCGAGGATTCCGTTGGTAACGGCATACAAAATCGCGACCTGCTTTTCGACGGGAATCGGCGCGTCGCGGCCCTGTTTGAGAACCTCCACGATACGCTCGCCCTGTGCAAGACGTGCCTTGGTATCGGCGTCAAGGTCGGAACCGAACTGCGCGAAGCTCTGTAGCTCACGGAACTGGGAATAGAGCAGCTTCAGCGTACCGGAGACCTTCTTAATCGCCTTGATCTGCGCGTTGCCGCCGACACGGGAAACCGAGATGCCGGGGTTGACCGCCGGCAGGATACCGCTGTGGAACAGCTCGGTTTCAAGGAAGATCTGACCGTCGGTAATGGAAATGACGTTCGTCGGAATATAAGCGGAAACGTCGCCGGCCTGCGTCTCGATGATCGGCAGAGCCGTCAGGCTGCCGCCGCCGAGCTCATCGGAAAGCTTCGCCGCACGCTCCAGCAGACGGGAGTGCAGGTAGAAAACGTCGCCCGGATACGCCTCGCGGCCCGGCGGGCGGCGAATCAGCAGAGAAAGCGCACGGTATGCAACCGCATGCTTCGACAGATCGTCGTAAATAATCAGGACATGCTTGCCCTTGTGCATAAAATACTCTGCCATCGAGCAGCCCGAATAGGGGGCGATGTACTGCAGAGGCGAAGGCTCGCTGGCCGTCGCGGAAACAACAATGGTATAATCCATCGCGCCGTTTTCCTCAAGGTTCTGCACGAGGTTGGCAACGGTGGAACGTTTCTGACCGATCGCAACATAGACGCAGATGACGTCCTTGCCCTTCTGGTTCAGAATCGCATCGGTAGCAATCGCGGTTTTACCGGTCTGACGGTCGCCGATAATCAGCTCGCGCTGGCCGCGGCCGATCGGAATCATAGCATCGATGGCCTTGATACCGGTCTGCAGAGGCTCCTTAACGGGCTGGCGCTGCAGAATGCCGGGGGCCGGGCTTTCAATGGCGCGGTAATCGGCGGCCTTGATCTCGCCCTTTCCGTCGATCGGCTGACCGAGCGCGTTGACAACGCGGCCGATCATTTCGTCACCGACGGGAACGCTCACGACCTTACCGGTACGCCGGACACTTCCGCCCTCGCGGATTCCCGTGTCCGTACCAAGCAGAACGACGGAGACGGTCGTCTCCTCAAGGTTCTGCGCCATACCGTAGGTACCGTTCTCGAACTGAATCAGCTCGCCGGCCATGCACTTTTCCAAGCCGCTGACGCGGGCGATTCCGTCGCCCACGAGCAGCACCGTGCCGGTCTCGCTCTGTTCGATCGCGTTTTCATAATGCTTGATCTGCGCCTTGATGATCTTTGCGATCTCTTCGGACTTTAACTGCATGGTATGGAATTCACTTCCCTTTTCTCAGAAATCGGATGTTGGGCTCCGCCTTTTTTTCAGGCGTTGCCGGAGCCCATCAGCAGGGCGCGCATCGCATCAAGACGCTCGCGCACAGTGCCGTCGAGGCGTTTTCCGTCAATGTCGAGGCGGACGCCGCCGATGCACAACGGATCGGTTTTCGTCGTCAGCTCGACGGGATGCCCCGTCATGGCAGTAAGCTTTTCGCGCAGACGGTCAGCCTGTTCCGGCGTCATCGGCGCGGCGCTCACAGCCGTTGCGGTCAGAATACCGTTCGCCTCGTAATAGCGGCGGCGGTATTCGCCGAGGCATCCGGACAATTCGCGCAGGATGCCGTTTTCGCAGAGGATTTTCAGAAAATTGGCGACGTAGGTGTGTACCCTGCCGCCGAACACTTCGTCAATCAGAGCGCAGCGTTCCCGTTTCGGAATGCTGGGCTCGGAAAGAAGCTTCATGTATTCGGGAATTTCTTTAAACAAGCCGCAGACGCCGTCGAGCTCGTCGAGGATCTGCCGGCCGAGGGATTCTTCAACGGCCAGCTCATACAGGCTGCCGCCGTAGGATACGGCCGCGCCGGTCATGATGCCTCACCTACATTGCGGATAAACTCCTCAATGAGTGCCTCGTGGTCTTTTTCTTTGATCTCGCGCTCAACCACCTTGCTGGCAATCTCCATCGCGATCGAACCGATTTCGGTCTTCGCGTCGGAAACCGCCTTGCGGCGCTGGCGTTCGATATCCTCGTCGGCCTTCTGGCGCAGGCGTGCGGCCTGTTCTCTCGCCTCACCGACGATCTCTTCGCTGCGCTTTGCAGCGGCGCGGGTCGAGCTTTGTACCAGCTCGTTTGCCTCGGTGCGCGCATCGGCCATGGTCTTTTCATAGTCGGCCTTGAGCGTCTCGGCCTCATCCTTTGCCTGGGCGGCGTCCTCAATCAGGGCGTTCGCCTGCATCCGGCGCTTTTCAATGACCGCCTGCACCGGGCGGATGAGAAATTTTTTAATCAGAAACATCTGGATCAGAAGGTTGCAGATCTGGGCGATAAACGTCCAGGGAGCAATCGTCACCAGCGACTGAAAGGTCTCCATTGGTGTTCCTCCCATCGTACGGATTTGCGAAGGCGGTTTTCAATCACAGCAGGTTCATGAACATACCGGGCGCAACAAAGATGAGAAGCAGACCCGTAACAAAGCCGTAAATACCGGTCGTTTCAGCAATGGCGCAGCCAAGCAGCATGGTGC
>CAKQGD010000043.1 GCA_934232845.1 uncultured Oscillospiraceae bacterium
AGTCTGGACGGGCCATTCCTTGTTTTGCCATTTTCTTACCTCACGCAGAGTTTCAGCGGACCGTTTGGCCCAGTTCATTTACAAAAGCGCGCATTTCCTGTTTGGATGTGATGCTGTGTGTTTTTTGAATAATTGCCTGCTTTTCTGCTTCGGAATACGATTCAAACCGCTTCATGGCCGGTTCGTTCTGTGCCAGCGCCATTCCGAAGCCAAGCGGCAGCTCCAATTGATCCATTTCATTCACCTCGGCAATAGTATCTGCAAAAAGGTGCGGGCCATTCGTCTTATGTATTTGCGCCGCGTCATAGACAATTATGTGCGGACAAGCTGCTTCCAGTCTTTTCTGTGACAAAAGACGTTGCTGCCGAGAAGGCAAAGACGGACTCTTTAATTTTCACAAAGCCGAAATGGATTAAAAATGGGAGAACTATATTTTTCAACGAAAGACGTATGTCAAATGTGGAAGCTATGCATAGCCGGATTTTTAACACGGGTACGCTGCGCGTTGATTTTCCGCAGGGAATATGCTACACTATCGAAAGAATATTTTGCGTAGAAATTTGCCTGCAGAAGGCTGTTTGGCTGCTTCCAAGCCTTTGCGGCAAAAATAAAAATGAGAGAGGAGAAGACGACATGTCGGAGGAACATATCCTGCTCTGCGGGCGGTATGAACTGCTGCACCGCATCGTGACGTGTGCGGAGACGATCCGCTGGCTTGCCTGCGACCGTACGAACGGCAGCCGCGTTCTGGTCGATGAATTTTTTGCCGACGCGATCATGCGGCGTGAGCCGGATGGTTCCGCAGCGGTTCTGGATGGCTGCGATGTGCAGTACAAGTCTCTCTTGAGCGATTTTGAAGAACTCTGCCGGTACCGGATGAAGCTTCCGCAGGAATGTCCGATGATTCGCCCGGAAGAGGTCTTTCGGGAAAACGGTACGGTTTATGCGATTTATGCATTCGGAGAGATGCAGTTTCTTGACGATTATCTCGCCCGCCGGGGGACGATGAGCTGGCTGGAAATGAAGCGGGCCATGGGTCCCGTTGTGGGGCTGATCAGCCGAATGCACGCCGACGGCGTCTATCACCGGGGCATCTCTCCGGAGACGATTCTTGTGGACGGCGAGGGAAAGTTTTGGGTGACGGGGCTTTCGATTCCTGCTGCCCGTACCGTCGGCAGCGAGATCGCATCCACGCTTTATTTCGGTTACAGTGCGCCGGAACAGTACTCCTCCAGCAGCTGGCAGGGCACGTGGACGGACGTATATTCGCTTGCGGCGGTCTGCTATCGGATGGTGACGGGAACGACTCCTGTCGAATGGCGGCAGAGAAGCGAAACCCGGCCTTTGGCGGAGCCGTCCGCACTGGCGCAGGGAATTCCCCAATACGGTTCGGCGGCGATTCAAAAGGGGCTCTGCATCGATCTTTCCGGCCGGTTCCGTACGCCGGATGAATTTTGGTGCGGTATTTTGTCGGAGACGGACGGCGGCACGATTCGTTATTCTGTTTCCGAAATTCCAAAGCGGGGAGATACGGCACCCGAGCCTTTCGTCCGGGGAAAGCTTCGCTGGATTGTCGTCGGAATTTTTTTAGCGTCCGTCACAATTTTCGGTTCAATGGCGATCAGCCGGCATATTGCGTCCACCTATCTTGCACCGCAGGAATCGTCCTCTCAGGAACCTGCTTCTGAAACATCGTCTTCAGAACAGGAATCGTCGTCGGAAGAAGAGGAAGGCGCGCTTCGAATGCCGGATTTTACGGATGGAAACATAGAAAAAATCCTTTTGGATCCTTTGTATCAGCAGCTTTTCACCTTTGATATCCGCTGGGTTTACTCCGAAACCAAAAGCGCAGGAATCGTCGTGGAGCAGTATCCTTTTGCGGGAACGCCGTATCAAGAAGGGAAAACCATTCTGCTTTCCGTGAGCAAAGGCTCTGAGCGTATCGCCATGCCGGAAGTAATCGGAAAAACTTATACGCAGGCGGAAAGCCTTTTGACGGAATCGGAAATCTTGTTTGAGGTGGAGTATACCGCGGAAGGCGAGGAATCTCCCGGCACGGTTGTTTCCGCGAGCGTACCCGCGGGCGTGGTCATCAGCCGTACACGCGATACGGTGCGGCTGACCGTACGTGCGGAGGAGGAGCAGCTTGCCGCATGAGAAAATGCCCCGGAAAGGGACGCTGAAAATTTTCTTCTCATTGTATTTGGACATTCGCAGTTTCATTATTTAAATATGCGTTCTCATGTTTTGAAGAACTGCTTTTCGCTTTGTGTAAAGCTTGCGTATTGTCCTATAAAGCTATATTCCTTTACAGCTTAAAATGCAAAACAGAGCTGTGCGCTTAAGAGAAAACGCACAGCTCTGTTGGTTTTATATATGGAAAATCAGGTTCTGCTGTTTTCGCGGGTGATGATCTCTTTGGCCATGTACTCATTGGCGGACACCATGCCCGGAGAGGCGATGCGCCCCAGCATGGCGATGGTTTCGTCCGCGCTGTCGCAGACGAGACCGTCTCCCGCCGGAACGGAGATACCGCGCTGAGCAAGGCGCGCGGATTCGATGGCAACGCCCGCTGCGGTTGACAGCTTCATGGCACAGCCGAATTTCGCACCGTCACAGACGATTCCGCCGATGCTGCCGACGATATTGCAGATGGTTTTTTCCACGCCGTCGAGACCGAGTTCCATCAGACAGCAGCAGCCGCATCCCACGCCGATGCCGGCGGCAATCGCACAGGCGCACATGGCGGAAAGCCGTCCGATGTGGGCCTTGATGTAGGTCGTCATCAGATAGCTCATGCAGATGGCGCGCAGCAGATCTTCGCGGGATTTGTGCAGATCCTCTGCGATCGCAACCAGGGGAACGGCGGCGGCGATTCCGACGTTGCCGCTTTTGGCACAGCTCATGGCGGACAGATTCGCGCCGGACATTCTTGCGTCGGACGCGGCGGCGGCAAGCGCTTTTGCACGCAGATAAGCCGCGTCTCCCGGCAGGTCGGAAATTCCCACACCAAAGCGCGCGCCCATTTGCTGTTCCAAGCCGGTTTCGGCAAGCTTCAGGTTCAGATCAATGGCGTCATTGAGAAAGGAGATGTCCTCAATTGGCGTCTGCATTGCAAATTCATAAAAATCGCGGATGCAGTATTCGCGAATGGGGGCCTTTGTCTCAAAGGCAAGGTCATTGATGTCAAATGTTTCATCGCGATAGAGCACTTTACCGTTTACCTCGCGGTATACGACGCGGTCGTGTGCATTGGCGACGATCACCTTTCCGATGCCGTTTTCGGTTTCGGCCTCGGCTTCGATGTATACGCCCATGCCGTGATAATCCCACTTGATTTCGGCCGCGGCATGTTCTTTTGCAAAAGAGCGGATAAAAGCCTCGTCGGGATTTTTCATGGGCTTGAGTACTTCCAGACCGAGATCGGCGTCTCCGTAAAAGGCGCCGACGCATCCGGGCTCAAGAATGCCTGTGAAGGGGGTGCCCGGCGTGACAACGGCAATGGAATTTTTGTATGTATTCATATCTGTTGTGATGCGAAGACGGCGAAGCGTGCCGCCCACCGCCTGCCGTGCTGCCGCGGCGGCAAAAGCGACGGAGATCGGTCCGGTGCAGCCCAGCGCAGGGCCGACTTCGTTTTTCAAGATTTGAAGCAGCTGCTGTTTCATGGTTGTTTCTCCTTTCTGAACTTTGCAGACGTGTAAAAAACAAAAAGGATTCCCGCGTATGCGGGAATCCCATGCTGTTTGTTCTGTGCCTGCCCGAATCAGTCGGCCACGTAAGGCAGAAAAGCAAGGTGTCTCGCTCTCTTGATGGCACTGGTCAGCTGACGCTGGTGACGGGCGCAGGTGCCGGTCACGCGGCGGGGAACGATTTTCCCGCGGTCGGAAAGATATCTTCTCAGACGGGGAACGTCCTTATAATCGATTTCCTGAATCTTGTCGACACAGAAGGCGCAGACCTTTTTTCTGCCCTTTCTGCCGCGCGGTCTTCCCTCGCGGTTGTCATTTCTATCAAAAGCCATTTTGTTTCAACTCCTTTTACCTAATTTGCAGAGATTTTGTTCCGTCTGTCAGAACGGAAGATCGTCGTCGTCGCTGACAACCTGAAAATCACCGGCCGAACCGCTCGAATAAGAGACTCCGGCGCCCGTTTCGGGAGCGCGGGAATACTCGCCGCCCTCGGAAGAAGCAGAAGAGCTGCTCTTTGAATCGACGAAGAATACGCGGTCCGCGATGATGTCGGTTGCGTAGCGCTTGTTGCCGTCTTTATCGGTGTAGTCGCGGTTCTGTACGGAACCCTCGAGCCCAATCATGCGTCCCTTAGAAAAATAACGGCAGACAAATTCGGCCTGCTGACGCCAGCAGACGACGTTGAAAAAGTCTGCTTTCCTTTCGGCACCTTTGGAATAAGGACGGTCAACGGCGATACGGATGTTTGCAACATTGATGCCGCCGGCGGTGGTGCGCATTTCGGGATCCGCGACAAGACGGCCGATCATGATCGCTCTGTTGTACATAACGCGCCTCCTTTTAAGCCTCGACCTTGTTGACGATCAGGGAACGGAGAACGCCGTCCGTGATCTTGTAGATACGGTCGAGCTCGGCGGGAAATTCCGGCGTGCTGGTGAACTCTACAAACAGGTAGTAGCCCTCAGTCTCGTCCTGGATCGGATAAGCGAGTCTGCGCTTGCCCCATTCCTCGACGTTCGTGATGGTACCGTTTTCGCTGATGAGAGCCTTGAACTTTTCGCTCAGGGCGGCAATGCCCTCGTCGCCGGTCTGTACGTTGAAGATCGCGACGGTCTCATAATTGGCGGACAGTTTTGCCATTTTTGATACACCTCCTTCTGGACATATGGCCTTGTACGGATGCACAAGGCAAGGAATGTTTGCTTTGGACAAAGCATAACAGATAAAATATACCAACGAAAGTGCGTTTTGTCAAGTATCACAGGAAAAAAAAGCCCCGTGCGGAAAGCACGGGGCCGGCGGAGGAATATCCTGATTTTTACAAGCGCATACTGGTATTGAAAAAGAAAGCCTCAGACGGGATTTGCAGGAAAGGGAGAACCGTGCCGCAGAGCGGCCACAACCCTCGGAATGGTGCCGATCAGGTAATCCACATCCTGCGGAGAGGTCGCATCCCCCAGCGTCAGCCGCAGTGCTCCCGCGGCGAGCTGCGGCGGAACGCCGAGCGCCTTCAGCACATGGCTGGGAGAAGAAGAACCCGCGCTGCATGCAGATCCTGCGGAAGCGGCGATCCCCTCGCGGTCAAGAGCCGCGAGCAGCCTGCCGCCCGATACGCCCAAAAAGGACAGGTTCACATTGGTGCAGAGACGGTTTTCCCGGCTGCCGTTCGCATATGTGCCCGGTACGGCGAGCAGCGCGTCGAACAGGCGGTCGCGCAGAACGGCTTTCTTTTCGGCACGGTCCGCTACGTTTTTGCAGGCGTCCTCAAGTGCGGCGGCGAGTCCCGCGGCGAAAGCGACATTTTCCGTACCGGAACGGCAGCCGTTTTCCTGCCCGCCGCCGTCGAGAAGATTTTCTATTCTCACACCGCGGCGGATGCAGAGGATGCCGATTCCCTTTGGGGCGCCGATCTTATGCCCGGACAGAGACAGCAGGTCAAGCGGCTGCGCGTCAAACGAGATTGCAATGTTGCCGACGGCCTGCACCGCATCGGTGTGAAATAGAATTCCGGCTTCCCGGCAGAGGCTTCCGATTTCGTTGATGGGCTGAAGAGTGCCGACCTCGTTGTTGGCCGTCATGACGGAAACAAGCCCCGTGTCGGGGCGCATGGCGCGGCGCACATCCTCGGGATCCACGGCTCCTCCGGAGGAAACCGGCAGCCTTGTAATCTCAAAGCCGAGCTTTTCCAGCGCCGCGCAGGCGTTCAGAACGGCGTGATGCTCTACCGCAGTGGTAATGATATGGCGTTTTTTTTCACGCAGGGCGGCGAGAGCGGTTCCTTTAACGGCCCAGTTGTCTGATTCCGTTCCGCAGGAGGTGAAAAACACTTCCTCCGGCAGAGCGCCGAGAGCGGCGGCACAGCGGCGGCGGGCGCTTTCCAAAGCAGCACGCGCTTCGCGTCCCTTGCGGTAGAGGCTGGACGGATTTCCGTATTCCTCCTCGAAAAACGGCCGCATCTCTTCCCTCACATGGGGTGTGACCGGGGTGGTTGCGGAACAATCCGCATAAACAAATCGCTTTTCCATAAAAAGTTCGCTCCTTTCTTTTGACAAAAGAGAAAAGCACTTTTTACGTCCTGAAAAAAAATTAAAACTTACGGCTTTCCGCGACCGCGAGACGGTCGCAGCGCTCATTTTCCGGATGCTCGTTATGCCCCTTGACCCACACAAAAGATACGTCGTGGATCTCAAGAAGAGGCAGCAGCTTCTGCCACAGGTCGGCATTGAGCGCCGGCTTTTTATCCGATTTGATCCAACCGTTTTTTTGCCATGCGTAGACCCAGCGCTTCGTCACCGCATCGATCAGATATTTGGAATCGCTGCACAAAACGACCCGGCACGGTTCTTTCAGGGCAGAGAGCGCCTCGACGGCGGCAGTCAGTTCCATTCGGTTATTGGTTGTTTCCGGCGCGCCTCCGGACAGCTCTTTTTCTACGCCGTTCCAGCGAAGAATGGCGCCCCATCCGCCGGGGCCGGGGTTTCCGGAGCAGGCGCCGTCGGTGAAAATTTCAATTCTTTTTTGTGCTTTAGCCAAAATAGCCTCCTTTGCGGCGCTCATTGCCGTTTTTTCTATCATTATATGACGCCGCCGGAGGATTCTCAAGGGGAAGACACACGTTTTTTGCCCGTCGGCTTCGCCTTGACAAGAGGGATGAAATGGAATAAAATAAATTTCGATATGTTTATTCGAATCATTTTTGTCTTTCTATTTGAATTTCGCGCGCCGCTGTACGCCGATGCGGTGCGTGTGATAGATCACATACGTTTGTTTGAACATTTTTCGTACAAAATTAAATCAATGGAGGTAGCACTGTGCCTGAAACAAAGAACAGCGCTGTTGCTGAGAGAAAGAACTTTTTCTCCCGGCGTTCTCGTGCTGTGAAAAAAGAAGCAGAGGAAAAAGAAACCACACCGGTAAAGCGGGAGGAATCCGCGGCGGATCCCGGCGCGCCGAAGGAGGCCGCACCGAAAAAACCGCACAGAAAAAAGCAAAATACGGCGGGCTCCAAAAATAAAAACATGACGAATGCACAGACAGAAAAGAGCGGCAGAGAGAATGAAAAGGCGCCGGCAAATAAAAAGAAGGCGCCTTCCCGCAAAAAGACTTCCGCAGCGCCGGAAATTTCGTCTTCAAAAAGTCCTTCTCCCAATCCAGAGGGACAGCATCGGGGCGGAACGCGCCGGAAAAAGGGCGTGACTCCGCTGAGAATCGTTCCGCTGGGCGGCCTCGGCGAGATCGGCAAAAACATGACGCTGATCGAGTATGAGAATGATATTGTGATCATCGACTGCGGTCTTGCCTTTCCGGAGGATGATATGCCCGGCGTCGACCTTGTGATTCCCGATTTCACCTATGTGATCAAAAACCGCGATAAAATCCGCGGCGTGGTTGTAACGCACGGACATGAGGACCATATCGGCGCTTTGAGCTATCTGCTCAAGGAGGTCAACGTCCCCGTGTATTCGGCCCGCCTGACCATCGGCCTGATCGAGGGAAAACTCAAGGAGGCGGGAATTCTCCGCGAAGCGAAGCTCAATGTCGTGCAGCCCGGCGATCAGGTAAAATTCGGCCGTATTACGGTGGAGTTCATCGCGGTCAACCATTCGATTCCGGACGCCTGCGCGCTTGCGATTTTCACCCCGGTGGGCACATTGGTGCACACGGGCGATTTCAAAATCGACTTTACCCCTGTAGACGGACAGATGATTAATCTTGCCCGTTTCGGCGAGCTGGGCAGTCATGGCGTTCTTGCGCTGATGAGTGATTCGACCAATGCCGAGCGTCCCGGGCTGACCCCGAGTGAAAGCAGGGTTGGACGCACGTTCGAAATGCTGTTTGACCGTGCGGGCGACCGCCGCATTATTGTGGCGACGTTTTCGTCCAACGTCCACCGCATCCAACAGTTCATTACGACGGCGGAGCGCTATGGCCGCAAGGTTGTCGTCTCCGGCCGCAGTATGGAAAATGTCACCGCGAAGGCCATGGAACTCGGCTATCTCAAGGTGAAGGACGGCACGCTGATCAGCGTCGACGAGATGCGCCGTGTGCCGGATGAGCAGCTTGCCATCTGCACGACGGGCAGTCAGGGAGAGCCGATGAGCGCCCTGACGCGCATGGCGCGCGGCGACCACCGTAAAATTTCGGTTACAAGCCACGACTTTATCATTATTTCGGCGACGCCTATTCCCGGCAACGAAAAGCTTGTCGGCAAAGTGATCAATGACTTGATGCATCTCGGCGCGGACGTGATGTATGAGAATTCCATCGGTATTCACGTTTCGGGACACGGCTGCCAGGAAGACATCAAGACGATCATAGGTCTTACCAAGCCGAAATTCTTCATTCCAGTGCACGGTGAATACAAACATCTCGCCAAAAACCGCGAGCTCGGCATTGATATGGGAATTCCGCGGGAAAATATCCTCGTCGGCGAGACGGGCGGAGTGATCGAAGTGACACCCGACAGTCTGCGCTGCGTAACGGCGGTCCCCTCCGGCGCGATCATGGTTGACGGCAGCGGCGTGGGCGACGTCGGCAGCATCGTACTGCGCGACCGCCGTATGCTGGCGGACGAGGGTCTTGTAGTTGCCGTCGCGGCTATCGACGCCAAAACAGGAGAATTCTGCGCGGGTCCGGACATTATTTCCCGCGGCTTTGTGTATGTGCGCGAATCCGAGCAGCTGATCGCCGAGGCAACCGAAATCTGCCGCGCGGCCCTGCACAATGCTTCCGTACAGAATAAACAGCGCGACTGGGCGAGCCTGAAGCAGGCGGTCAAAGATCAGCTTGGCTCTTATATCTTCCGCGAAACAAAACGCCGCCCCGTGATTCTTCCGATCATTCAGGAAATTCGGCGCGGCTGACTTGCCTTAAAAATTTCCGCCCGCCTTTGAAGCAGGCGGGGCGATAAAAAAGATCCGTGTGTGCGGGTCTTTTTTATTATGTTTTGTCGGCCGAGGTTCACCTCAAGGTACTTGCTCGGTCTTCTGCCTCTTTTACGGGCGGTCCGGTTTATCTGCTGCGGGTGATTTTGAATTTGAAGAAGTTTTCCGTAAAAAAACGAAAAAGAAACGGAAGACGGTTCAAAATGGGTTTTATTTATGCTATAATATCATTCTGGACATTTTGCAGCCCATGCTGCTGCATCTGCTTTGATCGACAGAGATTCTCATGGACGGAGGGTGAAGCGCTTGCATAAGCATACCGTACTTTATAGACCGGTCATTGCGATCCTTGCCTGTGCGCTGGCCGCCTGCTGCGGCGCCGCGGCTTTTTTTGACATACGGGCGTTTTATGTGACGGGCGCAATCGCGGCGGCGGCGTTTTTGCTTTGCCTGCTGGGAATGCGGCGGGCGCAAAAAGAAGTGGAGCGGTTCATCGCAGAGACGGGAGACGCCATATCTTCTCTTCTGACGGATACGCTGATCAATTTTCCCCTGCCGATTATCGCCGCCAAAGACGGCGAAATCACATGGTACAACCGCCGGGCCGGGGAAGATATTTTTTCCGAAGAGGAATGGCATGCCCGCCCTGTAAAGGAATTGCTCGGCGAAGAAAAAAACGCCCGCAAGACGTTTTGCTTTGAAAGGAACGGCCGCCGCTATACGGTCTATCCGGTCTGCGCGGAGGAAGAGCAGGAACTGGTGCTCTACTATCTGATCGACGACACGGAATTAAAAAACCTTGCGGCTGAATACGAACGTTCGCGCCCGGCGATCTTTATGATTTCCGTGGATAATTACGGCGAGCTGCTGCAGTACGGAAAAGAAAACGACCGTTCTCAGCTTCTTACACAGGTCGAGCGCCGCATTGAGGAATTTGTTACGGCCAACAGCGGCCTTTTGATCAAGACGGACCGTGATCGCTATGTCGCCGTGCTGGAAGAAAAATATATGGATGCCCTTGTGGAGCAGCGCTTTCCATTGCTTGACCAGGTACGCGCGCTTTCGGTCAACAGCGACAGCCTTTCGACCACGCTTTCGGTCGGTGTCGCGCGGCGGTGTGCGAGCTTTCCCGAGGGAGAACAGATCGCCCGTCAGGCGCTTGATATGGCACAGGGCCGCGGCGGCGATCAGGTCGCCTTGAAAACCAAATCCGGCTACGACTTTTACGGCGGCGTCTCAAAGGGCGTTGAGCGGCGCACCAAGGTCAAGACCCGCATCATCGCTACGGCGCTGCGCGAGCTGATTCAATCGAGCGATGGCGTTTTCATCATGGGACATAAATTCGCCGATTTTGATTCGCTCGGCGCGGCGGTCGGTCTGCTGCGGGCGGTGCGCCAGATGGGAAAGCCCGGCGTCGTCGCGATTTCCCGCACGCGCAATCTGGTTTCTGATCTGCTTGCCCATCTGGAGCAGTCGGGCTATGAAGACAGCTTTTCCAATCCGATGGAGGCGCTCGAAATGGTGCGCGGCTGTGAAAATCCGCTGCTGATTATCGTGGATACGCATCTTGAAAATGTTCTGGAATCCCCTGAGATTTACCGCGCATGCCGCAATGTGGTGGTGATCGATCATCATCGCCGCATGGTCGGCTACATTGACAACGGTGTGATCTTTTATCATGAGCCATATGCGTCTTCCGCATCCGAGATGGTGACGGAGCTGATTCAGTACTTTGGAGAGGACGTCACAATCGGCCGGGCGGAGGCCGAGGCTCTGCTGGCCGGCATTATGCTTGACACGAAGAATTTTGTGATCCGTACGGGTGTGCGCACCTTTGAGGCGGCCGCTTATCTTCGCCGTCAGGGCGCGGATACCGTTGAGGTGAGAAAACTGTTTTCCTCCACGATCGTGGATTATCAGGAACGTTCCCGCCTTGTGGCCGGTGCGGAGATTTATCACGGATGCGCGATCACACAGACGGATTCCTCCAGCTCCGACATTAAAATCATCGCGGCACAGGCGGCGGATGAGCTTTTGAATATCAGCGGGGTAGACGCATCGTTTGTGCTGTTTGAATTTGGAGGCGGGGTTTCGATTTCCGCACGATCCATGGGGCGTGTCAATGTGCAGGTGATTATGGAGGCGCTGGGCGGCGGCGGACATCAGACGATGGCTGCGGCTCAGCTGGAAAATATTACAATGGAGGGCGCGCGCCAAAGGCTTCTTGACGCAATCGAACGGCAGCGCACCCCGATCTGACTGGAGGTAAAAAAATGAAAGTCATTCTTCTTTCCGATGTGAAGGGAACCGGTAAAAAAGGCGAGATGCATGAGGTGTCCGACGGATATGCGCGCAACTTTCTGCTGCCGAAAAAGCTTGCGAAGCCCGCGACGGTGCAGGCGGTCGGTGAGATGAAGGCCAAACAGGCCGCGGACGCGTTTCACGCCGAAACGGAGCGTCAGAAGGCTCTGGAAACGGCGGCGCGCCTTTCAAAGATCAAGGTGGTTGTACATGCCAAGGCCGGTTCTTCGGGCCGGCTGTTCGGCGCGGTCACGACGAAGGAGATCGCCGAGGCCATGAGCGAGCAGCTCGGTGCGCCGATTGATAAAAAGAAGGTCTCTGTCGGGGACGGAGACATCAAACAGTACGGCACCTATGATGCGGTGGTAAAGCTGCATCCCGGTATCGCGGCCACGGTCAAGGTAGAGGTCGCCGAATAAAAAGAATTTTTAACGTTTGCATGAGAGGAGGCTCCGCCGATGGAAACCGCCGCGGCGTATCCTGATTTACCGCGCGATCTGCCCTATAACCTTGAGGCGGAGCAGTCCGTGCTGGGAGCAATTCTGCTTGACGCCGATTGTGTGACTGCGGTGATGCAATATCTCAAGCCGGAGAGCTTTTACCGCCAGCAGCACAGAGAAATCTTCTCGATTATTCTGCGCAAATTCATCGCATCGGAGCCGATCGACTTCATTACGGTGCTCGACGAGGTCTGCCGCGAGGGAATTTTTCCGACCGATCAGGACGCGAAAATTTACCTGACGCAGCTGGCGCAGATTGTTCCCACGACGGTCAATGCAGAGCATTATGCCCGCATCATTATGGAAAAGTATTATCTGCGCAGTCTTGTCACGACGTTTGAAAAGGTCGTTTCCGCCTCCCGAGAGCAGTCCGCCGATTCGGCCGCTCTGATGGACATGGCGGAACAGAGCATTTTCGACATCCGGCAGGGGCGAGATTCCTCCGGACTTGTGCCGGTGTCCGACGTGCTGGTTTCCACCTTCGACCGGCTGCAGCGCCTCGGCGGTGAGGACCGTGCCGAGTATCTCGGCATTCCGACGGGGTATCATATGCTTGACAAGGTGATGACCGGCCTGAACAAATCCGACCTTCTCGTGCTGGCGGCACGTCCCGGCATGGGCAAGACCGCGTTTGCGCTGAACCTTGCGGTCAATGTTGCCAAGCAGGGAAAAAAAGTCGCGATTTTTTCTTTGGAAATGAGCAACGAGCAGCTTGTGGAGCGCCTGCTTTCAAGCGAGGCTTTTATTCCCTCCGACCGGATGCGCCGGGGAATGCTCAATTCCGACGATTGGGTGAATCTGGCGGTCGCTTCGCAGGCGATTGCAAAAATGCCGATTTATCTGGACGATACGGCCGGCATCACAATCGGCGAAATGAAAGGCAAGCTGCGCCGGCTGCGCGACGTGTCTTTTGTGGTGATCGACTACCTGCAGCTGATGCAGAACGGCGCGAAACGCAGCGACAACCGCGTGCAGGAGGTTTCCGAGATGACCCGCGCCCTCAAGATTATGGCAAAGGAATTTTCAATTCCCGTGCTGGTGCTGTCGCAGCTTTCCCGCGGTCCGGAATCCAGACAGGACAAGCGGCCGATGCTGTCCGACCTGCGTGAATCCGGATCCATTGAGCAGGATGCGGATCTCGTGCTGTTTTTGTACCGCGATTCCTATTATAACGACCAGAGCGAAAATCCCGGCATTGCCGAGTGCGTCGTGGCGAAGAACCGCCACGGCGAGACCGCGAACGTTAAACTCGGATGGGACGGCCAGTACACCCGATTCCGCAATGTGGAGCTTGCCCGTGATGAAGGATAAAGTGCTTCATACCATTCAGACCAATGCGCTGCTGGAGCAGGGCGACCGTGTCACCGTCGGACTTTCCGGCGGGGCGGATTCGGTCGCACTGCTCTGCGTTTTGCTGGAGCTGAGAGAAGCGCTCGGCGTCGAGGTCTCGGCGGCGCATGTCAACCATATGCTGCGGGGAGCGGAGAGCGACAAAGATGAGATATTCTGCCGCCGTCTGTGTGAAAAACTCGGCGTGCCGCTTGCCGTTTTTCCCTGCGACGTTCCCGCATACTGCCGCGGCCACGGGGTCTCTGCGGAGGAGGGAGCGCGCATTCTGCGCTATGAGGCGCTGTCCGAGGCTGCCTCCGGCGGCAGAATCGCGACCGCCCATCATATTGAGGACAGCATTGAAACGGTGCTTTTAAATCTTGTACGCGGCACGGCGCTTGACGGGCTGTGCGGCATCCCGGTGAAGCGGGACAGAATTATCCGGCCTTTGCTGTTTTGCAGCCGGGAGGAAATCGAGGCCTATCTTGGCGCAAAGGGCTTGGAATACTGCACTGACTCAACCAATGCGCTCGGCTGCGCCGCGAGAAATCGTCTGCGGGCTGCGGTGATGCCCGTTCTTTGCGGGGAAAATCCCGCTTTTCTGCAGAATGCGGCGCGAATGACGCGTGCGCTCGGCATAGACAGGGACTTTCTCGACCGGGAGGCGGACCGCCTCTGGGACGAGGCGTTTTCCGACGGCGGGCTTTTGCTCAAGCCGTATGCCGCCGCGCATCCGGCGCTGCGCCTGCGGGTGATGCGGCGCCTGCTGCGGGAGGAGAAAATTTCTTATGACGCAAAGCGTCTGGAGGCCTGCGACTCGATTGCGCTGGCTGGGAAGGGAAGCCGTCCGCTTTCCGACGACGCGGTTTTTTGTGCGGAAAACGGCAGGGCGAAAATGATGCGCCGGGCAGAATCGAAAACGATCAGCGTTTTTGATTTCTCCTTGGAGGACCTCGCCCGGGAAAGAGATTTTCACCTCAACGATGAAAAAACTTTGAAAATACGCGTTCTTTCCGAACAAGAGATAAAATTTTTTGTAAATTGCAGGCCAAAAGAATACAAAAATTCCGTAGACTGTGATAGAATGAAAAAACCGGCTGTAATTCGGGGAAGACGCGCGGGAGACGCGCTTCGCCCCGTCGGACGCGGCTGTACCAAAACCTTAAAAAAATGGATGAATGAAACCGGCGTCGAGCCAAGCAGGCGGGATGCGCTCGCTGTACTTGCGGATATCGAAGGCCCCGTCTGGGCCGAGAATCTCGGCACGGCGGAAAGAACCGCCCTGACGGGAGAAACGCGGCGCGCGTTTTTATTGACTATCACCGGGGAGGAAGCAAACACGTGGAAAAGGACATCAAGTGCGTTTTGTTCTCAGAAGAAGAGATCGCACAAAAGGTAACGGAAATCGGAAAACAGATTTCCGAGGACTACCGGGGAAAAAAGCTCATGCTTGTCAGCGTGCTTAAGGGCTCCGTTATTTTTATGGCGGATCTGATGCGCGCCATCACGATTCCGTGTTCCATCGATTTTATGTCGGTTTCGAGCTACGGAAGCGGTGTGAAATCCTCCGGTGTGGTTAGAATAATCAAGGATCTCGACAAAAGCCTTGAGGGCTGGGACATTCTGATTGTCGAGGATATTTTGGATTCGGGACTTACACTTTCCTATCTGCGGGAGCATATCGGCCGCAAGGGCGCAAACAGTATCCGCATTGCGGCACTTCTTGATAAGCCCGAGCGGAGAAAAGTGGACGTCTATCCGGACTATAAATGTTTTGTTGTGCCGGATGAATTTGTGGTCGGCTATGGACTGGACTACGACGAATTTTACCGCAATCTTCCTTATGTCGGTATTCTCAAGCCGGAGGTATACGGCGGCTGATGTTTGACGGATCCCAAAACGAGATCCATTAAAGTTCAGCCAAACCGTTTTCTTGAATAGATAGAAAAAAGCGCGTCGGTCAGCCTTTTAGGCAGGCAGATGCGCAAAAAATATCTGCGGCCGCGGATATTTTTAAAATCGGACGACAGGAGTGGTACTGATTTGAATCATCCGAAAAACAACAACCAAGCGCCCGGACCGGGACGCCGCCCGCCCCGTGTC
>CAKQGD010000044.1 GCA_934232845.1 uncultured Oscillospiraceae bacterium
ATAGCGGGAATTAGCGTTTGAACTGCCGGATAAGAGAATAAGCGCTGCACAGCCCACCGGTCAGATGATCGGTGGGCTGTGCTTAAATAGTTTGGAGGAATCCGGATACCCTTTCCCATGTCACGGGACAGAGGGTATGCGGATGCTTCTCTTTTCATGCTGTGTGAAAACCGCAGGACGCGCGATACACGAAGCCGTTCCCTGCAGGACGCGCGGTATGCCTTTCAGACGCCCAGCTTTTTCTCGAAATACAGCAGCAGACTGCTGCTGTCGAGCAGCCCGTTTCCGTCCGCTTCGTGTTCTGCAAGCATTTCGCACAGCAGGTCGCTTATCGGCAGGTCCACGCCGACAGCTTCCGCCTCGGCAAGCACATTTCGGATATCCTTCAGATGCGTCTTGATCGCCCCGCCCGGGCGGAAATTGCGCTCCAGTATTTTGGGAATGCGGCTCTCCAGCATCGCGCTGTCTGCCGAACCGATGCGGAGAACATCGAACAGGAGCGAAAGCTCCATGCCGTGCTTTTCCGCAAAGGCAGTCGCCTCGCAGATCGCCGCGATGTTCGACGTAACGATGATCTGGTTGCAGAGCTTGGCAAGACAGCCCTGCCCAACCGGACCAACGCGGTGGCAGGCCGCGCTTATCGCGCTATAGTAGGGCAGCATGGTCTGGAACTGCTCCTCGCTTCCGCCCATCATGATCGTCAGCTTGCCGCTGATCGCTTTCAGCTCTCCACCGCTCACGGGAGAATCGATATAGGCCGCGCCGCAGCGTTCGGAAAGCTCCTTTGCGTGCGAGACCGCCTGCGCCGTACTGACCGAGCTCATGTCGCAGACCAGCGTACCAGCACGCAAATTCTCGCAGAGGCCACCCTCATTAAAGAGGACCGAGTGAACGATCGCTCCGTTGGGCAGGATCATCATAATGACGTCACAGGTCTCCGCAATATCCCGCATACTGCCGCGCTTTGCGCCAAGCTGCTCCAGCGGAACGCACGCCTCCGGATTTACATCGTATACCATAACGGGGAAGCCAGCCTTGCAGAGATTGCTTGCGATAGGGCGTCCCATAATGCCAAGGCCGATAAAGCCGACCGGCTTATCCATAATAATCACCTCACAAAATTTTACGGCAGAAGGGTCGTCAATACAGCACCGTGCTGAGCACCGACAAAACGGCCACGCTGATGAGAAGATACACCGAATTTGTCACTGCCACGCTTCCGCCGCGATATCCGCTCTGCAGCGCCAGAACCGGCATCGTACTGGCCGCCGGAGCAAAGACAGACATGATAAGCGCGCTGCACAGATCGCTCCGGATCGGCAGAAGTCGGATAAGCACTGCCAGCACGCACACCGTCCCAAGGCGGGCCATGATTGGCGGCAGAAGCTGAAGCCCCTCGTTTGAAAAGGAAAAGCTCATCAGGCTCCCCACCGCGAGCATCGCAAGGAACGTATTCGCCCCGGCAAACGAACCGGCGATTGCAACAACGGCCTGCGGCAGAGAGATATGCAGTGCCGCCAATGCGAACATGACAAGGCAGGTCATGGTCGGGATGCTGTGCAGCAGCTTTTTCCCCGCCTGTCTCCAGCTGTGTTCCGAGGTCTCCGACCGAAGCGCCGCGCACGACGGAACGATTGCATAGGTAAAGATCGACGTTGGCAGATTGAACGCCAACACCCCCGCCATCGTCTCCGCAGAAATAAACGGAGCCAGCACTGGGACCGCAAAGCTGCTGATATTGAAGGTCGTCACCGAAAACAGAGCCGCCATCCAGCCCTGACTGTCGCGCCCGCCAAAGCACAGCCACGTCATCAGGAGCAGGGCTCCGTTTGCCGCGGCGCCAATCGCCGCGGCAAATGCCAGTTCCTGCCCAAGCGTAATACCGGACAGGCTCTTCACGATCACGCAGGGGAGCGTGATCCACAGCACCAGCTTTGAGATCGTCTGCGTATCCTGCGGGGACAGGTGGCCGCTCCTCTTCAGTGCATAGCCGAGAAAAATTGCCGTTAACAGCTCCGCTGTCTTAAAGTACACTTTTTCCATGTGCTCATGCCCCTCTTCCGCAGAGCCGGACTGTGTTCAGGATACCATGGTTCCCTCCCGAACACAACCGGCTTGCATTCTTTTATTATGACAACAGCAGCAGAGCAGGATTCTCCACATAGAACTGTATCTTCTGCAGAAAGCGGGCTGCCGGCGCTCCGTCAAGGATCCTGTGGTCGTATGTCAGGCTGAGGTTCATGATTGGCCGGATGGTGATCTCTCCGTTGACCACGACCGCCTTATCCGCGATGCGTCCGATCGCAAGGATACACGCCTCCGGCGGATTGATGATCGCCGTGAACGAATCGATCCCGAACATGCCCAGATTGGAGATCGTGAATGTTCCGCCGCTCATATCGTCCGGCTTCAGCGCACCCGTTCTGGCCTTTTCGATCAGGCGCTTGCTCTCCGTCTGAAAATCACGGAGATTCATCTGGTCTACGTCGTGTACAACGGGAACGACCAAGCCGCGTTCCGTGTCCACCGCAATGCCGACATTGACATATTCCTTATAATGAATGCCGTCCGGCATCAGGGAAACGTTCGCAAAGGGGCAGTCCATCAAGGCCCGCGTGCAGGCAAGAGAGATCAGGTCGAGGTAAGAGACCTTGGACTGCGCAAACTCCGGCGACGCATTGAGCTGCTTGCGCAGCGCCGCCATGTTGGTCATGTCTGCGTCCATACGATGGTTGGCCTGCGCCATTTCGGAAAGGCTCTGGTGCATGCGCGTGGAAATGACCTTGCGGATCCCCGCCAGCGGCTTCACGGTCTCGCTGTGCTTTGCCGCGCTGCGGCGGGCCGCATGCGGCGCGCCGCTCTGCAGGAATGCACGGACGTCCTTTTCCACGATCCGCCCCGCTGGGCCGGAACCGGCGACCACCCTCAGGTCAACGCCGTTTTTCTCCGCCAGCTTTCTTGCGCGCGGAGAAACGCGCAGCTTTCTTCCGTCCGGCGCCGCAGGCGCTTCCAGAGCCGTCCGCTCGGTCATGACAGGCTCCGCCGGAGCAGCGGAGGCGGCGGGAGCGGGAGTCGGAGCCGCCGGCTGCTGCGTGCTGCCGAATTCCGGAATAGCGGCGTCCTGCGCGCCGATGAACGCGATCGGCTGTCCGACCGGAACCGTCTCGCCCTCTTCGCAATACGTCTTGAGCAGCGTACCGTCCGTGGTCGCCTCCAGCTCCATCGAGGACTTGTCCGTTTCGATCTCTGCGAGAACGTCGCCCTTTTTCAGCGTGTCGCCGACCTTCTTTACCCAGCGCAGCAAGGTACCTTCCTCCATGTCCATTCCCAGCTTCGGCATGGTCATAGCGCCTTCCACATGCGCGGGATCGACACCGCCCAGCTGTGCGGCGGCAGGCGCCGCGGCAGCTGGCGCAGCCGCGGGCGCGGCGGGCTGCCCGCTTCCCACAGCGGGCGGCTGTTCTCCGACCGCACCGATCGCGGCGATCGGCGTGTTGATTGGCACGGTATCCTCTTCCTTGCAGTAGGTGCAGAGCAGCACGCCGTCGTTCGGCGCCTCGATCTCCATTGCGGACTTATCCGTTTCGATCTCCGCAATCGGTTCCCCTTTCTTTACGGCTTCACCCGCTTTTTTCAGCCAGCGGAGAAGTGTTCCCTCTTCCATATCCATGCCGAGCTTCGGCATGTTGATCATTTCGGCCATTGTATTCCTTCCTCCTCTCAGCAAATGCTTCTCGCTGCGGCCGCGATCTTTTCCGCGCTGGGCGCGGAGGCCTCCTCGGGCAGCGTTGCGTTCGGGACCGGAATATTCGCGCCGCAGACACGAAGGATCGGCGCGTCCAGTTCATCAAACAGGCGCTCCTGAATTTCCGCCGCGATCTCGGCGCCGTAGCCGTTCCGCTCGCAGGATTCATGCGTGATGACAACACGCCCCGTCTTGCGGACCGATTCCGCGATCGTATCAAAGTCCAGCGGCACCAGCGTCCTCAGGTCGATCACCTCGGCGCTTATGCCGTCCTTCTCCAACTCCTTGGCCGCATCCAGCGCCGTCAGCACCGTCTTGGAGTATGCAATGATCGTAACGTTTTCTCCGATCCGCTTCACATCGGCCTTTCCGAGCGGGACCAGATATTCGCTTTCCGGAAGCTCCTGCTTCGTCTGATAAAGTCCCTTATGCTCGATAAAAATGACCGGATCGTTGTCGCGGATCGCACTCTTCAAAAGGCCCTTGGCATCGTACGGTGTCGCCGGCATGACTACCTTCAGGCCGGGAATGTGGGTAAACAGAGACTCCAGACTCTGCGACTGGGTGCATCCGTTGGAGTGTCCGCGGCCGCCCTGCGTCCGCAGGACCATCGGCACATGCACCTTTCCGTTGGTCTTATAGCACATCTTGGACATCTGGTTGAGAATTATGTCCATGCAGCAGCCGGTAAAGTCAATGTGCATGATCTCCGCGACGGGTCTAGCCCCCGCCATTGCAGCGCCTGTGGCCGCTCCGGCGATCGCGATCTCGGAGAGCGGGGTATTGCGTACACGCTCCGGACCAAATTCCTCCAGCAATCCCCTTGTCGCCTTATAGACGCCGCCGGTAATGGCCACATCCTCGCCCATGACAAAAACCTTCTCATCGCGGCGCATCTCCTCTGCAATAGCCGAGGAGATCGCCTCGCGGTACATCGTTTTCTTCATATTCTCTCCCCCCTTACACTCCGGTGGCGTACAGGTTGTCAAGCATGCTCTCCACGGACATCGGCTTGCTGTTGATGCCGAAGTCCACGGCCTCCCTGATCTCCTGTTCGACGCCCTCGCGCAGCTTGGCGTCCTCTTCCTCTGTCCACTGGTAATTCTTCGCCAGCGTCGCCTTCACGCGCTTGATGCAGTCGTTGTGCTCCCGGTTGTCTTCAATCTCCTCGCGGGTACGATACGACTGCTCGTCTCCCTCATGGTGGCCGCGCATACGGCAGGTGTCGCACTCAATAAAGGACGGTCCCTCCCCTGCGCGTGCACGCGCCACAGCGGTCTTAGCCGCCTCGTAGACCTTCACCGGATCCAGCCCGTCCACTAAAACGCTGGGAATCCCGAAGCCCTCTGCGCGCTGATAGAAATGCTCCAGCGCGGTCGAGGTCTTTACGTTGGTCGAGATCGCGTAGTGGTTATTTTCACAGACAAAGATCACCGGAAGCTTCCACACGGAAGCCATATTCATGGATTCCAGCAGCGCGCCCTGATTGCCGCCGCCGTCTCCAAAGAACGCCACGGCAACGCGCCCCGGCGCGTAAAGGCTGCAATACAGCGCGTGTCCGGTCGCCAGCGTCTGCGACGCGCCGACGATTCCGTTTGCGCTGAGAAGGCCCACCTCGGGCGCCGACTGGTGCATCTTTCCGGCACGGCCGCCGCAAAGTCCCGTTTCTCTTCCCATCAGCTCCGCCATCATCGCGTGGATATCCGCGCCCTTGGCAATCAGGTGGCCGTCGCAGCGGTGCGTAGACGCGACATAGTCTTCCCGTTCGAGCGCCTTGCAGACGCCGGTCGCAACCGCTTCCTCTCCGATGTACATATGCATGTTCCCGATCACAATGCCCTGCTTAAAATACTCGATCGCCGTTTCCTCAAAGCGGCGGATTTTGAACATCGTCCGGTACATTTCGATCACTTCGTCTCTGCTCAGGACGGTTTCATTCTTATTCAATGCTGCAGCCTCCTTTGTTATCTTTTTTTGTTGGGGATATGAATGGCGCGTCCCTCCGAAGCAAGAAATGCCTCCCGCAGGGCTTCACTGACGCTCGGATGGGCGTGGACCGTGTTGATGATCTCCTCCGCGGTCGCCTCCATCTCCATGGCGACCGCCGCTTCGCCGATGATCTCGGTGGCATTCGGCCCAAGAATATGTACGCCAAGGACCTCGCCAAGCTCATCTCCGACCAACACCTTGACTGTGCCTTTTCCGCCGTTGAGGATCAGCGAGCGCCCATTGGCGGAAAGCGGAAATACGCCCACATGATACGCCAGTCCCTGCTCCTTTGCCTGCTCCTCGGTCAAGCCGACCGAGGCCACCTCCGGAAAAGCGTAGATGCACGACGGGATCGCTGTCGCCGCATAGTCCCGCGGCTCGCCAAGCGCATTCTCCGCAGCGCATTCTCCCTGCGCGGAGGCCGTGTGCGCCAGCATGATCTGTCCCACGCAGTCTCCGATGGCATATACGCCCGGCGCCGAGGTCTGCAGGCGCTTGTTGACGACGATATGCCCGTTTTCCGTCTTGATCCCGGCTTCGTCCAGCCCAAGATCCTCCACATACGGCTTGCGGCCAAGCGCAACGAGCAGCTTGCGCGTTGTGAACTGCTGCTCCGTTCCATCGCTCGCCTTTGTGCAGACCGTGGCCGCATCTGCGGAATCGGTCACGCCGGTAACTCTTGTATTGAGGTGCAGCTCGATCCCCTGCTCCTCCAGCAGCCGCGCGAGCTGGTCACTGATCCCGCCGTCCAGCGTCGGGATCAGGCGCGGGAGCGCCTCGATGATCGTCACCTTGCTGCCGAAAGCGTTGAAGGCACAGGCAAACTCTACACCGATCACGCCGCCGCCAAGGATCACGATCTCCTCCGGACATTCCTTCAGTGAGAGCGCACCGGTCGAATCAATGGCATAGGCGCTCTCCCGCAAGCCCTCAATGGGCGGGCAAGACGGGCGCGAGCCGGTCGCCAGAATAATGCGGTCCGGCTCAACGATCTCCTCGCCGGCCTCCGTGGTAATGCAGACGCGTCCGATGCCGATAAATTTTGCACGGCCCTCGACCACACGCACCTTGCTGCGGGCCAGCAGACCGGAAACGCCGCCAACGAGCGTTTTTATCACTTCGTTCTTTCGGCCGATCACTCTGTCCCAGTCAATTTCTTTTAATGTCAGGTCTACGCCGCAGCCCTCAGCCTCCGCTACGCCCTTCACAAATTCAGAGGCATGCAGCATGGCCTTTGTTGGAATGCAGCCCACATTGAGGCAGGTGCCGCCGAGATGCTCTTTCTCCACCAGCGTTACTTCGCCGCCCAGCTGCGCCGCCCGAATTGCCGCAACGTAGCCGCCCGGGCCGCCGCCGACTACAAGAATTTTTTTCTTTTCGCTCATAATGTCCTCCTGATAACCGTTGGAAACGTATAAGGCCCTCCAACAATTTTTCAATCTATTATCAAGCAAAAAGCGTGCCATTTTTCTGCCGTGTTCTAAAAGCTTCTACTTTAGAAAAAACCGAGCATGCATTTCATCCGGCAGCCCCCTCCATGCAGTCTCGCTCCCGCCCGATCTGACGTTACACTCCCGGCAGACGCAGGAGCCGAAAAACGCAGGAGCGCGCAAGCAGGGAATAAAGGGTGGAAAAATATGGCAGCTCTCCAGCCGCATCTCTTTGCCGAAAGGGTTTGCTTTTTCTTCTGTTTCGTGGTAGACTTTCAAAAACTTCACACAGCCGCCGACAACTGCTTATATTTTGAACACATGCTTCGAAATATGGCACAAGGAGGAGTTCACTATGAATAAAATCGCGCTTTTATGGCCCAATCGAATCGATAACTACGACCGTCTTCGCCGCGGCGGTGTACAGGTCTTTGAAAATGTCGGCGTACTGACTGCCGCCTCGCTGACCAAGCAGCTGGTAAACGAAGGATTTCAGGCGTTTGTCTGCACGGGCGGCATCGAAAACGAGGTGCGGCGCGTGACAAATCTCCCGCTGTATGTCGTCACGTCAGGCTATATCGATATGCTCGAATCCTTCAAAAGTCTGGAGACCGATTATCACATTTCCGGAAAGCAGGTCGCTCTGCTGATCCACGAAAACAACTTTCTGCAAATGGAGCGCATCGCCCCCTACATCAAAAACTATGTAGAGCGTTTCACGTTCTCCCGCAGCGATGAGATCCCCCGCCTGTTCCGGCAAATCATCCATCGCGGCTTTGACGCGGTCGTGACCGGACCGACGGGACTTACCTATGCCGAGCAGGAGGATATCCCCGCCTTTCCGATCTGCTACAGCGAGGAAACGGCGCTGGACGCCGTCAAGCAGGTCAGTTCGCTGATCGACCTGAGCCGCCGTGAAATCCTGCGGACCAAGCAGATCCAAGGCGCGATCGACGTCTCTCCCGACCCGATCCTCTCCACGGATTCCGAGGGTCTAGTCACACTTTGCAACCAGAAAGCGTGCGAGATCCTGCATCTTTCGCAGGATCAGATCCTGGGGCACCCCATTGTAGAGGTCATGTCCGATCCGACATGGGAATCCGTTTACAAAGACGGTGTTGCGCAGCGCGGCGTTTTGACGAAGATCCATAAGGACAGCTACTTTTCCACCCGTCTTCCGATCCGTCAGGAGCAGCGCGTGATCGGCTCGGTCGGTACGCTTCAGGCCGTTGAGCAGATCCGCTCGTTAGAGACCAAGTTCCGCTCCCTCCAATCCCGCGGGCTGACCGCCAAGCACTTTTTCAGCGACATCGTTGGCACCAGTCCGCGTCTGCGCGAGGTCGTGGAGCAGGCCAAAATTTTTGCCGAAACGGACCTTACGATCCTTCTTGAGGGAGAGACCGGCACCGGCAAGGAGATCTTTGCGCAGAGCATCCATAACGCCAGCTCCCGCAGGCACGGTCCGTTCGTTGCCATCAACTGCGCGGCGCTGACGGAGTCGCTGCTGGAAAGTGAGCTAATGGGCTACGAAGAAGGCTCCTTTACCGGTGCGAAAAAAGGCGGTAAGGCCGGTCTTTTTGAGCTTGCGCACAGCGGCACTCTCTTCCTCGACGAGATCAACCAAATGTCTCTGCCGCTGCAGAGCAAGCTGCTGCGCGTGATCCAGGAACGGACGGTCATGCGCATCGGCGGCGACCGCATGATCCCGATCAACGTGCGCATTATCGCCGCAGCCAACGAGAAGCTGCAAAACAAGGTGAGCGCCGGACAATTCCGCAGCGACCTTTACTATCGCATCAACATCATGCACCTGACGCTGCCCGCTCTGCGGGACAGGCCGGAGGACATTCCTCTTCTCATCCGTTCCTTTGCCGGACACGACGCGGACCTGAATGAGACGGAGCAGTACCTTGCCAAGCTGTATAAGGAAGTCGAGCACTATACATGGCCCGGCAATATCCGCGAGCTGCAAAATTATGTCTGGCGAAGCACAGCCCTCCTCTCGCACGGCGTTTCTCTTACCTCGCGTTACTTTGACGAGTATCATATGGAGGAATACCATGCGAAAAGCCCTGCTGCCGAACACGAACTCTGCGTGTCCATCGCGCCTATGGAGGACATGGAATGTGAGATCGTGGAAAAGCTGTTCCAGCGGTACGACGGGAACCAAAGCGAGGTCGCGCGCGTACTGAAGCTGAGCCGCAACACCGTCAGCAGCAAGCTCGGACGAAGAGGGACCTGAGCATTTCCATAAGGATCGAAGATAAGCGAGAGAAAAAGCTTACAGCGCTATCCTTTTCCGCTTTTTCTCTCGCTTATCTTTTATTTTTCCCTCTCCGGCCGTTTCCTCCGCCGGTCCAGCATAAATGATGCTCAAAAACAACGCATGTGTTCAAAATTGTCGCGCTCTTTTTTCTCTCTGGGGCTCTCTTTTCGACGAAAAGCACGGAAAAAGGAGCATTCCGGATTTGGCACAGGATTTGCTTGCATATAGGCAAGTCCTTAAATGACTGATTTGAAAGGAAGTGTACACCATAAATGACAAGAAAAGAATTGTATGAGTATGTCGATGCACACGAGAACGAGTATATCGAACGCCTCAAGCCGCTCCTGCGCAAGCAGACGATCAGCTATACCGCCTCGGTCGATACCATGATGGACTGCGCGCAGCTTCTGCTCTCTATGCTGGAAGCGGACGGCTTTACCTCCGCTATCTATCCGTCGGACGGCTTCCCTTACGTTTTCGGTGAAAAGCACTATGCCGACGACGCGCCCACGATCCTGATTTACGGCCATTATGATGTCATGCCGATCGAGCCGGTCGCCGCATGGAACACAGAGCCCTTTGAGCCGACCATCGTCAACCGCAAGATCTACTGCCGCGGCGCCTCCGACGACAAGGGCCAGACGATGACCTATCTGCTCGGTTACGAAACGTATCGTGACCTGTACGGCGAGGTCCCCGTGAATCTCAAGTTCATCTTCGACGGCGAGGAAGAGATCGGCAGCCCGCATCTGCCCAAGTTCGTTTCCGAGCACAAGGATATGCTCGAGGCCGACTTCCTTCTCTCCTCGGACTCCAAAATCCACGAATCGGGCCGTCCGGTCCTGTTCCTCGGCCTCAAGGGTATGTGCTCCGTCGACCTGACGGTAAAGGGCGGAGAAAAGGACCTGCACTCCATGTATGCTCCCGCCGTGCCGAGTCCCGTCTGGCGTCTCGTCACGCTTCTGAGCACACTCAAGGGCGAGGACGGCTTTGTAAAGCTCGACCACTTCTACGACGACGTTGCCCCGCTCACGCAGATGGACCTCGACGCCATCGACCGCATTCCCTTCGATGCGCAGACCATGCTCAACACGCTGAAGGTCACCTCTTTCCTGAACAACCGCACGGGCGACAACTTCTATTACAACTACATCTATGAGCCGACCTGCAACATCGGTTACATCGGCGCCGGCTACGCCGACGGCGTAAAGGACGTCATTCCCAACTCCGCGACCTGCCGTCTCGATCTGAACCTCGTCCCCAATCAAACGCCGGAGAAAACACTGCAGCTGCTGCGTGAGCATCTGGACAAGCGCGGCTATGAGGACGTTACCATCACGCCCTGCAGCATGATGACCCCCTACCGCACGCCGCTCGATTCCCCCTGCATGCCGCTGCTCTGTGCCGCCGTCCGCGAGGTCTGGGACAAAGAGCCCGTCATTCTTCCCGGCATCGGCGGCTTCGGCCCCAATTCCAACTTCGTCGACCAGCTCGGCATTCCGAACATCTATATTCCCTACGGCGCGCTGGACAACAGCAATCACGCGCCGAACGAAAGCCTTGTCATCGACGGCTATCTCAAGGGCATCAAGGTATTTGCGACCATTCTTGACAAGCTGTCCAAGGGTGAAAATTGAGCCAACGCAAAGGAGATTACTATGGAATACTTAAAGAAAAAGCCGGAAGCCCTGTTCTGCGCTGTGCTGCTGGCGATCATGACCGTTTTAATGTCCGCAGAGGTCTTTTCCCGTTACCTTCTCGATAAGTCCATCATCTGGGTCGAGGAGTGCGTCCGCTATATGTTCATCTGGACCATCTTCGTCGGCAGCGCCTCCTGTATCCCGCTCAAGTCCCACATCACGGTCGACCTTCTGACACAGGTCCTGCCCGAAAAGGTCTGCCACTGGATGGAATGCTTTACCACGCTTCTCTGGCTCGGCGTCTGTGGTTGGTTCTTCTATCTATCCGCCACCTATACCATGACGGTCTTCCACCGCGGCGAGGTCTCCACCGCCATGCATGTCCCCATGTGGCTTATTTATCTGGCGATCCCTACTGGGTTTCTTCTGATGATCCTTCGGCTGATCGGCCTGTTTTATCGAGAGTACCTCCGCAAAAAGCCGGAAGCTCTTGATTGATGATCCCGTTATTTTAGGAGGTTTTTATGGGAACACTTGGTTTACTGGCAATCTTTCTGATCTGCATCCTGATCCATCTGCCGATGGCATTCAGCATTCTTCTGAGCAATCTCGTTCTGAGCGTTGACGGCGGATATTCCATTATGAGCAACGTTTCCGGCATCTTCACCGGATGCGACTCCTTTACCCTGCTGGCGATCCCGTTCTTCATGCTCGCCGGCAACATCATGTGCGAGGGCGGTATCGCCGACCGCATCATCAACTTCTGCGAATCCCTTGTCGGTCATCACACCGGCGGCTTCGGTCTGATCACGATCGTTGCCTGCTTCTTCTTCGCGGCTATCGCCGGTTCCGCTGTGGCTACGATCGCCGCCATCGGCGCGCTGATGATCCCGATGATGGTCAACCGCGGCTACAGCCGTGAATATGCCTCGGCGCTAGCCGCCTGCGCCTCCACCATGGGACCCATTGTCCCGCCCAGCGTACTGTTCATTCCGTTCTGCGTCATGGCCGGCAAATCGGTCAGCACGCTCTTCGCCGGCGGCCTGGTCCCCGGCGCTCTGATGGGCATCTGCATGGGCGTGATGAACTACTTGATTTGCAAGAAGGAAGGCTACGTCGGCACCGGAACTAGAAAGAGCGCGAAGGAGATCCTGCACTCCCTTAAGGACGGCTGGCTCTCCCTGCTGATGCCCGTCATTATTCTTGTGTGCATCTATGGCGGCATCTGCACGCCCACCGAGGTCGCCGTTATTGCCTGCCTCTACAGTCTCTTCCTCGGTCTCGTTATTTACAAAGAGATCACCTTCAAGGACGTCGTCAAGATCTTTGTCGATACGGCGTCGAGCGCCGCCAGCGTTCTAATCATCGTTGGTCCTGCTCTCGTGTTCGGCCGCCTGCTCGCCATGGAGCGCGTTCCGCAGGCACTGACCGCATGGACGAACTCCGTGATCTCCTCCCGCGTGGTATTCCTGATCTTCATCAATCTGGTCCTGCTGGTCGTCGGTATGTTCATGGAAACGACCTCGGCTATCCTTATCCTTACGCCGCTGTTCGTTCCCCTCGCCGCCAGCTATAACGTCAACACCTACCACTTCGGAATGATCATGATCATCAACCTCGCCATCGGTCTTTGCACGCCGCCCATGGGTCTGTGCGCATTCACCGGTGCGAAAATCGGCAACACCTCATTTGCCAGCATTTTCAAGTATTTGCTTCCGCTGATCCTTTCTCTTCTGGTCGCTCTGCTTCTGGTCACATTCGTCCCGCAGCTCACCTATTTCCTGCCGCATCTGCTCGGCATGAATATGGGCGCGTGACCGTCCGCAGCCTATTCCCTATTCCGTTCATACGCTGATCATGATCGTGTGGTCGGCCAATGATAATCAAACAAAAAGGAGAAACAAAATGAAAAAGCTACTTGCTCTGTCTCTTGCTCTCGCACTTACCCTCAGCCTTATGGCGTGCGGTAAAAAGGACGAGCCGTCCAACCCCGGCTCGAACGACAGCAACGATCCCGCCACAAGCGCCCCCGAGTACACCATCCGCTATTCCCACGGCAACAGCGAAGGCAGCCTTGTTTACATGGTCGCCGAATACTTTGCCGACACGCTGGAGGAAAAGACCAATGGCCGCATCAAGGTCGATGTGTATCCCTCCGGTCAGCTTTCCAGCGGCGATGACGAGGCGATGACGAACCTCATGTCCGGTGCCTATGAGATGTCCCCCGCCGCCCCTTCCGCTCTGGCTAAGTACAGCAATATGCCCGAGTACAACATTCTCGACTTCCCCTATATGTTCGACGGCGTTGACGAGTCCCAGAAGGTCATCCAGAGCGACATGTGGAAGGACCTCGACGCGAAATTTGAAAAGACCACCGGCGTCCGTCCCCTCGTTTGGTACTCCACCGGCTCCAATGCCGTGGGCAACAGCAAGCATGCCATCACCACGCCCGATGATTTCAAGGGTCTGAAGCTCCGTTCCGCGCAGTCCGATTACTTTGTCAAGACCCTGAGCGCCATGGGCGCTTCCCCCATTGCGATGGCTTTCGGTGAAACCTTCTCCGCCGTGCAGCAGGGTACTGTGGACGGCATCATGACTCCCTTCGTCAACTTCTGGAAAGAGGGCTTCTATGAGGTCACCAAATACGTTACCCAGCTTCAGTCCTCCGAGTTTTATCACTGCCTGATGGTCACCAGCGACTTCTACAACAGTCTTCCCGACGACCTCAAGGCCCAGTTCGATGAGACTGTTGCCATGACGCAGGAATATTCCATCGATCTCGGCAAGCAGTTTGAAAACGAGATCGTCCCCCAGAATCTGAAGGACCTGAACGTCGAGCTTGTCCAGCTCACCCCCGAGCAGAAGGCCGTTTTTGCTGAAGCGACCGCTCCCGTCCGTGAGGAATTGAAGGATACCGTCGGCACTGACTTCTACAATTCCGTGGTCGATATGCTCGGCTGATCCGCCCTCTCTTTCCTGATCCTCAATACGCAGGACTAAGAACAAAGGAATACAGCCGCAGGCTATTGCCTGCGGCTGTATTCCTTTTCAAGCAGCTATGGGAGCTGGCGTTTGCGTATCCCTGCTGTCGGTATTCCCATTTCACTGCGGTATTTTGCAACGGTCCGCCGCGAGATCGGGATACCCGCGCTGGCAAGCGCCTGCGAGAGCACCTCGTCGGACAAGGGCCGCTTCGGGTCCTCCGCGGCAACAAAGCGGCGTATCTGCTGCTTGGCCGCCTCCACGGAAACGCTGTCTCCGTTCGCCGTCTGCAACGTTGCTGTCAGCAGGTCTCGAATGGGGAACACCTTCGAGCCAAACTGAATGTATTTCCCCTTGATGGCACGGCTGACCGTTGAAACATTCAGCTCAAGCCAATCCGCCAGCTGCTGCATCGTCAGCGGACACAGAGCCGCGCCATGCAGGAAGTATTCCCGCTGCGCCTGCACGACCTCATATATCACCCGCGAGACCGTACGCATACGGCCGTCCAGATTCACAAGCAGGCTCTTCGCCTCCGTCTGTTTCTTCTGAAGATATTCTCTTGCCTCCTCAAACTCCTCCGTGTCGATCATCGCACCGTATACGGGATCGATGCGCACATGCGGAAGTGCACAGTCATTCCTATCAATGACCAGCTTTTCTCCTTCACAGCGGACCGCTGCCTCCGGCTGGACATAGCCGACCGTCTCCTCCGTCATAAAGCCCTGTGAGGGGATCGGATTCAGGCTGCGAATGATCTGGACCGCCTGCTGCACCTTTTCCGCCGGTGCATGCAGCAGGGTACACAGCC
>CAKQGD010000045.1 GCA_934232845.1 uncultured Oscillospiraceae bacterium
CTTCATTCTACCAGAGCCTGCAAGCTATGTCTTCTTTTATGCGGTTTCCAATTTGCGCAAGTTATTGTACATTATCCACCCGCCTTTGCGGGTTCGGTATTTTTTACCTTTTATCTATTGGGGGCATTTTCTGGTGAATAAGACTAATTTTAAAAATTTAGTACTTGACATTGCATAATAGCTGTTTTAATATAATAGAAGACGGGAGGGACCCTATGAATGCACAATTTAAAAAAGGCGTGCTTGAATTGATCGTCCTCGAAGCGGTGCGGAAAAGAGACCGTTATGGCTATGAATTGGTAGAAGAAGTATCCGCCGTGGTCGATGTCAACGAGGGCACAATCTATCCCCTGCTCAAACGCCTGACAAACGAAAATTATTTTGAGACATACCTGCGCGAATCTTCGGAAGGTCCTCCGAGAAAATACTACCATCTGACCGCGGCAGGCGTTCTCTACCGCGAGCGTCTTGAACAGGAATGGGACGAATTTCAAACCAGCGTATGCCGCTTTTTGAAGGAGTGTAAGGATGCGTAAAGAAGAATTTCTGAAAGAACTTTCGGGATATCTTGAGATTCTCGACGATAACGAACAAAAAGACATTCTCGACGAGTACGGACAACACATTGAACTGAAAATGCAGAACGGCATGAGCGAGGAAGAAGCCATCCGCGATTTCGGAGAGATCGACCGTCTGGCAGCGGATATTTTGGAGGCGTACCATGTACGTCCCTCTTATCGGGAGCAGGCGGTGCATCCTCCGCAAAATTCTTTGAATCATGCGGCTTCATCCGCAGCGGGCTCGCTTAAAAAAGTGTGGAATGCGCTTTGCGGCGGAATAAAGGCTCCCTTTCTCTGGGCGGCAAACCGGTGGAAAGCTTTTCTTACACATCGAAAAGAAAAAGATTCCCGCCCAAAGAAAATATCCGGAGAAAATGGCTGGAAGAAAACAATTTGTTCTCTTCCGGGCAAAGTTCTATCTTTCTGCATTACGGCTGCCGCCGCGATTCTTCATTTTGCCGAATGGTGCTTTTTCTTCTGCTTAAAGGCCGCGGCATTTTGTACCGGAGCGTTTTTCGCTTTTCTCGGGCTGATGCTTCTTCTGTTTCTCGGGACGGCAGCGGTGCTTTTGTTCGCAGGGTATCCTCTGATCGGCGTCACAACCGCCGCCCTCGGCGGTGTCTTGATTCTTGGCACGGCTTCTCTGCTGCTGTTCGGTTTGGTTTTCAAGCCTCAAAAAAACAAAATGCCTTTAGAGGAGGCGTCTGAAGATGCATAAAATGCACTCTCTTTCCTCTGTTCTTTTAAAGACTGCGGCTCTCTTTGCGGGAATCTTTTTCGCTTTTTTAGCTCTTCCTGTTCTGTCCTTTCTCGGAACGGCGGCGGTGCTTCTGCTTGCAGAATACCCACTCATCGGTGTGACGATTGCCGTTATTGGATGGGCTCTTATATTGACGTCGTTGGTTCTTTTGATGTTCTCAATCGTTTTTCTCCCTCAAAAAGTGACTATCCGCGTAAAGGAGCGTGCAAAACATGCGTAAAGTTGTTTTTCTTCCATTCGCACTTACAGCGTTCTGCCTGCTGGCGGTTTTCATCGAAAAAATCATCCGACATACTGCAAAGGAGAAATGATGTATGCGTAAAACAACCAAAATCCTGCTGCTGATTTTTTGCGCCGGGATTCTTCTGACCGGCATCGGTGCGGGCGTAGCCTTTGTGGAATACTCCTCCTTCGAATACGGCGGAGAGCACATCATAAATTCGCAATACGCCACAGAAAAGCACACGGTATCCGTCCCCGCAGACAGTGTCAAACCGTTTCGTCTCGAAAACATCGACAACTATTATGGAACCACCAAGATTACTTACAGCGATAGTCTGCCCGAAAACACCATTGAATGGACTGTCACTTACACTTCGGAACAGCATAAGCCGAGTTTTTACGAGTTTTACGAGTATGAAGATCCAAACTTTTCCGGAGTTCTGGGAATATCATGGCATCATCTGAGCAATTTAAAGCGCTGGTTCGACTGCAAGGATCTTTTCTTAAAAGATCTGAAAGAACAAAAAATTTCCTCCTATCGAATGGAAGATGAGATCCAAACAGAAATCCGCATTGCCTCCGGGCTGAAGGACCGGATCTTCATCGACGACCCCTATAATGAGGTTTTCGCGTATACGGATTTTTCAGAAGCGGAAACCGCGCCGGTCGAAACGCAATGGGAATCCGAAAACACCTCAGCCGAACCGCCGATGGAAGAGCCCAAGACATCCTCTTCTCCGTTGCCTGCGGCCTCCGAGTAAAAAGTGCGAATTTCATCTTTATATGGCAAAGACAATCACAGTTTTCCTTTTCTGTATTAAAAAGACCGCCGCGAAGCAAAGAGCTTTCGCAGCGGTCTTTATCTGTCAGAGTTTTTCAGACGCGTACAATCTTATGAAATGCCTTCTTTCCCTTTTTCACGACCACAAAGCCCTTTTCATCAAAAGCGGAAGCAGGCAGCTTTTCGGCAGGATCGGTGATTTTTTTCTCATCCACCGAGACGCCGCCCTGCTGAATCAGACGACGTGCCTCCCCGTTGGACGATGCAAATCCCGCGGCCTTAACAAGCTCGATCACAGAGATGCCCTCAGCGGAAACAGACATCTCCGTCGTCGGCATGTGCTCGCTGTCCGCACCCGCTCCAAAGATCGCGCGTGCAGCGTCAAGCGCTTTCTGCGCTTCTTCCTCGCCGTGAACAAGCTTTGTCAGCTCAAAAGCAAGAAGTTCCTTGGCAGCATTGAGCTGATTCCCCTCCCACTGATCCATCTCGTCGATCTGCTCGAGCGGTAGGAAGGTCAGCATGCGAATGCACTTGAGCACATCGGCGTCCCCAACATTTCTCCAGTACTGGAAGAAATCATAGGGAGAGGTCTTCTCTGGGTCGAGCCACACCGCGCCGCTGGCAGTCTTGCCCATCTTTTTGCCCTCAGAGTTCATCAGCAGCGTGATGGTCATCGCATAAGCGTCCTTGCCGAGCTTCTTGCGGATCAGCTCCGTGCCGCCGAGCATGTTCGACCACTGGTCATCGCCGCCGAACTGCATGTTGCAGCCGTAATGCTGATAGAGGTGATAGAAGTCGTAGCTCTGCATAATCATATAGTTGAATTCGAGGAAGGACAGGCCCTTTTCCATGCGCTGCTTATAGCATTCCGCACGCAGCATGTTGTTGACGGAGAAGCACGCCCCCACCTCGCGCAAAAGATCGACATAATTGAGTTTAAGGAGCCAGTCGGCATTATTGACCATAACGGCCTTGCCCTCTCCAAACTCGATAAAGCGTTCCATCTGCTTTTTAAAGCAGTCGCAGTTGTGCTGAATCGTCTCCGGCGTCATCACCGAACGCATATCGGTACGTCCCGAAGGATCTCCGATATAGCCGGTACCGCCGCCGATCAGCACGACCGGCCGATTGCCCGCCAGCTGCAGGCGGCGCATCAGACACAGCGCCATAAAATGTCCTACATGAAGGCTGTCAGCCGTCGGGTCAAAGCCAATATAGAAAGTCGCTTTGCCGTTGTCAATCAGCTCACGGATCTCCGCCTCGTCGGTCACCTGGGCGATCAGCCCGCGGGCAACCAGCTCGTCGTAAATTTTCATCGTATTTTCTCCTTTTGTGACGCCGCCGCGCAATAAAGCCGCCGCTTTGTCTTTCTTCTTTTCTTATAACAAAAAACGCCTCTCTGCCCTCTCGTTTTGACGAAAGAGCAGAGGGCGTATTTTTCGATACGCGGTACCACCTCTGTTTGCCGCAAAAGCGGCCTCGGCACGGGAAAGTCTGACTCCCGCCATGCTGTAACGGGCATACCCGGCGGCCTCTACTAAAAATTCAAAGCCGCAGCTCCGGGATGTATTTCTCCGGATTTCGGCACTCCCTTTCACCTGCCGGGAGCTCTCTGAGCCGAAAATACACAGGTACTTCTTCCCATCACAGCCAATGGTGCGATTATAGCCGATTTTATAAAGCTTGTCAAGCCTCTCCCTGAGAAAACGCAAGCAGCTGTCCCGCGCTTTCAAGCGCAGCCGCCGTTACGGTCTCTCCGCTCATAATGCGGGCAAGCTCATGAATGCGTCCGTCCCGGGAAAGAGGCGTCACAGAGGTAAAGGTCCGTTCCTCCTCCACCCGTTTCTCAATCAAAAGATGAAAATCCGCATATGCGGCGACCTGCGCAAGATGCGTTACGCAAAGAATCTGGCGGTCCTTGGCGGCAGATCTCAGCTTTGCACCGACCTTCTGGGCGGCGCGCCCGCTTACGCCGGTATCCACCTCGTCAAAAATCAGCGTGCCGAGATCGTCGACACCGGAGATGACATTCTTGATCGCAAGCATAATGCGGCTCATTTCACCTCCCGAGGCAATCTTTGCCAGAGGCTTCGGCGTTTCGCCGGGGTTGACCGACAAAAGGAATTCAACCTCATCCGCGCCGCTTTCTCCGAGAGGCGCCTCGCAGATGCACACCTCAAAGATGACTTGCGGCATATCGAGGTCGGCGAGTTCCTTTCTCACCGCGTCCGCAAAGCGGGACGATGCTTCGAGACGCGCGGCGGTCAGCGCGGCGGCCGCATTCTGTGCATCTTCCCGCGCAGCATCCCGGCGAGCGCGCAGCTCGTCCGCAGAAAGATCCGCGGATTCGATCCGTTCTAACTCTTGACAAGCTTTATCGTAATAAAGAAGAATCTCATCGATGGTCCCTCCGTACTTTTTTTCCATCCGATGGATCAGATCGATGCGTTCTTCAATTTCATCCAGCTCACGGGGATCAAATTCCAGCTCTTCAAAGCGGTCCCGCAGTTCCTCGGCCGCGTCCTGCATATCATAGGAAAGCGTCTCCAGCCGCTGCGCCAGCGGTTGAAGAGATTCCATCAACTCTCCCGCCCGGGTCAGGTTCTGCGCAGCCTCTTCGGTCATTTCGACCGCACCGTCTCCCTCGTCACCGCCTGAAAGAAGCAGCCGGCAGCACGAAAGCAGCTCCGTCAGACGCTCGGCGTTGCGAATCACAGAACGCCTTGCGCAAAGTTCTTCTTCTTCGCCGGAAAGAAAACGGCATTCTTCGATCTCGCCGGTCTGGTAACGCAGCAAATCCAGCCTGCGCTCGCGCTCGCGGGCATCCGTTTCCACCGAGCGCAGACGCTTTTCGGCCTCGCAAAATGCTGAAAAACACACGCTGTAGTTCTCTCGCAGACCCTCTAATCCGCCGAAGGAATCGACAAACTGACGGTGAAAATCGGGCGAGGAAAGCATTTGATTATCCATCTGCCCGTGGATATTCATCAAAAGCGAGCCGATCTGACGCAGCATTGCCGCGGTAATGGCTTGTCCGTTTACACGGCAGACGGTGGAATCCGCCGTTATCTCCCGCGAAAGAGACAATTCTCCACCGCATTCTACGCCGAGAGCTGAAATTTTTTCACAGACGGCGGGAGATATCCTTGTAAACAATGCCGAAACAGATGCCTTTGCCTCACCGGTACGAATCAGTTCTTTCGGCGTGCGAAACCCCAGAACCGCGCCGATTGCACCGATCAGAATCGATTTTCCGGCGCCGGTCTCGCCCGTAAAGACATTAAAACCGCTTTGAAACACAATATCAGCGCGCGAAATGACCGCAATATTTCGAATATTCAATTCTGAAAGCACGGCCCTCTCACCTCTTTTTCCGTCTGAAGAAAGTTATTGTCCGATCAAAGCGCGCAGACGGCCGCAGATATCGGCGGCGCCTTCCGGTGTACGGGTTACAATGAAAAACGTATCGTCTCCGGAAAGCGTACCGATCACGTCGGAAATCTGTGCCGCGTCAAATGTCGCGCAGGCAGCGTTCGCCATGCCGGTGTGACATTTGACCACGACAATATTCTGCGCATAGTCGATGGCCACGGCAGCCTCAGCGAAAATGACGGAAAACTTGCTCGACATTTTATTCGTCGCGCTGCCGACATAATTGGAAACATAACGGTATCGTCCCGTCTCATCGCGCACTTTGTGAATATTAAGCTCGCGGATATCGCGGGAGATGGTCGCCTGCGTCACCGTAAATCCGCTCTGCGCGAGCCGTTCGAGCAGACCTTCCTGCGTGTCGATCGCTTCGGTTCCGATCAAACGCAGGATTGCCTCCTGCCGCTTGGATTTCATCATTTTCATTACCCCCTGCGTTTCATTTTTTCATTTAGAATATGGTAAAAATTGTGCCCATGCAGACAAATAAACCTTGTGCGAAAGCGCGACTTTCGAATGATGACAATATCGTTCTGTGCAACAGCGTCCACAGGACGTCCGTCGGCGACAAGATAAAATGCATCCGTACCGCTGTCCGGTGAGTGCGCTGTCAGTATCTTGTCTGCGGAGAACACGATGGAACGCGAAACAAGGCTGTGCGAGGCCATCGGCGTCATAATAATGCAGTCGATGGTAGGATCTGCAATCGGGCCGCCCGCCGAAAGAGAATATGCCGTCGAACCCGTCGGCGTCGCAAAGATAATGCCGTCGGCACGGTACACGCCCACCGGACCATCGTTGCAGCACACCTCAATATCAAACACACGGCCGAAATCCGGACGGGAAAACACAATGTCGTTGATCGCTCTGACCGTTTTCTTTTTTCGTTCCGGGCGAATAATCTCGGCCTCAAGAACGAGACGTTCCTCTACCGTATAACGCCCGGCGACAAAATCTGCAAGCGGTGAAAGGTCGTCAAGTTCCATCTGCGCCAAAAAGCCGAGCCGTCCGGCATTGATGCCGAGAACAGGTTTTTCCCAAATCATCGCGTCGGCGGCGGCGTGAAAGATTGTTCCGTCCCCTCCCACAGCGATGACTGCATCACAAAGGGAAAAAAGCTCCTCCCGCGCAGCGGTAAAGCCGCAGTCCTTTGGAGAAAGAGAAAATCTTTCTGCATCCTGCGAAAAAATCAGAGGCTCAATGTCAAACTCTTTTAAAGCCGTTATCACGCGTTTGGTAATCACATCCGCGTTCGGCACATCTGTTTTTATTACAAGAGATACCCGCAAGGCGGCTCTCCCCCCTTTTTAACAAGGTTCTGCAGGGCAGGCTGTTATTTCCATAAGACCTCAAAACACTCTGCAGCTTTTATCACTTTATAAATTTTATGAATAGACCGTTTGTCCTTATACTCTTATGCATCAAGCGCGGCGTGTGCTTCCTGCACCGCTGCGGCGGCAGCTTCTTCCTCCACAAGGCGAAGGCTCTGGCCATCTTTCGCAAGATACAGCAGATATTCGATGTTTCCTTCCGGTCCTTTCACAGGTGAAAAGCTGATATCCTTTACAGTAAATCCAAGTCCTAATGCATGGACAATGATCTTTTCTATCACTTCGAGATGAACAGCGGGATCCCGCACCACACCTTTTTTCCCGACCTTCTCGCGTCCCGCCTCAAACTGCGGCTTAATGAGACAAACCGCCTCACCCCCGTCTTTCAGAAGGCGATATGCAACGGGAAGAATCAGCGTCAATGAGATAAAGGAGACATCCACACTGATAAAATCCACAGGTGCGTCGATTTCTTCTCCGGTCAGATAGCGGATATTGGTGCGCTCAAAGTTTACAACACGCGCATCGCTGCGCAGACTCCATGCAAGCTGTCCATATCCCACATCAAACGCATAGACCTTTTTCGCGCCGTTCTGCAGCATACAATCGGAAAACCCGCCGGTAGACGCGCCAAAATCGCAGCAAGTCTTTCCCTTCAGCGTCAAGGGAAAAACCGCAAGGGCCTTTTCCAGCTTCAGACCGCCGCGGCTGACATAACGAAGCGTCTCGCCCCGCACCTCAATCCGGTCTGTATCGCGGATCTCTTCGCCCGCCTTATCATATTTCTGGTCATTGACATAGACCTGTCCGGCCATAATCAGCGCTTTTGCACGGTCGCGCCCGGAAACAAGTCCGCGCTCTACCAGCGCAATATCCAATCGTTTTTTCACGTTGTTTCCTCTTTCATCCACAAAAGCAGTCCCTCGGCATCAAGGCCGAGCCGCGCCAAGGCCGCTGGCACCGTGCTCTGCGGTACAAAGCCGTCAATGGCGCGCAACGCGGTTTTTCCCCGAAATCCCGCAAGCGACAGGCGCGCGAGAAACTGCATTCCGATGCCGCCGGCGGCAATTCCTTCCTCTGCGAAGAAAACCCGGCGGTAAGGCATCGCAGCCTTGACTGCCTGAGGATCGAGCGGCAGAATTCGGTTTAATTTTAAAACATCCGCTCCCGCCTGATCGGCCGCTTCAAGCGCAGCTGCCGTGATACGTCCGTATGTCACAAGAAGGGTGTCGCTCTTTTTGCTTTCTAACACAGTCAAGAGATCATAGGCTGCACCCGTGGGAACATATTCAGAAAGAGACAGCTCTTCCCCGCCGCGAGGATACCGCACTGCCGCCGGGCCGTCGCAGTCATAAAGCGCCGTATGCAGCATCGCCCGAAGCTCAGCATAATTGCAGGGAGCAAACACGGTCATCCCCGGAACGGTTGAAAGAAACGCCGCGTCAAAGACGCCTTGATGCGTCTCTCCGTCGTCGCCGACAACACCCGCGCGGTCTACGCCAAGCACAAGATGCCTCTTTTCAATGGCTGCATCGTGAATCAGCTGATCGTAGGCTCGCTGCAAAAATGTCGAATACACGGCGAACACGGGCTTTTTTCCCCCCGCGGCAAGAGCCGCGCCAAATGTCGCGCCGAATTCCTCTGCAATGCCCACATCATAGTATCGGCCCTGCTTTTTCCACTTGCGTGAAAAATACTGCAGGCCCGTTCCGTGCTCCATCGCGGCGGTGATCGTCACAATGTCGGGGTCCTCTCCCGCGAGACGGGCAAGCTCTTTTCCAAATACGGCGGAAAAGCTCTCCCCTGCGGCACAAAGCGGTTCTCCCGTAGCGGGATCAAATTTTGACACGCCGTGAAACTCTCCGGGATTTTGTTCAGCCGGCGTATAGCCCATTCCTTTTTTCGTCTCAATATGCACGAAGGAAGGCCCGTCGTTCTTTTTAGCCTGCGTCAGCACACTGCACAGCGCCGCGAGATCATGCCCATCCACCGGACCAAAATAGGTGAAACCGAATTCCTCGAAAAAGGTGCTCGGATAGATTGTGCGCTTTAGGATTGTTTTGGATTCCGCAAGGATGTCACGCAGCGGCTTGCCGACGACGGGGATTTTTTTGATCGTCTGCTCCGTCGCACTCTTTACCCGAAAATATTCCGGCTTGGAGCGAATTACCGAAAGATATTTTGCAAAGGCGCCCTCGTTTTTCGAGATCGCCATTTCATTGTCGTTGAGAATCACGATGAGATTCTCTTTGCTTTTACCGATATTGTTAAGGCCCTCGTAAATCATGCCCCCGGTAAAAGAGCCGTCACCCACCACCGCCGCGACCGTGTGCCGGTCACCGGAAAGGGTCATCGCACGCTTTAATCCGTAGGCCGCCGCCAAAGACGTACTGGCGTGCCCCGCGACAAAACTGTCATATTTGCTTTCCGCCGCTTTGGGAAAGCCGGAAATTCCGCCCTCCTGCCGGAGGGTGCCGAAACGGTCGAGACGTCCGGTCAGCATTTTATAGGCATAGCATTGATGTCCCACGTCCCACACGATCTTATCCTGCGGCACGTCGAGCACGCGCAGAAGCGCAAGTGTCAGTTCCACACTGCCGAGATTGGATGCGAGATGTCCCCCCGTGCGGGAAGTCGTCTCAACTAATTCGGCACGAATCTCGCCCGCAAGCGCCTGCAGCTGCGGCAGTGTCATACGCCGCAGAACACGCCGGTCGCGCGCCGCAGAGCAAAGAAGTTTTTTTTCGTTCATAGCGGCTCCTTTTCCATAAAATTTCAGAAGGTTCGCTTTGAGAGCCGACGCACCAGCTCCGGAAGAAAGTCATTATCAGGGCAGAGCACAGAAAGCGCCGAAAGCGCCTCTTCGCAGAGAAGTTCCGCCTTTTCTCTCGCGCCTGAAAGGCCCAGCATCGTAACAAAAGTATTTTTCTGTTCTGCGGCGTCGCTTCCGACAGGTTTGCCGAGAGCAGCCGCATCGCCCGTCACATCGAGAATATCGTCCACTACCTGAAAAGCTTCTCCTATTGCCGCACCGAAACGCCTCACAGCGGAAATTGCGTCTTTTTGCCCGGCACAGATACAGCCGGTCTCTGCCGCCGCAGTCAAAAGCGCGCCGGTCTTCATCGCAGCCATCGCACGGTGCTGCGCGGGCGTCAGAGGACACCCCTCATACTCGACGTCGATGCTCTGACCGCCGAGCATGCCGTATTCGCCGATTGCCTGCGCCAAACAGCGCACAAGCAAAAGCGCTTTTTCAGCGCCGAGCCTCTGCACCGTATCCTCGTTCGAAAGCGTCTCAAAGGCCAGCGTCTGCAAACCGTCTCCGGCCAGAACCGCAGCCGCCTCGCCAAAGGCAACATGGCACGAGGGCTTGCCGCGGCGCAGATCGTCGTCATCCATACAAGGCAAATCATCGTGGATCAGAGAATAGGCATGCGCCATCTCAAGAGCACACGCAGCGGGAATTGCATCCCTGCGGTTTCCTCCGAGTGCCGCGCAGGTTTCCAGCGCGAGCACGGCGCGCACACGCTTGCCTCCGCCGAGCAGACTGTAGCGCATCGCATCCAGAACTTTTTTCTGCAGCAGATCATCCGGCGCCGCCAGAGAAACGGCAAGTGCCGCCTCTACCGCCGTACAGTCCTCTTGGTATCTTTCTTCATAAGTCATTTATCCATCCTCCCGCAGATCGGAAAGCGTCTCCAGTTTTGTATGCGCATCGGCAAGGCGCTTTTCGCATGTCCGAAGCAGGAGAACTCCCTCTTCATACAGGGCAAGGGAATCCTCAAGCGTCGAACGTCCGCCGCCGAGCGTCTCGATAATCTCATCCAGACGCTGTAAAGATTCTTCAAATGTCATCTTGTATTACCTCCGTTACGACGGACAGCAGTCGTCCCTCGGCAAAACGCGTCTCTACCGTATCCCCCGCCAAAAGCTGTGACACGTTTTGCAGAGGAACGCCGTTCTTTTGCGTAATCGAATATCCGCGCGCCAGCACACGAAGAGGGCTGAGCAAATCAAGCTGACCCGCCCGGGTCAATATCTTTTCTTCCTGCCTGCGCAAAAGATCCGATCGAAGATTATGCATCTTTTCTGTGATATTATACAATCTTTTTTCCTGCTCAGCAAGAAGAAAAGCGGAATCTAAAGAAGAAATTTTGGATTTTCTTTCTGAAAACAGACGATCGTTCTCATTCAGACGAAATCGAATCGCCGCAGAGAGAGCTTCTCCCTTTTGAGAAAGGCGCACACGCAGATCTTCTCTGCCGCCGAGCGCAATCTCCGCGGCTGCCGTCGGGGTGGCTGCGCGGCAGTCCGCGGCCCAGTCGCAGAGCGTCGTGTCTGTCTCGTGACCCACCGCTGAAATCACCGGAATCGGCGAAGACGCCACGGCACGCACCGACTCTTCTTCCTGAAAAGCCCACAAATCCTCGGCGGATCCGCCGCCGCGCGCCAGCAAAATCACGTCGCTGCGCCCATCCTCACCCAAAAGGCGAATCGCCCGCGCGACAGAGGCGGCTGCTTCCCTGCCCTGTACGGCCGCGGGAGCAAGCAGCAAACGGAGATCCGGCGCTTTTCTTTCGACCACACTCAGAATGTCATGCAGCACTGCGCCCTGCGGCGAGGTGACAATGCCGATTACACCGGGATTTTTCGGCAGAGGGCGCTTTTTCTCCTGAGAAAACAAACCCTCCTCCGTCAGGCGGCGGCGCAGCTGTTCGAGCATCACTGCGCGCGCTCCTGCGCCGTCCGGTACAAGCTCAGACACGGTGAGCTGATAAAGCCCGTCCCGTTCGTACAGCGTGACCGCGCCGCGCGCCAGCACACTCATGCCGTTTTCCGGAATAAAGCGAAGAAGAGCCGCATTGGAGCGAAACATCACCGCGCGCACCGAAGCGGCCTCATCCTTGAGGGAAAAATAATAATGCCCGGAGGCCGGATAATAGGAAAGATTTGAAATCTCACCGCGAAGATAAACCTCTGAAAGCTGCGGCGCAGACTCAAGCAGAGACCGTACAAAGCGATTAAGCTGAGACACGCGCAGAACCGGGATGGGCATTTCAGCGTTTCACTCCTTTGATAATCCGGGGAAAATATCTTTTGGATCACAAATCCGCTCGGCCTCGATATGCGGTCAAAACCGCGATTCCCGCCGCGTTGTCCGCGGAAAAAACGGGCGGCGCGAAAATACCGCCGAAGCGCTCTTCGATTGCGGCACGGATGATCGTGTTGGACATCACCCCGCCCGCAAACAGCATGGTGGAAAGTCCCGTCTGCTCCTTGGCGTTTTCTGCCATGAGCGTCAGCGCCGCAAGAATAGAATCCAAACAAAAACGCGCCACATCACAAGGGGCTTCTTCCCGTTCCTTCATCGCGCGGCATTGATTTTCGACGCCGGATAAACACGGCCCGCCGTCTGTGAAAGCCATGCGGGGATGATAACGCTTCTGCGACGTCTGCGCCAGCGCATCGAGCGCAGGCCCCGCCGGAAACGGCAGGCCCAGCATCCCGCCGACGCGGTCTACAACCTGCCCGGCGTTAAGATCGTTTGTCGCCGCAAGGCGTGTGATCTTTCCCTCAGGCAGACAGTCCACAAGCAGACACTCGGTCGTACCGCCGGAGAGATGAAACGCAACAAACCGCTCTTTCAGCAGATCAAGCCTGTCTGCACCGTAAAGCGCCGCCGCCACATGCCCCGCTTGATGCGAAAAGCGAAACAGCGGCACATGCATCGCCGCAGCCGCCGTCTGTGCAGCCATAACCCCAGCCAAAAAGCACGGCATATACGAGCCTTCTGCGTCGCGCGGTCTCTCGGATACGCCGATTGCCGCAAAAGGACCCGCATCCTTTTGCATCAGCTCCTCCATCAATGTGCCCAATGCTTTGACATGAGAAAAAACGGCATCGCTCTGCCGAAGGCCAAGGCAGCCCTCCGGGACAGGCAGAAGCCGTTTCTGCTGTTCGACTCGACCCGCGCGCCACACCGCGCAGGAGGTCGTATAGTTGCTGGTATCGATTCCGAGAAAGCCGTCCATCGCCGTCAATCCTCTTTTTCTTCGCCGGCGTCCTTTTGGATCGGCTCGTTTTTCGCCATGGCGCCCAGTACGCCGTTCGCAAACAGAGCGTCCTCCTCAGAGGCGTATTTTTTCAAAAGCTCGACCGCCTCGTTGATCGTGACTGCGACGGGAACATCCGGCCGGTAGAGCAGCTCGCAGGCAGCAAGGCGCAGCGCCGCCAGCGTCAGGCGCGGCAGACGGCTGAGTTTCCAGTTGTTGAGATAACGGGCGATTACTTCATCGAGTTCAGCGGTTTTTTCATCGCAGAGAGCCGCTAATTCCCTCGCAAAGTCGTTGAGCTGCAGCGCTTCTCCTTCCAGAGAAATCTCCATCAGCTCCTGCACCGGTTCGCCGCGGACGGTGCGCTGGTATGTCAAAAAAAATGCGGCTTCTCGCGCTTCGGTTCGTTTCACGTCTTGTCTCCTTCATCGGTCGGACAAAAGCATACCCTCCCGTTTTTTTCGCAGGGGAGGGTATGCGAAAATTTCTCTCAATTCTCTTTCACGGTTTCGTAGTGCACGCCGGCAGCAACAATATTCACCTTGGAAACCGTCACACCGGTCATGTTCTGCACGGCCTCTT
>CAKQGD010000046.1 GCA_934232845.1 uncultured Oscillospiraceae bacterium
CATTCTGACCATCGCTCCGTGGGACCGCTCGCAGCTCAAAGCGATCGAAAAGGCGATTTTGACCTCTGACGTCGGCATCAATCCGCAGAATGACGGCACCTCGATCCGGCTTGTGTTTCCGCCTTTGACGGAAGAACGCCGCCGTGAACTGACAAAGCAGATTTCGAAGATGGGGGAGGACTCCAAGGTTGCGATTCGCTCTATCCGCCGTGATGCGAACGACAAGCTCAAGGCGATGAAGAAAAGCAGTGAGCTGCCGGAGGATGTCGTCGCCGATCTGGAAGATAAAATTCAGAAAATGACGGATAATTTCTGCAAAAGGATCGACGAAACCGCTGCGGTGAAATCCAAGGAGATTATGGAAGTCTGATGCCGATGACAACAAACGGCGCCGCCGTGCCGCGCCATATCGCGATTATTATGGACGGCAACGGACGCTGGGCCGCCCTGCGGGGCCTTCCGAGAAAAGAAGGCCATCGCCAGGGGGCGAAGCGTGTGCGGGAGATTGCCCGCGCCTGTGCCGCGCGCGGCGTCGAGTATCTTACGCTGTTCGCTTTCTCTACGGAGAACTGGAAGCGCCCTGCCGATGAGATTAAGGCAATCATGGATCTGCTGCGCCGCTACTTGGATGATGCAGAACAGTATCGGTCGGAAAATGTCCGTACCCGGTTTCTCGGCATGAAAGAGGGGCTTTCTTCCGATTTGGTCGAGCGAATGGAACACGTTGAAAAAGAAAGCGCGTCCTGTACGGGGCTGACTCTTAATATTGCCCTGAATTACGGCGGGCGTGAGGAACTGACGCGTGCCGCGCGTAAGCTTGCTCAAAAAGCCGCCGCCGGGCTTCTCTCTGCGGAAGAAATTACCGAGGAAACGGTTTCCGCCTGTCTCTATACCGCGGGACAGCCGGATCCGGACTTGCTGCTTCGGCCGAGCGGTGAGGAGCGGATTTCCAATTTTCTGCTTTGGCAGTGCGCCTATGCGGAATTTGTTTTTCAGGATGTGCTCTGGCCGGACTTTTCCGAGCAGGACCTTGACCGCGCTATTGAAATCTACAGCGGCAGAAACCGCCGCTTTGGAGGAATCTGACATCTATGAAGCAGCGTATTATTACCGCCCTTGTCGGGCTCGTGGTGCTCGGCGCTGTGCTTGCGTTCTATGAGACAATCGTGCTGGACGCGGTTGTCGCCGTGCTGATACTGCTTGCGGTCTACGAGCTGCTGCATGCCTGCGGCTGTCTCGCACACCGTGCATTTACCGGCTTTTTGATGCTTTCTGCGGTGGCGGTTCCCCTTTTCCCGGCGGGAGTACTGGCCCGATATGCCGCGTTGCTGTTTTTGATTTATGTGTTCTGCATGTTCTGCTTTATGCTTGCCAACCACAGCAGGCTTGCGGCAGACCGTGCAGGCTTTGCGGCGTTTTATACGCTTTTAATTTCGTTGTCTGCGGGATGCATTGTCTGGATGCGCGATCAGTTTGGCTATGTAGTCGGGCTGTATGCGCTTTTGGTGACATTACTGGCCGCATGGGTCAGCGATACCGGGGCATATTTTGCAGGTGTTTTCTTCGGAAAGCATAAGCTCTGTCCGGAAATTAGTCCCAAAAAAACGATCGAAGGCGTATTTGGCGGCGTGATTGCCGCGGTTTTGGCGCAGGCGCTGGCCGCGGTCGGATTTTCTTATGCGGCGCATACGGAAATCCCATGGATTTTTGTCATCGTCAGCCCTCTTTTGACGGGCATCAGCATTATGGGAGATTTGTCTGCCTCTCTTGTCAAGCGCCGCTTCGGTATCAAAGATTTCAGCAACCTGATGCCGGGCCACGGAGGAATTTTGGATCGGTTTGACAGCGTGCTGCCGCTTCTTCCGGCTGTGTATCTGCTGTTTTGCTATCGGCATCCGATCACATTTCTGTAAAGGGGAAACACATGACAGAGAAAATCACCCTGCTCGGCAGTACAGGCTCGATCGGTACCCAGACCCTGCAGGTCGCGGGAGCTCTCGGCATTCGGGTACGGGCCTTGGCGGCGGGAAGCAGCGTCGATCTGCTGGAGCGGCAGGCGCGCGAATGGATGCCCGATGTTGTGGCAATCGCCGATAAAAGCCGGTATGCCGCGCTTTCGTCCGCGCTGGCGGATACCCATATTCGTGTGGAAGCGGGAGAAGAAGCCGTCGAGGCTCTTGCGGCGTCATCCGATGCGGGTATGGTTGTCAATGCGGTTGTCGGAATCGCAGGGCTACGTGCGACGCTGGCGGCTGTTGGGGCGGCAAACCCCCTTGCTCTTGCGAATAAAGAATCTCTGGTCACAGGCGGAGAGCTGGTGCGCGCCGCGCAGGAACGCTCGGGCTCGGCGCTGCTGCCGGTCGACAGTGAGCATTCCGCGATTTTTCAGTGCTTAAACGGCGAGCCGCGCGATAGAATAAGAAAGATCCTTCTGACCGCGTCGGGCGGGCCTTTTTTTGGAAAAACAAAAGAAGAGCTTCGAAGCGTAACGGTTTCCGATGCGCTGTGCCATCCCAACTGGTCGATGGGTAAAAAAATCACGGTGGATTCCGCCACGCTGATGAACAAGGGACTCGAAGTGATCGAGGCGATGTGGTTGTTCGGCGTACCGTCTGAGCGCATTGAGGTGCTGGTTCATAGGCAGAGCATTGTTCATTCCGCCGTGGAATTTGACGACGGTGCGGTGATCGCGCAGCTTGGTGCGCCTGATATGCGTCTGCCGATTCAGTATGCGCTGACATATCCGGACAGGATGATAGGCCCGTCAAAACGCTTGTCGCTGTTCGACGCGGGTGCGCTTACCTTTGAGCGGCCGGACGCGGAAACTTTTGTCTGCTTTGCGGCGGCCATGGAGGCGGCGCGCCGAGGAGGGCTCGCTCCCTGTGCAGTCAACGGGGCAAACGAGGCGGCGGTAGCGCTGTTCCTGAACGGAAAGATACCGTTTCTTAAAATCGGAGAACTGGTTTTGGGCGCTCTGGAGGCATATCAGGAGCGCGCTGCAAGAGGCGTTTCGGATGTAATGGAGGTCGACGCTGCCGCGCGGGAATTTGTCGCTTCGCATGCGTAAGAGTTTTTCCTTATCGTGCATATCGCACGAAGGGAAGAAGCATATTTTTAAAGAGCTTATGCTTTTGCGGCGCGGGCAGAAGGCCCCGCCGCATATCAATTTTTCGGGAGGGCTCGGAATTTGACGACATTTCTTGCGGCCGTCATTATTTTTGGCGGCATCATCTTATTCCATGAATTCGGTCATTTTATCACAGCAAAGCGGTGCGGCGTCACCGTGAACGAGTTTTCCATCGGAATGGGCCCCGCGCTTTGGTCAAAGGAGAAAAACGGTACGCTGTATTCGGTGCGCCTTTTGCCCATCGGCGGCTTTGTCGCGATGGAGGGGGAAGACGATAATGAAGAGGAAGAAGCGGCGGCAGATCCGAACGCTTTTTCCAAAAAGCCGTTTCTTTCCCGTTTATTGATTCTTGCGGCGGGTTCTTTTAACAATTTGCTGCTGGGTTATTTGGTCCTGGCCCTGCTGACCGTTCTCAACGGATATGTCGGCACGACCCGGATTGTGCGCTTTAACGAGGGCGCTGTCAGCGAGGGGATTTTGCAGATCGACGATACCATTACCGCCGTAAACGGGCATCGCGTCTATACCTCCAACGATATTACCTATGAATTTCTGCGCGATGAAGACGGTCTGATCGATTTGACCGTGCGCCGCGGGGATGAAACTCTGACACAGCAGGTGCAGTTTGAACTTGCACAGTACGAGCAGCAGCAGTATATTACGATTGATTTTAAGGTAGCCGCCGTAAAGCCGACGGCTCTGCAATATCTGACCTATCCGCTCAATTGGGGAATCTCCATCATCAAAGAGGTTTGGGGTTCTCTTGTCGACCTGCTGGGCGGACGTTATGCGGTCAACCAGCTTTCCGGACCTGTGGGTGTGGTGAACGCGATCGGTCAGGCTTCAAAGCTTGGCCTCAAGAGCCTTTTGGAAATGGCCGCATTTTTGACCATCAACATCGGCGTATTCAATCTGATGCCGATCCCGATTTTGGACGGCGGCCGTATTGTCATTGAGGCGCTTGAGGAAATCTTCCATCACAAAATCAACAAAAAGCTGATTCAGGCCGTGATGATGGCGAGCGTCGGACTGATGGTGTTTCTGATGCTGTACGTCACATACTTTGACCTTTTTCGGATTTTTAAGTAAATAGGGGAGGAGAACGGGATGAGCCGTACTTCCAAACAGGTTTTTGTGGGCAAAGTTGCAATCGGCGGCGGCGCGCCCGTTGTGATTCAATCCATGCTGTCCGTCCCTTCGACGAATTTTGCGGGAAATGTTGCCCAAGCGAAGCGATTGGAGCAGGCGGGTTGCCGCATCATCCGCACGGCGGTGCCGGACAAAGCCGCGCTTGCACTGATTCCCGCTTTAAAAGAAGCGGTTTCCATGCCGGTCGTGGCGGATATTCATTTTGATTACCGCCTTGCGCTGGAGAGCGTTCGGATGGGAGCCGACAAGATTCGCATCAATCCCGGAAATATCGGCGGCAGAGAAAACGTCTGGGCCGTGGCGGAGGTCTGCGGTGCGCGCGGCGTGCCCATCCGTATCGGAGTAAATTCCGGTTCGGTCGAGAAAAGCATTCTGGAAAAATACGGCGCGCCTACCGCAGAAGCTCTTGTAGAGAGCGCCGCGTATCATGCCTCTCTTTTGGAAGAGACAGGTTTTACGAACATTGTGCTGTCCCTGAAAAGCTCTGACCTGCGCACAATGATTTCGGCTTATCGCCTTGCGGCCGAGCGCTTTTCTTATCCGCTGCATCTCGGTGTGACCGAAGCGGGAACAGAGCGCATCGGGCTGATAAAATCCGCGATTGGTATCGGCTCTCTCCTTGCAGACGGAATCGGCGATACGATCCGTGTTTCTTTGACCGCAGAGCCGGAGAGCGAGATTGCCGCCGCGAAAGACATTCTCAAAGCACTGGGTCTGCCCGGCTGCGGCGCGCAGGTAATTTCCTGCCCGACGTGCGGCCGTACACGCATCGACCTGCAGACGCTCGCAGCCGAGGTGGAGCGCCGCCTTGCAGGCTGTACCCGCGACATTCGTGTCGCCGTCATGGGCTGTGCGGTCAACGGACCGGGTGAAGCGAGAGAAGCCGATTTTGGCATCGCAGGCGGAGAGGACTGCGGGCTGGTGTTTTCACACGGAGAGATCCTTGGAAAATACCCTGAGGATTGTCTCGTGGACGAGCTGATGAAACGGATCGGAGAATCTTAAAATATGGCACTGCTTACATTTGCGGAAAGCCTTGGAAGCGGACTTTCCATGCCGGAGGAGCTGGCGCGTTCCCTCGGAGAAATAGAACATCTTGAAATAGACCGTGAGACGCGTTCAATGCAGCTGCGGATCCGCTGTCTCCGTCTGCTTGCGCATGAGGAGATACGTTTTCTTGAAAAGAGCATCCGTTCGGTATTTGAACTGCGTGAGGCGATGGTTTCGCCGTGCTATGCGCCTGAGATGCTGACGGCGGAATATCTGCCGGAATTGATTATAAGGCTTCGTGACTGCTCGCTGCCGGTCAACGGTTTTTTCGACGGAAGCTCGTTCTCTCTGGAGGGGGACGTACTCACCATTCGGCTCCAGAACGGGGGAGAGAGCCAGCTGGAGCAGTTTGGCTGTTCCGAGCGTTTATGTACATTGATTCAAGAGGAATTCGGACGCTTTATTTCGGTGCGCTATGCCGGGGTCACCGTGCTTGACGAGGAGAATGTGCTCGTACAGCGGTTGGAGCAGAAACAGAAAGAAGAAAAGGTTGTCGCTCGCCCATCGGAGGGAAAGGCGTTTACCTTTGATGCGCAGGGACTTCCTCTCGTGCCCGGCACGATGAAGGTCGTATATGGCCGCGGCGTGAAAGGAAAACCGACGCCGCTCTGCGACGTATCGGAAACAACGGGCCGCGTTTTGGTTTGGGGCGACGTATTCAAAATGGATCGTTTTGATACGCGCGACGGCATCCGTGCGATTTTGAGCTGGTATATCACGGATTATACCGGTTCGAATATTGTGAAGCTGATGCTGGAACGCGACAAGCTCGGCGCGGCCGCTGATGTGCGCGAGGGCGACACGATTGTGGTACAGGGTCTCGCTTCTTACGACAGATACGATAAAGAGGTCAATATCCGCCCTGACGCGATTGTCAAGGTGGGAAGAAAACTTCGCGAGGACTCATCCGAGGAAAAACGCATTGAACTGCACGCGCATACGAAGATGTCCTCCATGGACGGACTTGTCTCGGCAAAGGATCTTGTCAAGACGGCTGCGCGTTTCGGACATCCCGCCATTGCGATTACAGACCACGGCGTTGTGCAGGCGTTTCCCGATGCGGCGGCGGCGGCTTCCGACTGCAAAAAGGCGGGAAAACCGATCAAGATCCTTTATGGAATGGAAGGATACCTTGTCAACGATATGCTTCCCGCGGTTACGGGAAGCGGCGAGCAGCTTTTAGACGGTGATCTGATTATTTTCGACCTTGAAACCACCGGTCTTTCCGCCGCGACGGAACGTATCATCGAGATCGGCGCAGTGCGCATGAGAAACGGAGAGATCACCGAAGAGTTCGACACCTTTGTCGATCCGGGCCGCCGGATTCCGGATGAGATTGTCACAATCACGGGCATTACCGACGAGATGGTGGCGGGACAGCCGAAGGAAGCGGATGCTCTCGCAGCTTTTTATGCCTTTTGCGGCGGGGAGAATGCTGTATTGATCGCGCATAACGCGGGATTTGATACGTCTTTTCTCAAGGCCGCCGCAAATCGCTGTAAATTGCCGTATCATTTTACCGCGGTGGATACGCTGATCATGGCCCGGTCGCTTTATCCTTCTCTGAAATCGCATAAGCTCGGAAAGCTGGCGGAGCATCTTTCGCTGCCGGAGTTTCAGGCGCACCGTGCGTGCGACGACGCGCGGGAGCTGGGACTGATCTTTCAAAAAATGCTTGAAAAACTGCCCGACGTCAAAACGGTGGGGGAATTGAACGGCGCGATGGAGGCCGGCGATTATAAAAAGCTGCCGAGTTATCACGTTATTCTTCTGGTAGAAAATCTTACGGGACTCAAAAATCTTTATAAGCTTGTCTCGGAATCGCACACCGAGACGTTTTACAAGCATCCCCGTATTCGCAAGAGCACGCTGACGCGTCTGCGCGAGGGATTGCTGGTCGGCAGCGCCTGCGAGGCGGGTGAGCTGTTTCGTGCGGTGCTTGACGGCTCTCAGTGGAACGAGCTGTGCGATACGGCGCGTTTTTACGATTTTCTCGAGGTACAGCCCATCGGCAACAACGCGTTTTTGATGCGAAGCGGGCGCTGCAAGACCGAGGACGATCTACGCGATCTGAACCGTACGATCGTACGGTTGGGCGATCATCTTGGGCTGCCGGTCGTCGCGACCGGTGATGTGCATTTTCTCAATCCGGAGGATGCGGCATTCCGCGCCGTGCTGATGGCCGGCATGGGATTTTCCGATGCGGATAATCAGCCTCCGCTGTATCTCAAGACGACAGAGGAAATGCTGGAGGAATTCTCTTATTTCGGTGAGGAAAAAGCGCGTGAGTTGGTGATTGACAACCCGGCCCGCATTGCCGCACGGATTTCGGATGAGATCAAGCCGATCCCGGACGGGACGTTCCCGCCATCCATCGAGGGCTCCGACGAACAGCTTGCCGCCCTCTGCTGGGAGCGCGCGCGCCGTATTTACGGCGATCCGATTCCGCAGCTGATTGTAGACCGTTTGAACAAAGAGCTGGACTCGATTATTAAAAACGGATTTTCCGTCATGTATATGATCGCGCAGAAGCTGGTTGCCAAGTCAGAGAGTCTTGGCTATCTGGTTGGTTCGCGCGGATCCGTCGGCTCTTCTCTTGTCGCGACGATGTCCGGCATTTCCGAGGTAAACCCGCTGCCGCCGCATTACGTTTGTCCGGAATGCCGTTGGTCCGACTTTATCAGAGACGGTTCGGTGGGCTCTGGGTTTGACCTTCCGCCGAAAAAATGCCCGAAATGCGGAGCCGAATGCCGACGCGACGGGCATGATATTCCGTTTGAGACATTTCTGGGCTTTCACGGCGACAAGCAGCCGGATATTGATCTCAACTTTTCCGGCGAATGCCAGAGCCAGATTCATAAGTATACAGAGGAGTTGTTCGGCGCCTCTCAGGTTTACAAGGCGGGAACCATCTCGACCGTTGCGGAAAAAACGGCCTATGGCTATGTCAAAAAATATCTCGCGGAGCGTGAGAGAACCGTCCACAAAGCCGAGGAGGAACGGCTTGCTCTCGGCTGTACGGATGTCAAGCGCACTACGGGTCAGCATCCGGGCGGCATGGTGGTCATTCCGCAGGGGATGGAGGTCTGTGATTTCACGGCTGTGCAGTATCCGGCCGACAAGCGAGATTCCGGTATGATGACGACGCATTTCGACTTTCATTCGCTGCACGATACGATTCTGAAACTCGACGAGCTGGGTCACGATGTGCCCACGATGTACAAGCATCTTGAGGACTTCACCGGCGTAAAGATCGCGGACGTTCCGATCGGCGAGGAAGAGGTCATCAGCTTGTTTACCTCTCCGAAGGCGCTCGGCGTCACACCGCAGGATATCGACTGCGAAACCGGCACGCTTGCCTTGCCGGAGATGGGTACCGGTTTTGTGCGGCAGATGCTGATTGAGGCACAGCCGAAAAAGTTTTCCGATCTTCTGCAGATTTCAGGCCTGTCGCACGGCACGGATGTCTGGATCGGCAATGCGCAGGATCTGATTCACAGCGGCACCTGTACGATTTCCGAGGTGATCGGTACCCGTGACAGCATTATGCTGTATCTGATCTATAAGGGCGTTGATCCGGGCCTCGCATTTAAGATTATGGAAATTACGCGAAAAGGAAATGCGCGCAAGGACCTGACTCCTGAAATGATCGATGATATGAAGGCGCACAATGTGCCGGACTGGTACATAGACAGCTGTTTTAAGATTAATTATATGTTCCCCAAGGCGCATGCAGCCGCGTATGTTATCTCCGCAATCAAGCTGGGATGGTACAAGATTCATTATCCGCTGGAATTCTACGCGACCTATTTTACGGTGCGGCCGGATGACATGGAGGCTGAAACCGCTATTGCGGGAAGGGCAGCCGTACTCCGCCGTATTTCAGACCTGCGTGCGATGGGAAATGATCGTTCCGCAAAGGATGCGGATAAGCTGTATATGCTGACGATTCTCAATGAAATGATGGCGAGAGGGTATTCCTTTCTGCCGGTGGATTTGAAAAAATCAGAAGCGCTTCGCTATACGATTGAGGATGGAAAAATCCGTTTGCCGTTTGCCGCGATCGGTGGTGTCGGCATTACCGCCGCAGAGGGACTGTGGGCTGCCGCTCGTGCGGGGGAATATCTGTCTGTGGAGGAGTTCGCGACAAATGCGGGTGTTTCCAAGGGCGTCATCGAATCGCTGCGTACAGTGGGCGCTTTCGGAGATCTGCCGGAAACCAGCCAGACTTCTCTCTTCTGATTTGTGTTTCAAAAATTTTTGAAGATAAAACGCTATTTTAAAATCAGACGTTGGAATAAGTGATTTTACTGCCGTCGCTGCCTGCAAAGGCCCGCAGAGAAAAAGCATATCGAAAAATGAGGGATGTACTGCGGTCAACAACATCCGGCTTAGAGATTTCTCAGCCGGGTGTTTGTTTTTTTACTATAAGAAATCGTTGTTACCTCTATGCGGTCGGTTAAAACAAAAGAAGTGTCCGGATACGAAAACCGCATCGTATTTTCAGATATGGCCGTGACCGCCGTGCCGCGTATGTTTTCTTGTGAAATTAAGATGTTCTTATCCTATTGACAAAGAGGAGAAAAACAAGTATGCTTTTATTATACGATGGTATAACAGATATGCAAACGTATAATAAAAGGTTGTGGTATATATGAAAAACGAAATCAAACGGCTGGGCGATGCCGAACTGGAAATTATGCAGGTGATCTGGTCAGCGGAAAAGCCCATTATGGCAGCTCGAATTCTGGAACTTTTGCAGGAAAAGAGAAAATGGGCGCTTTCCACATTGATGACTTCACTGGCACGGCTCGCAGAGAAAGGCTTTGTTTTTTGCGATAGAACGCATCGAAACAATCAGTATACCGCGCTTATCTCTGAAGAGGACTATAAGAGAAAAGAAAGCAAAAATTTTTTAGAGCGTCTCTATGGGAACTCCCTTCAGGGATTGGTAGCGACTCTTTATCATGACAAAAGCATTAGTGAGGAGGATATCATAGAACTTCGCAGCTTTTTGGATAAGTTGGAGAAGGGGGAAGATGGATGCCGGAACAGATTTTTCTGACGGTTTTGGAACTATCAATATCGATTGGCGGTATTGTGGTTTTGATTAAGCTGTTCTCACCGCTGTTCAATAAATACTATACGGCCAAATGGAAATATTGGGTTTGGCTGATCTTGGCATTTCGACTGCTGCTGCCGGTAAACATCAATGTTGCACAGCCGCCTGTTCATATCAGTGTCCCGCAGATTACCATTGTTCAGGATACGGAGCGAAAGGAAGCGGCAGAAGAAAATTCGGCGATTCTTTCGCCTTTCGAAAGAGAAGAACCGAAAGGAGAAATCAATGCCGCAAAGACTTCCCGCAGTATAACTCTGTGGGGCATTTTTACAGAAGTATGGCTGTTCGGAATACTGTTTTTTCTTATCGGACTGACAATACGGCATCGAAGTTTCTGTAAACGGATTTTTCGTTGGTCAAAGCCGGTGCAAAAGGAGGAAATCTGCCTGCGGGTAGAGAAATCAGCGGCTTCTGTGCATATAAAACCGCCCCGTGTTATTTGCAGTGAAATGACCTCCAGTCCGATGGTTTTTGGGCTTTTTCGGCCGGTGCTTGTTCTTCCGCACACGGACTACGCAGAGCAGGACTTTGCCTTTATTCTGCAGCACGAGCTGGTCCATCTTCGCCGGCTGGATTTGTGGTATAAGCTGATTCTTTCGCTGGCTAACGCGCTGCACTGGTTCAATCCGTTGGTGTATCTGCTGGTGCGCGAAGCAAACGCCGATTTAGAGCGTTCCTGCGACAGTGAAGTGGTGCGCGGACTGAACTATGAAGAGAAAAAAGCCTATAGTGAGACGATCTTGGCCGCGATCCGACGGGAAAAATATTTCCCGTCTACTTTCTCCACCTGTTTTCGCGGCGGAAAGAAGACCATGGAGGAGAGATTTCGCAATATCCTTGCTCCGTCAAAGCACCGTCGGGGAACAGCAGCATTATTCGCTGTCCTGCTTGGCGCGGGGTTGGCCGGAGGGCTGATTGCCTGCGATCTGCAGGGAATCACGCTTCATGATGAAAATGCCGGTGTATTCGATACGAATGCGCAGCCGCGGGAAAATCGCGCCGTAAAAGCGCATACAGTGGTATTTACCGGTTTTCAAACCGCCGGCGTGCGAAAGGATACTGTGTCTTCGGAGATAAAAGGTCAGATATCGCCGCAGGGCCTCTGTACGGCGATCGAGATTGAGAGGGGGCCGGATCTGGAATTAAAACCGATGGGGATGGAAATCACTCTGCCGGCAGAGTGGGAAATTCGAACGCCTGCCGCGGGAGAAGGCATGTACAACGATTTTTGTACCTACAGCCCGGTGAATCTCTATAAAAACGGCGTTTGTATCGGAACGATGGGCTGTGATCGATTTTTTGAAAGCCAACTGGAGGAATGGGAAAAGGCATGGACCCCGGACGGGAAGTGGAATCCTCCGGAGGAATATTGGGGACTTTACTGGCCGCGTATGACAGGAAACTGCCGCTGGGAGGGACTGACAGAAATACAGCGGACGGAGAAATTATTTGTCGGGACCTGTCAGGTGCTTTATGAAAAGGAAATATCCGGTACCGAAAAGGCACAGACGAATAAGGGGATTCTTGCGCATGATGCGGATCTGCTCCAATATATATCGATCGAACTGCGTGACGACATGGCGACAAGGGAAGAACTGGAGGCAATCGCGCGGAGCATCCGCCTTTTTCTTGTAACGGCTTCCAGCGAGCAGCCGGTGGAGCTGATTTTGACAACTCCCGCGGCGCCGGAGGGGGACGGGTTTGAAAAAACAACGATTCTTTTTCCTTCGGACGATGGCAGATACGGATATCACGATACGGCTTCAGAGATAAAACCCTTTTACGCGAGTCTTTCTCTGCCGAAGGGATACAGTGTTCAGCCTCTTTCAGAAGAGGGTGAGAGGATGCCAAGCTGTCGCTTTAATCTGCTGCGGTCAAAGCAGGGAATCTTTTGCGAGGGAAAACAGATCGGTACGATCGGCTGCAATGCCTTTAAGAATATTCCGGAAGCAGAAGGCGCATATATGGCGGTGTATAACGAGATTATGCTCGGTTCCCTTGTAAGCTGGGACATCAATTATACGCCGGTGGCAGAGGCAGAAGACTTTCGCTTCTGCAATGCGGTCTGCAGACTTGCATGGAAGGAAGTACCGCAGGGAGAATCAGCAGCGGGAATAGAATACGAATATTGTCCGGCAGTATTGTCCTATAACCGGGATCTGCAGGTCTACATCGGCGCGGCCTTTGAGGAAAACAGCATTACACAGGAGCAGCAAAAGGCGATTGCCAGGAGCATTGTGCTCCACGCAGAGCTGTAAAAGCCGGATGCAGGAGGCGAAGGCTGCATAGAAAAATTAGTTGAATGATAAATGAAGATGCCCGCAGGCTCTGCGGTTAGGGCCTGCGGGCTTTTGATTTTGCCAAAAGAGAAAAAACCTCTCCATCTTTGCAGAAGGAGAGGTTTTAATTTTATGAATTAACCGAAATATCTCTTGAGAAGACCTGCGAAGGCTCTGCCGTGACGGGCTTCGTCGCGGGCCATTTCATGAACGGTGTCATGGATGGCGTCGAGGTTCAGCTCCTTCGCACGCTTGGCGAGCATGGTCTTGCCCATGGTAGCGCCGTTTTCAGCTTCTACGCGCATTTCAAGGTTCTTCTTGGTGGAATCGGTGACAACTTCGCCGAGCAGTTCGGCAAACTTGGCGGCATGCTCCGCTTCTTCATAAGCGGCTTTTTCCCAATAAAGGCCGATCTCGGGGTAGCCCTCACGG
>CAKQGD010000047.1 GCA_934232845.1 uncultured Oscillospiraceae bacterium
CCGCAGCAGCGTGCGGATGTAAATTTCCAGCGCTTCGAGCAGCTCATCCAAGCAGGCCGCCTCATTTGCACTGTGCATCGCTCCCGCGAACGGCGGGCGCGGACGAGAGGTTCTCTCCGGCCCGAAAGAAACAGCTAAAGGAAATTTACGCGCATACGTACCGCCGCCGATAGTGAAAGGCTTCGGGTCCTCTCCCGTGACCTCTCGATAGGAGTTGAGGCAGGCCATAATCGCAGGATGATCCGCCTCGATGTAAAAAGGCGGCGCGTCTGTAATCACCTCAACAGAGGCTGTCTCCCCCGCCTGAACCGAGAGCATTCTTGTGAGGTTCTCAGCGCTTGTATTGGTCGGATACCGGCAATCAAACGTCTGAAACAGCCGTCCGTTCTCCATGCCGATCATTCCGCCTACAATCGTCAGCGGAGGAAATTTTCCGTCGTCGGCCGCAATGCCAAGCGCACTGCCGTCCCATGCGGCGTGAAGGCGCGAGGCCAATGTCAAAAATGCACGCTCCCGTTCGGTTCCGACATCCGTTTTCAGCAGATAGGCAATCAAAATCCCTATTGCACTTTTGGTATTCTGCGGCAGAGAGGCGTGCCCTCCGATCCCGTGCGCTTCGATTCTCCAGAAATCCCCTTCCGGCCGCACCGCAACGTCTGCCTCCTGCGGCCATTCGATGCGGCTCGAACGGATAAGGGCAGAAGCATGCGCACAGACAGCATTTATCGCTGTTCCACCCGCAAGCTCCAAGATGCCGCCACTGTCCGCGGTATCTTCCCGTGCGAGGAACCGTCCCTGAAAAATGCCTTTTTCTCCGTTGCAGAGAGGAAATTCCGCATCCGGGCTGAAGCAGAATGCCGGCGCCGGATTCTCCGCAAGATAGTACCCGATATCGTCCATTCCGGTTTCTTCGCTCGTGCCGATCAGAGCACGCACGGGATACCGCAGAGGCAGTCCTTGCTCTTTCAAAAAGCAAAGCGCATACAGGCAGAGCACCGTCGGTCCTTTGTCGTCGATGACGCCGCGGCCGATCAGATAACCCTCTCTTTCTTTCAGTGTAAAGGGATCTCCGTCCCAGCCGCTGCCCGCCGGAACCACATCCACATGGGTGATCGTCGAGAGCAAAACGTCGCTCTGCGCGCCGCAAACCTCCGCCCATCCCATGCGGCCCTTACAATCTCCCGTTTCAAGGCCCAATTCCCGCGCAATGCAAAGAGCTTCTTCCAGCGCGGCGCGGGGGCCTTTTCCGTAAGGCGCATCGGCGGCAGGCGCCTCCTCCACGCTCAAAATTGCAACAAGGCGGGAAATATCCCGCACAATCGCCTCTCGATTTCTTTCGATAAAGCGGCGAATTTCCTGAAAATCGTAGCTGGGCATTGGTATGTCTCCTTTTTCGGAAGAATTTTTAAGCGCGGTTTGCACCGCCGAGGAGAAACTGCCGAGAATATCTATTCTCTCCGTTTCTAATTATAAAACCAAAATCCGCTTTTTCAAGAGAAGAAAACAGTTTTTAAAATGCATAAATTCTTGAAAAAAACATGTTTGATTTGTCAAAAAATATCAAGAAAATTTCCATTCAATACACAATTTGACGTAAAATATCTGCTTTTTAACAATCAAAAGGTTGACAAGCCTCTTTCTGGAAGAGTATACTAAAAAACGTGAAGGACGTCCTGCATTTTGTCCTTTGCCTATAGTCAGTCTCAAATTATATTGACATTGGAGGAAATCATCAAATGAAGAAAGCATTCGCTCTTATGATGGCCCTCGCTATGGTGTTGTGCCTCGCCGCATGCGGAGGACAACCCAGCACAACCCCTTCCGCATCCGGCTCCGCCCCCGAAGAAAGCGCCAAAACCGCCGAGGAACTATACGGTGCATCTTTTGCCGGGATGGAAGATCTGATCGCCGCCGCTCAGGCCGAAGGAACACTGACCGTTTACGGCTCCTGCGAAGAGGCGTATCTCTCCGCCGCCTGCCAGCATTTTGAAGAACTGTTCGGCATCAAAGTGAACTTCCAGCGTTTGTCCACCTCTGAAGTGTACACCAAAATCAAGGAAGAAAACGGAAAGCCCTCCGCCGATGTTTGGTTCGGCGGCACGACCGATCCTTATAACGAAGCGGTCAACGACAACCTGCTGCTCGCCTACAAGGCGGAAAACGCGAAACACATCGTCAGCCCCAACTACCAGAATGCCGACGGAAAATGGTACGGCATCTACTGCGGCGTGCTTGGCTTTATGGCGAATTCCGAAGAACTTGCCCGTCTCAGCCTCGAATCCCCCAAGACTTGGGATGACCTACTCAAGCCCGAATATCAGGGCCTGATCTGGGCTTCCAACCCCTCCACCGCCGGCACGGCCAAGCTCATCATCAATACGATGGTTCAGATGAAGGGCCATGACGAGGCGATGAAATATTTCATAGAGCTGGACAAGAATATCGCTCAGTATACAAAGTCCGGTTCTGGTCCCTCCAAAAACGTAGGCACCGGCGAATGCACTATCGGCATCGGCTTTTTGCATGACGGCATTACCCAAATTCTTAACGGATATGACAACATCGAGCTGATCATCCCGACGGACGGCACCTCTTACGAGATCGGTGCGACCGCTATTTTCAGCGGCTGCACCAATGAGAACGCCGCCAAGCTCTGGATTGAGTATGCTCTCTCTCCCGAATGCGTCGAGCTGGCCGCAGAGAACGAGTCCTTCCAGTTCCTCGTTCTCGATAACGCCAAACAGCCAGAACAGGCTGAACAGTTCGGTCTCACCCTCGAGCACTGCATCGATTACGACTTCGACGACGCTGCGAACAACATCGCCCAGTATGTCGAAGATTACTTCGCAGCCGTCGGTCAGGATGACCGTTTCAAAACGGAATAATCCTTTCTGAAAACTGCACAGCTTTTGGTCGTGGAGGATGGCGGTAAAACCATCCTCCCTTTTTTATTTTAAAAATTTCCGGTTCACCGAGCCGCCAACGCAAGGGGGAATCCTTCTTGGCCACCCGCCAAAGCGCTGCTCTCGAGCAAAAAAAGCTCCGCAGCGACCCGGTCCTGATGGGGACAATCGTTATTCTTCTTACCGGCCTTACACTGTTTATTCTCTATCCGCTCGCCACGCTTCTCCTTAACAGCATTTATGAAGACGGGCGCATTACTCTCGCGGTCTTTTCCCGGGTGCTGAGTATGGCGCGCTTTCGTAAAGCATTCACCAATACCCTGCAGCTCGGTTTGATTACCGGTGTCGGCGCGGTACTGATCGGTCTTCTGTTTGCCTATGTAGACTGTTACGTCAAGGTGCGTTCAAAGATTATGAAGCGTCTCTTCGACGTCGTTTCGACCTTGCCTGTCGTCTCTCCGCCGTTCGTGCTGTCGCTGTCCATCATTCTTCTGTTCGGCCGCAGCGGCCTCATCACCCGCGGTCTCCTTCATATTTACGACGCCGACGTTTACGGACTCAAGGGTATTGCCGCCGTGCAGATTCTCACCTTCTTTCCAGTCTGCTATCTGATGCTGCGCGGTCTTCTGAAAAACATAGATCCTTCTCTTGAAGAGGCTGCCCGCGATATGGGTGCGTCACGTTGGCGCGTTTTTGCGGATGTGACGTTTCCCCTTCTTCTGCCGGGACTGGGCAACGCTTTTCTTGTCACTTTTATCGAATCTGTCGCAGATTTTGCGAACCCGATGCTAATCGGCGGCTCATTTGATACATTGGCTACGACGATCTATCTTCAGGTTACCGGCGCCTACGATGCAACAGGAGCGGCTGCCATGTCCGTCGTGCTGCTGAGCCTGACGGTGGCGCTCTTCCTCGTGCAGAAATATTATCTTGAGAAAAAAACGGCCGCTACGCTTACCGGCAAAGCCTCACGCGAGCGCATGCTGATCACAGACCGAAGCGTCACTCTCCCTCTGACGCTTCTCTGTTCCCTATTTGCGCTGTTCGTCATTCTGCTGTACGTCAGTATCCCCTTCGGCGCGCTGTTTAAGCTCTGGGGGCGCGATTACTCGCTGAGCCTCAAGTGGTTTGAATATATGATGAAATACAGCGGATTTCAGGCGTTTCGCGATTCGTTCGTGCTGTCTTTGATCGCGTCGCCGATCACCGCCGTTTTATCGATGATTATCTCGTATCTCGTTGTAAAGAAAAAGTTCCGTTCCAAGGCCTTCATTGAGTTCGTCTCTCTTCTGGCAATGGCCGTGCCCGGCACCGTACTCGGCATCGGCTATATCCGCGGCTTTGCAAACGGTCTGTTCCGCAGCGGCCAATGGGAGATCTTTTCCTCCGGCGCACTCTCGTCCATCCTGCCGAACGGACTGCTCGGCGGACTCTACGGCACGGCAGCGATCCTCATTATCGTTTTCGTTGTGCGCAGCCTGCCCGTCGGTACGCGCAGCGGTATTTCCGCACTGCGGCAGATTGATAAATCGATTGAGGAATCAGCGTGGGATCTCGGCGCGGGCAGCGGACGTGTTTTTATGACGGTCACTCTGCCTCTGATCAAGGATTCCTTTTTCAGCGGATTGGTCACCGCTTTTGTGCGAAGCATCACGGCAATTTCCGCGATTATTCTACTCATCACTCCATCGGTTAAGCTCATTACCGTACAGATCAACGAATTCGCAGAAAAAGGCTATTTCGGCGTGGCGTGCGCCTATGCAACCGTACTCATCTGCATCACCTATGGAGCCGTGCTGCTGATGAATCTCTTTATCAAATTCTTCGGCACCAGCCGCAAGCTCAGGGAGGATAAATAAATGGACAAGCAGAAAAAAGGCGTCCGCATGGACCGCATTTCCAAAATCTATCAGGATCCTAAAACCGGAAAAGATTTTTATGCCGTCCATGATGTATCTCTGGATATTGCACCGGGCAGTTTTGTGACGCTGCTCGGCCCCTCCGGCTGCGGCAAAACGACAACCCTGCGCATGATTGCGGGCTTTGAAAGTCCTGACGCCGGTGAAATATACCTCGGCGGCGAGTCTATCAACGAGCTGACACCGAATAAACGCGACACTGCAATGGTTTTTCAAAGCTACGCCCTTCTGCCGCACTATAACGTATTTGACAATGTAGCTTATGGTCTGAAGCTGCGCAGGATTCCCAAAGATGAGATTCGCTCGCGCGTGATGAAGATTCTTTCCCTCGTCGAACTTGAGGGTCTTGAAGGCCGTATGACCAATCAGCTTTCCGGCGGGCAGCAGCAGCGCGTCGCCCTTGCCCGCGCCCTTGTGGTGGAGCCGTCCGTCCTGCTGTTCGACGAGCCGCTTTCCAATTTGGACGCAAAGCTGCGTGTCTCAATGCGTACCGAGATCCGCCGCATCCAGCAGGAGGTCGGCATTACTGCCATCTATGTCACACATGACCAGTCCGAAGCGATGGCCCTCTCCGATCAGATTATCGTAATGAACCGCGGCGTCATCGAGCAGATGGGTACCCCGCAGGAAATCTACTACCGCCCGGAAAATGAATTTGTTGCGGGCTTTATCGGAGAGGCGAACTTTCTGCGCGGAAAAATGCTCTCGCACAACGGAGAAACCGGCCTGTTCGAGGTAGAAGGACACCGGTTTGAGGTCTCCGATGCCAAGACGCCCGACGGAGCGGACTGTGTCGGCGTGCTTCGTCCGGAGTCCGCACATCTCTCGGATACGGGAATGCTGCGCTGCCGCGTGGTGCTGTCGTGCTTTATGGGCGCATACCAAAACTATCATGTCATGGTCGGCAATACGCTCGTCAAGCTGACAGAATACGATATCAAGAACAAACCGATTTTTGCCGTCGGCGACGAGTGTTTCCTCGGTTTCTCGATGGATGCGGTCCACATCATTTGACCATTTTGCCCATTTGGGACGCCGCCGCGGCAAAACGGCGGCGTCCTTTCCCGCTTTTCAAAGGAGCTTTCATGGTACTGTTCAATTCGTTTTTTTCTCGATCAAAGGCCGACCGTCCTGTTTTTTTATATGAGATACGAGACGCCTTCGCCGAACATGCAAATGCAGTTCTGAAAATTCAGGCGCGCTGCGCCGACAACGCAATTCGAGAATGGGAGCTGCCTTTTCAGATTCCCGAAAAGCCGGATCTCCATACAGAGAGCTTTTTGCGGCGCTATCTGCAGGCAAATCTTTCAAATCTTCTTGCGGCTTTCGGCCCTTGTGAGGTTTCACTGTGTCCCGGCACGTTTTCCCCTTTTCTGAACGTCCTCCTTGCTGAGTTGGATGAAGCGTTCGGCGTATGTCTTGCGAGAGAAGAACGACGAGGAATGGGACGCATACTCAATATTGCAGAAAGAATCGCCGAAGCAAAAGGCCGCCCGGGACACTTTCGCTTTCTATACGGTAAAACGCTTTCTGCAGAGCAATCGTCCGTTTCTGATTCTGCTCCCGTGTTCAATGCGCAGCAGCTGGAGCAGACCGCATCCCACACCAGACTGCTCGGCATCGACGTCGGAGGTACGGACGTCAAGCTTGCCGCAAGTGAAAACGGCCGTCTCATCTGCTGCAAAGAATATGACTGGAATCCCGCCGCGTTTGAGACAGCGGAAGACTTCGTCTCCCCCTTGCTGCTGCTTGTACGGCTGATGCGCTGCGCCTCTGCCTGTCCGCAGGATCTTCTCCCTCTGCGGGAGAAGGCGCTTGATGCACATGCCGATGAAGACATCATGCAGCGCTTCTGCGAAGCCGTAGAGAGTAAAGCAGATCCGTTCGGGTTTGAGGCGGTAGGGCTTTCTTTTCCCGATGTTGTGATCTCCGACCGGATTGTCGGCGGAGAGACCTCAAAAACACAGGGAATCCGCACGCACAATCCCGCCGGCTACGAAAAGGAATTTGCCCGTCTTCGCACATGGAATGAAAGAATCGCAGACACCGCAGGAACAGACTGCCGCGTCGGCGTCATCAATGACGGATCGATGGCGGCGTTTTCCCGGTTTGTGGAAAATGGCTGCCTCGCAACCGGCGGCGTACTCGCACATACGCTCGGCACCGACATCGGCACGGGATACGTGGCGGAATCCAGCTGTATTCCCGATCTTCCGCTCGAAATCTACCGATTTGCCGTAGATCTCGGCAGTGAACGAAGCCTGTGTTTTCCAGAGGAGGATGTGCGTGCCATTCGAAGCGGAGGTCTCGCCGGCACACTGCACTGCACCGTCAATCAAGCCGGGGCTTTTCGTCTCGCGGCGCTGCGGCTTCCGAAAGAATCTCCCGCTCTTTGGAGAGAAATTCTATCGCGCCGCTTTGTAAACGATTGCGGAGGAATGTGGAAAGTTCCGTCCGATCAAAGAAAACCTTTTCTCGAATTTCTGATGCGAAAAGCTGAAGAGAAAGAACCGGCCTGCGAGGAAATTTTTCGGGAAATCGGAAAATATCTCGGCGCAGCACGAAGAGAGACAAAATTCTGGCTCGCCGATTCATGTAAAGATATTTCACTTTACGGAAGATTGGCAAAACCCGGAAAAGCTTTTTCTCTAATGCGGGAAGAAGCAGAAAAAATCTCTCCAAAAACGCACTTTTTCGCCGCGGATTCCTCATCTGCACACACGCCGCTGATGCGCGCGCTCTGTGAAACGCCATACCTGCCGACGCAGTTCGCGCAGGCTGTCGGCGCGCTGTACTACGGCGCATCCGTGCTGCTGAAAGAAAGGATACTGTAAAATGAAACGAAGCGAAATCAACCACCTGATCTCAAACGCGGAGTCGTTTATTCGTTCCTTCTCCTTCGCGCTTCCTCCCTTCAGCGGATGGACATCTGCCGACTGGGCAAAAAAGGGGCATGAATGCGATGAAATTCGTGACAATATGCTCGGCTGGGATGTAACCGACTACGGACTGGGTCAATTCAGCCGGGTAGGGCTGGTGCTGTTTACCCTTCGAAACGGCAATCAGAACAATCCTCGTTATCAAAAAACCTATGCGGAAAAATTGCTCATCAGCCGCGAAGAACAGGTCTGCCCCATGCATTTTCATTGGAACAAGATGGAGGATATCATTAACCGCGGCGGCGGAGTTCTAAAGATGCAGCTCTACAATTCGCTGCCGGACGGCGGCCTCGACCGCGAAAGCAATGTTACGGTCGTATCCGACGGCGTAAAGCTCGTGATTCCCGCCGGAACGACTCTGGAGCTGTCTCCCGGGCAGAGCGTCACCCTGACGCAGGGGCTTTATCATGCGTTCTGGGGCAAAAAAGGCTCCGGATCTGTTCTTATCGGCGAGGTAAGCCAGTGCAACGACGACAATACGGATAACCGCTTTCTCGAACCGGTCGGGCGTTTTCCCACTATAGAGGAAGACGAACCTCCGCTTCGTCTGCTCTGCACTGAATACCCGCCTGCAGCGGAGGAACGCTATGTTTGATTTCACCGCTCTGGGAGAGCTTCTGATCGATTTTACCGAGGGACGGCCAACGGAAGACGGGCGGCGTACCTTTGAACAAAACGCAGGAGGCGCACCCGCAAACGCGGCCTGCGTTGTTGCCGCACATCAAAACAGCACCGCTTTTATCGGAAAAGTTGGCTGCGATCTGCACGGAGATTTCCTCATCCGCACTCTTGAAGAGCACAATGTGGATACTTCCGGACTTGTGCGGGATCCAAATGTATTTACTACACTGGCCTTTGTCGCCTTGGAGAAAAACGGTGAGCGCAAGTTTTCCTTTGCTCGAAAACCCGGCGCGGATACCTGCCTCACTATGCAGGAGCTTATGCCCCCCTCTCTTCGTACAAGAGTTCTGCATGTCGGTTCTCTGTCTCTGACGGATGAGCCAGCACGCGGTGCGACGCTTGAGGCAATCCGCATTGCAAAGAAAAACGGCGCCCTGCTTTCATTTGATCCCAACTACCGTGCGCCGTTGTGGCCGAATGAGCGCACAGCGGCCGATCAAATGCGTTCGCTGCTGCCGCAGGCGGATTTGCTCAAACTGTCTTTGGAAGAAGCCCCTCTGCTCTGCGGAGAGTCGACGCCGCAAAAAGTGTTGGATGCACTCGCGAAAAAAGGTGTAAAGCTAATTGCATTGACAGATGGAGCGAACGGTTCTTTTGTTCGGCTGTATGAAAAGACATGCTTTATCCCCGCGTTTTCAGTACAGGCTGTCGACACAACTGGCGCGGGAGATATTTTCTGGGGGGCATTTTTATCCCGCCTGCTGAAAAGCGCTCACTCCCTTTCCTCTCTTACTCCAGACTCTGCCGCCGATTTTGCGCGGTATGCAAGCGGCGCCGCGGCCCTTTCGGTACAGCGGCGGGGCGGAATTCCATCTATTCCCCGCCCGGAAGAGATTGTTTCTTTCTTAGAGAAACAGTAAATTCTTGTTTTTCCGCCGCGTTTTGTTTTATCAAACATCAAAGGAAGAATTTTCTTCTTCCGTTCGAAAGGATTTTTTTAATGCAGTTTCGCCGCGTTTTATTTCTGAATGAAAACGGCCGCTTTTCCTATGGAGACGTCACAGCGGAAAAAGGCCTCGTCACCTCTGTGAGATTTCGAAATGAGACGCCTTCCGCCGATGCGGATTACCTCATTCCCGGATTGATTGATCTGCATCTTCACGGCTGCGCCGGAGCGGATTTTTGTGACGGCAATGAATCCAATCTGGAACGAATGTCAATTTTTTTAAAAGACGAAGGCGTCGCCGGATTTTGTCCCGCCACAATGTCTCTTCCCAAAGAGCAGCTTCTGTCCACACTGAAAAAGGCTTCCGGTTTTTCCCGAAAAAAAGCACCCGGCGCACAGATGTTAGGTATCACTCTGGAGGGACCGTTTCTCAATCCCCAAAAATGCGGTGCGCAGAACCCCGATTATCTTGCTTTGCCGAGCATCCCCCTGCTCGAAGAACTTCTGTCGGCCTGCGAAGGACAGATTCGCACAGTCTGTCTTGCACCGGAACTTCCGGAAGCGTTTTCTCTGGTTCGGCATGCCGTTTCCAAAGGAATTGCGGTCTCTCTGGCACATACGGCATGCGATTACGATACAGCTGCAGCAGCCTTTGACGCGGGCGTTTCGCGTGTAACCCACCTGTTAAATGCCATGGCGCCCTTTCATCACCGCTCTCCCGGCGTTCTCGGCGCCGCGGCGGAACGAGAAACCGTCGCCGTGGAACTGATCGGAGACGGACTGCATGTTCATCCTTCCGCAGTGAGACTCATCTTTCACCTGTTCGGCGCGAACCGTATCTGCCTGATCAGCGACTCGATGGCGGCCTGCGGTCTTTCCGACGGTAAATATATTCTCGGCGGACAAGCGGTAACCGTACATAACGGCCGCGCCTCACTGTCGGACGGCACTCTGGCCGGCTCAACAAAAAGCCTTTTTGAAATTTTGCAGACAGTCATCCGGATGGGAGTTGATCCCGCGGATGCTGTCATCTCCTGTACCCGCACACCCGCACATCGTCTCGGGCGCTTAGGAGAATTCGGCACTATAGCGCCCGGACGCCCGGCGCGCCTTGTCCTCTGCAGCGCTCATTGGGAAAGAAAAGAAGTCTTTTTTGACGCAGACTGACGGCTGACGTATATTTTTCGGCATAGAACATTCGCTGTTCATCCGGGGTATTTATATCTGGGATTGATATGTTTTGCATGTTTTGATTTTGCCAAAAAACCGTCATTTTTTGACAGGCATGATACGCTTTTTTATTTTTCTCCATGCTCTTGTCTGTTTTCAAAACCCTTTTTATCTCCCTCATTCGTTCTGAATCAATAAAAACACAACTTATTAAGCGCAAAAAAAACATCCGCGGATGCGAATGTTTTGACGCCGTGGTTTTAATTTTTATTTGAGCAAAAAGTATTTTGAAACGAAGTGCTCCCAATCGAATATGTAAAAAGCAAGATGCTTTTATTTTTCCTGTATGTCCGGATCGTTCCACCATGTAAGCACAGGCGTCAGCGCTTCAGCGGACACGCGGTTTCCTCCATTTGTGAGCAGTTCCAGTAAATTATCGTCTTCCAAAGTTCGTGGTTCTTTTTCACTCAGCTCTTTTTTCGCTGTCTTTATGGTCATTTTCATCATGAGCCGATAAAACCCATGAAGCTTTTTTAAATCAAAGCCGCCCTGCAGAAGAAACAGGGAAACTCCGCAAAGATTGTTTTTCCGGCGCACCTCATTCAGCTGACCGTCACCCGGTATCATTCCCACTGCGCAGACAGAACGAACGGCATATCTCTTTCGGGCGGCGCGGCATCCTTGAATGGTTCCCGCCATCAGCCATCCCAAAAAAATCACATCACTGCCCGCATCCACAGAGCGTTTTGCCTGTTCCAAGGAAAATACCGAAAGCCCCGTCTTTTCGCCAAGCAGACGTGCATATTCGGCGGTAAAGCCGCTGTTGGAACAGTAGACAATGGTATACATGAGTGAAGTTCCTCCGTTCGAATCATCGCTTTGACTTCTTTCGCACAATTACGGCTTTTGCTTTTTGGTACATCACTGCTAAAATGCGCCGTTATGCACAAAATATCATTGAAATATTTTATTTGTGAGTTTAGTATTTTCTTTTCTGTTTCTTCTGTCAAACAAGAAGAAAGGATGCGGTCCTGTTCCAAAACGGACCAGGACCGCTCATACGCCGATTTTTAAACATGGAAGACCTTTTGCGAAGCTGTTTTAAGAAATTATGCGCCGACCTGCTGTCTTTCTTTTTCCAGTTCTCTTTTCATAATGGGACGCCACTCTTTAAAAGCAAGGACAAGAGACACGCCGAGACAAACAGGTGTCATCAAAATGCAGTTTCTGAATTCCTTTCGGGCTTCCTCATATTCTTTGCTGTGCATAACGCTTTCCTCCTGTCGGTTGCCTCTGCCTTTCCACCGGCGGCAACCTATTATTTTTCCCCATTATAGCGTGCCAAAACGCTAATTTCTCGGAAAGGATCCTCACAGGCCGAAAGTCGATGTGCCGCAGGACAAATTCTGTGGTATGATGTATATAGTGAAAATTGCTTGAGAAAAAGCCGTTATTTTATGATACCAGATCTGTTTCGGGCGTATTTTTCTCAAAAAATCAAGTCGTTTTTCCAAACGTTTTTAACGAAAACTTTGCAGTAAAACGAGAATTTTAAAGTAGAAAGCAGGATGAAATTCCATGAAGGAGCAGCAAACCTCTTCTGTTTCGCAAAACATTTTACTTTTTATCGGAACCTTTGCAGCGGCTATCGGCATTTCCTATCTGCTGTCAAAGGTTTTTGCGGATAACAATCCCTTCGCCGTTCCTTTATTTATTCTCGCGGTTGCGCTGATTGCCCGATTCACAGATGGATATCTGTACGGAATTGTAGCCTCTGTCGTAGGCGTATTCTGTGTCAATTATATGTTCACATATCCTTTTTGGAAGTTCGATCTTTCAATCGAAAGCTATCCGATGACCTTTGCGGTTATGCTGATCGTTTCCGTCATCATCAGTGCGCTGACAACTCAAATCAAACGTCAGGAACGTCTGCGCTATGAAATCGAAACCGAAAAGATGCGCGCCGATCTGCTGCGCTCCATTTCACACGACATCCGCACACCTCTCGCCTCTATCATCGGCGCAAGCGGAGCTTTGCTGGATAATCAGGAAATTTCTTCGGAAGACCGCCGAGAAATGCTGACCTCTATTCAAAAAGAGGCCCGTTGGCTCATCCGCATCACAGAGAATATTCTCTCCATTACAAAATTCAGCACAACCGGCGTACGGCTTAAAAAATCGGATGAAATCGTAGAAGAAATTGTAAGCAGCGCGATTGTGAAATTCAGAAAAAACAGTGAATCCATCCGCATTTCGGTAAAAAAACCGGAAGAAATTCTGATTGTTCCGATGGATGCAACCCTGATCGAACAGGTCATTATCAATCTTCTGGAAAATGTTTCTTCACATGCGAAGGGCGCAGATCTCATCCGCGTTTCCGTCAATAAAGAAGAGGATAAGGTTATTTTTTCCGTAGCGGATAATGGAATCGGCATTCCCGAAAAGGCCCTTCCCCACCTATTCGATGGTCGCGCCTCGATGTATTTGAGACCCTCCGACGGTCACAGAAGCATGGGGATTGGTCTTTCGGTCTGCAGCTCTATCGTTCGCGCCCACGGCGGTGAAATGTCTGCGTATAACAACGAAGAAGGCGGCGTTACCATTGTATTTTGGCTGCC
>CAKQGD010000048.1 GCA_934232845.1 uncultured Oscillospiraceae bacterium
GGACGGGGAGGCGGCTACTATGATCGTTTTTTGGAGCATTACAAGGGAAATTCCGTTATTTTTACCTGTGAACGCGCAGTCGTTTCCCGTATTCCGACACAGCCGCACGACTGCCGTGCAAAATGGATTCTGACGGAAGCGGGACTGCGCAAAGCGGCTGCCCCGTGAGGAAAATCACCGATGTTCCCACGCGCTGCGCGAGAACAGAATCAGAATCGGAAAAATTTCGAGTCTTCCCGCCAGCATGTCCGCGATGAGAACGAGCTTGGAGAATGTGCCGAAGGAAGCATAGCTGCAGGTGGGGCCCACGACTTCAAAGCCCGGCCCGATATTGTTGAAGCAGGCCAGAACCGCCGATAAGTTGGTCGTAATGGAAAAACCGTCCACTGAGATCAGCAGGACGCTGGCAATGACGATGATGACGTAAGCTGCGAGATAGGCGTTGGTATTGTCCAAAATTTTTTCATCGACGACCTGACCGCCGCTGCGCACGACTTCCACGCGGTTGGGGTGCAGAATACGGCGGATGTTGCGGCGCAGCCCCTTGAAGAGAAGCAGTGCGCGGCCGCATTTCAGGCCGCCGCCGGTACTGCCCGCGCAGGCGCCGATGATCATCAGGCAGAGAAGTATCGTTTTTGAAAAAGTGGGCCAGAGGTCGAAATCCGTCGTTGCAAAGCCGGTAGTGGTCATGATGCTGGATACCTGAAACGCCGCGTGATGCAGGGCCTCGCCCGCGGAGGAATACATTCCCCGCACATCGAAAGCGATCAGCAGCATCGAACAGGCGGCGACGCCGAGATAGAGCCGCAGTTCTTCATTTTTCCAAACGGAGCGAAGCTGCCGCATCAGGAGAAGATAATAACAGGTGAAGTTTATCCCGAACAGCAGCATAAAAACCGTGCATACGTTCTGCAGATAGGGGCTGTAGCCGGCCATGCTGTCGTTTCGGATGCCGAAGCCGCCCGTGCCCGCCGTGCCGAACGCGGTGCAGACCGCGTCAAAGAGGGACATATTGCCCAGAAGAAGAAATACGATGTTTACGATGGTGAGCAGAATATAGATCAGATAGAGAATCATGGCGGTCTGCTTCATGCGGGGAACAAGCTTGCCGACGTCGGGGCCGGGGCTTTCCGCGCGGAGCAGGTGCATGGTGTAGCCGCCCTGACGGCCTCCGGCGGGAACGATCGCGAGCAGAAAGACCAGAACACCCATGCCGCCCAGCCAATGGCTGAAACTGCGCCAGTACAAAATACCGTGTGAGAGGCTCTCGACATTTGTCAGAATAGAAGCGCCGGTGGTCGTAAAGCCAGACACCATCTCAAAAAAGGCATCGACAAAATTGGGGATCTCACCGGAAAAATAAAACGGCAGACAGCCGAGCAGACTGAGCGCGATCCAGCTGATGCCGACGCAGGCCAGCCCCTCCTTGGCGTAAAAGCCGCTGCCCGCGCCCCTGCAGAGCAAAGAAAGGACGCCCACGATGAAAAGAAGCACAAGCAGACTCAGCAAAAAGCCGTGAACGGCGGCCTCCTCCCGCAGGGAGAGGCTGATAAACAAAGCGGGGAGCATGAAAAGCGCTTCCACCGCAAGAATCTGGGCGATGAAACGGCCCATCATTTTGTAATTCACAGACGTCTCTCCATCATTCAAAAATATCGTTGAGCTGGTGCAGAATTTCCTCGCGGCTTGAAATGATGATCAGCGTGTCTCCCTGCACAAAGGAGGAATCGCCGTTCGGAATCTCGGTCTTTGCGCCGTGGGTGATGCAGGCCACCAGCACATTCTTCCGCAGACGCAGGTTTTTGAGAGGCTCGCCGCAGTGCAGCGTTGTTTCGTCCACAAGAAATTCGACGGCCTCGGCTTTTCCGTCCGCAATGGAGTGCACGGCGACGGCGGCGCCGGTCTGATTCTGCATGGCGCGCACATAGCGTACGATTGTGTTGCAGCACAGCTCCTTCGGGCAGACGACGCTGCCCAGCGGCAGCGTGCCGAGAATGCCGTCTGTCTCCACATGGCCAAGCTTGGTGATGATCTGCCCGACGCCCTGGCTGCTGCCGTACAGTGAAATAATCATATTCATTTCGTCGAGACCCGTAAGCGTCGCGAGCGCGTCGCATTCGCCGACTCCCTCGCTTTCAAGCAGGGCGCGGCTGCTCGCGTCGCCGTGGATGATGGCTGCCGACGGCAAAAGAGAGGCCAGCTTGACGCAGCGGTCATAATCCTGCTCGATGATCTGTACGGCCATCCCGCTTTTCTGCAGGCGCTGCGCGAGATAATAGCTGATGCGGCCGCCGCCGCAGAGCATGACGCGCTTGACCTTGCGGGTGATGATGCCGAGATTCTTGAGCAGTACGGTGAGGGTATTTGTGGGGGCGGTGACAAAGATGCGGTCGCCTGCGCGCAGAACAAAGCCGCCGCCCGGCATGACTGCGGCGGAGCCGCGCAGAACCGTGCAGACAAGAACCTTGCATTTCACGATTTCGTTGAGCTGGCTGAGCGGAACGTTGCACAGCTTGCTTTTTTCGTCGATGCGAAGTTCGACGATTTCCACGCGGCCTTTTGCAAAGGTATCGCGCTTTAAAAATCCGGGAAATTTCAGCAGCCGCTCGATCTCGGTTGCAGCCTGTTTTTCCGGGTTGACCGCCATGGAAAGCGCAAACAGCCCCCGCATGTCATAGATCTGGTCTATGTAGTCGGGGTTTCGGATGCGGGCAATCGTGTGAAGCCGCGGATTGACGCCGTGCGCCGTCATACAGCACAGCAGGTTGACTTCGTCGGCGCTGGTGACCGCGATCAGAAGATCGGCATCCTGTGCGCCGGCCTGCAGCAGCACAGAACGGGAGGCGCAGTTGCCCTGCAGAGCCATGACGTCGTACTGTTCGACGCTGGCTTCGAGCACCTTTGGATTGGAATCGATCAGCGTGAGATCGTAGCCCTCCGCGGAAAGCTGTCTCGTCAGAGAGGCGCCGACCTTTCCGTCGCCTGCGATCAGGATTTTCACGGGAATCCTCCTTCTTTAAAAGCCGGGCGGCAAGACCGCCGGACAATCCGTACAATCACGTTCATTATACGGCATGAGAAGCGCCGCGGCAAGTGCAAAGTATATTTTTGCGGCTTTGCCGGGGAGAAAAATATACTTTACGGATAGCCTTTTGCGGCAAATACAAAAAAACACAGTGTCTGCGAAAAACGCAGACACTGTGTCTTTTGTTGCATCGGATTCTTTTCCCAAAGGAAAAGCGCCGGCCGTCTTTTTTAATACGGCGTCAGATCGCTCTGGTAACCTTGCCCGAGCGCAAGCAACGGGTGCAGGCGTAAATGTGACAAGGTTTTCCGTTGACGAGGGCCTTGACACGCTTTACGTTGGGCTTCCAGGCTCTGTTGGATCTCCTGTGCGAGTGGGAAACCTTAATTCCGAAGGTAACGCCCTTTCCGCAGATATCGCATTTTGCCATCAGTCTGCACCTCCTTTACATGCTCAATATAGGATAACAGTGATAGTTTAGCAGACCCGGACAAAAAAAGCAAGCTGTTTTTCAAAAAAAGGACGAGGAAAGTTCAAAAAGAAATTACATCCTCGCAGGGCAGTTTATTGCTTTTTGACCGATTCTTTTGTATAATATACAAATACGCTGCCGCTGTCCGGCGAGACTTTCCGCCTGCCGGCGGCTAAGAAAATAAAAATCCGCGGTGCAAAAAGTGCCGCGCCGCAAATCGGATTAAAATATGATAAGGAGGAATCCGCATTGCTCAATCTATCGCTGACGACGCTTGTGGCCCGCGGTATCGTACTGCTGACGGCGCTCCCCATACATGAGGCGGCCCATGCATGGACCGCGGAAAAAATGGGCGATTCAACGGCACGCTATAACCACCGTCTGACGCTTAATCCACTGGATCATGTCGATCCGATCGGCGCGGTGATGATTCTGCTGTTCGGCGTCGGCTTTGCAAAGCCCGTGCCGGTCAACTCGGCCGCGTTTCGGGACAGAAAAAAGGGAATGCTCTTCGTAAGCCTTGCGGGACCGCTTTCCAACGTCGTTTTGGCATGGGCGTCGCTGATTCTGTACAAACTGTTGATCGTGGTTGCCCACACGACGGGGCTGCAGCTTGCTGTGGGGGCCGACCGGCTTTTCTCGATTATGGTGTCGACCAATCTCGGGCTCGCGGTGTTTAACCTGCTGCCGATTCCGCCGCTTGACGGCTGGCATGCGATTATGCCGTTTCTGCCCTATGAGACGACGTGGAAAATTCAGCAGTACGAGCATTATATTGTGTGGGGCGTACTGGCGCTGCTGTGGCTGGGCGCGTTTGACCGCATTGTCGGCGTGCTGGTGAGCCTACTGTACGTTGTCGTCGACTCCGCGACGTTTTTCATGGACTTTTTGATCCGGGCGGTGGCCTGATGGAGGAACTTTCCTTTCGCTTGTCCGATTTCGAAGGGCCCCTCGATCTGCTGCTTCATCTGATTGCGAAGCACAAGCTCAGCATTCTCGACATCGAGATTTCCGAACTGCTGCGGCAGTATCTGCTTTTTATCGAGAACCGAGCCGACGCGGATCTGGAGGTCCGCTCCGAATTTTTAGAGATGGCAGCCCGCCTTGTGCATATCAAGACGGTGATGCTGCTGCCGAAGCACGAGGAGGAAGCCGAGGATCTGCGCACCCAGCTGACGGGAGAACTGATGGAATACCGCCTTTGCCGTCTGGCGGCGGAGGATCTCGGCCGCCGGGCTGCCGCACACCGCGTGTATGTGCGCCGCCCCGCCGAGGTAGAGGCCGATATGACCTACCGGCTGACGCATCCGGCTGCGGTGCTGCTTCGGGCGGGAGAACTCTCCACAGGCAGACTGCGCCGCCGGCTGCCTCCGAGTGAGAAGGCTTTTTCCGGCATTGTGCGCCGGCGAGTGGTGTCGGTTTCGTCGCGGATCATCCATCTGCTGCGCAGAATGTACCGCGGCGGCACCATTGCCTTCGACGAGGTATTCGCGGATCAAAACGACCGCAGCGAACTGGTCGCGACGTTTTTGGCGCTGCTGGAGCTGATGAAGGCCGGACGCGTCACGGTTTCGGATAACGGAGACAGGGTGACGTTCGGACGCGGCCAGAAAACAAAAAGAAGGGAGGAGGCGCGCGTATGACGGCTTCTCATATAGAAAAGACACTGCTTGCGGCGTTGTTTGCGGCGGGAGACGCCGTTGCGCCGGAGCGTATCGCCGCGGCTCTGGAGACGGAACCGGACGAGATACGCCGCCTGCTCGAACATCTGCGCAGTACGCTCGACGAAGAGGAAAGCCCCCTGCAGATCCTCAGTCTTGCGGGACAGTACCAGCTGGCCACGCGGGAGGAATATACCCCCGCCATCCGCCGGGTGCTGGCCGAGCGGCGCAGCGTGCCGCTTTCACCCGCCGCCCTTGAGGTGCTGGCGGCGGTTGCCTACAATCAGCCCGTGACGCGTGCCTACGTCGAGCAGGTACGCGGCGTCGATTCGAGCGGGACGATTGCCTCTCTGGTGGAGAAAGGCCTCTTGGAGGAGGCGGGCCGTCTCGAACTGCCGGGCCGCCCCATCGCCTACCGGACGACGCCGGTGTTTCTGCGCACCTTCGGGCTTTCCTCGCTCGACGAGCTGCCCATGACCGCCGAGGAAGAGCCTGTGCCCGGCAATGAGGACGACGTACTTGAGGGACAGGTTACCTTTGACGGATAAGGCGGTGCGCGTATGAAGATTTTTCTGACGGTGCTGCTGGGGATTTTCCTGCTGCTGTTTTTGGCGCTGTGCATTCCCGCAGGGGTGTCTTTTTCCTATCAAAAAGGGAAGGCATCCGCCGTCCTTCGCTGGGCTTTTTTGGAAAAAAGGCTTCTTCCTTCTGAGAAGAGGGAGGAAGGGGACGAGAAAAATCCGGCTCCGGAAAAATTTTTGGCCCGAAAGAAAAAGACGGACGGCGCCGAAAAAGAAGAGAAGGGCGTTTCAAAAGAAATGCTTCTTTCCCTTGCAAAAGACGCTCTGCCCCGCTGTACTGCTCCGGTACGAAAACTGCTGCACCGCACGACGATCGCCGCGTTTCGCCTGTCCATGGTGATCTGCGGCCGCGACGCCGCCGAGACGGCGCTTCGCTACGGGCAGACCTGTACCGCCGTTTATTCCGCAATTGCCGTGCTGGGGCAAGTGTTTACGCTCAAGCCCGAGCGCATTGATTTATATCCCGGCTTTGCCGTGGAGGAGGGGGACATAGATCTCTCCGCCGAAATTCGTCTGACTCCGCTGGCGGTGCTTGCCGCCGGCTTGAACTTGGGCGTGATCGCTCTTGGCACGCTGCTGCGCGCAAGAAAAAAAGCGCCCCGCAAGGAAAGGAAGGCTATCCATGGAAAACAACCATCCCATCAGTGAAATTCTGAATGTCTCTCTCGAAAACCTCAAGGGCCTTGTGGATTCCAACACCGTAATCGGAAATCCGATTGAGGTGGACGACGTGACGATCATTCCGATTTCGAAGGTGAACTTTGGCTTTGCGACCGGCGGTTCCGAGCTGCCCACCGCAAAACCCAACACACCCTTCGGCGGCGGCAGCGGCGGCGGCGTTACGATTACGCCGGTGGGCTTTTTGAGCGTGTCACACGGCGAGGTGCGCATGGTGCAGCCGCAAACCGCGGACAACACCGCCGACCGCATCGTCAATATCGTGCCGGATCTGCTCGATAAAATCGCGGTGCTGGCCGGAAAGAAAAAAGACCCCGCCGAAGCGAAGGATGCACCGGAGGAAACGCCCGACGCGTAAAAAGAGACTTTTTCAGACGGCGGATAAAAAACGCCCTGCGGGCGGACAGGCGTAAAACGCCGCGGCCCGGAATACCCTGTTTGGGTGAGGGGGCGTTTTCGATGCAAAGACGGATTTTGGCCGCGCTGTTTGCGGCATGGCTTATGACGGCAATGGCCTTCTGCGCCGAACCGGAGGAGATCTTCGCGTCGTCCGGCGCGAAGGGCGCGGTTCTGCTCGAATGTGCGTCGGGCCGCGTTCTTGCCGAAAAAAACGCGAAAGAGCGCCTGCCCGTCGCCAGCACGACCAAGATCATGACGGCTTTGCTCGTGCTGGAGCACGGAGACCTCGACACACCGTTTACCGTCGACGATAGCGCCATTCGAGTCGAAGGCAGTTCGATGGGGCTGACCGAGGGGGACACCGTCACCCTGCGCGCCCTGCTTTGGGGCATGCTGCTTGCGTCCGGCAACGACGCGGCGAATGCCGCCGCGGTGCGCGTCGCGGGCAGCATAGAAGATTTTGTCGGCAGGATGAACGAGCGCGCCGCCGAGCTCGGCATGGACAACACGCATTTTTCAAGTCCCTCCGGTTTGGAAACGGGCGAGCATTATTCCTGCGCTCTCGATATGGCCCGCCTCGCCTGCCATGCGATGCAGAACGAAACGTTTGCCGAAATGACCGCGAGCAGTTCCGCTGCGGTTTCTTTCGGCAATCCGCCGTATGAGAGACGTCTTTATAACCACAACCGGATGCTTTCGCTCTGCGAGGGGGCCGTCGGTGTCAAGACCGGGTATACGAAGGCCGCGGGCCGCTGTCTCGTATCCGCCGTGCGGCGCGGAGAGCTGACGCTGGTTGCTGTAACGCTCGGCTGTCCCGATGATTTCAATGTACACAACAATCTCTACGCTGCGGCATTTTCAGAGCTTTTCTATGCAGATTTTACCGACCGCGTCTCTCTTTTTTCCACGTCGGTCACCGGCGCGGGCGAACAGACGCTGCCGCTGGCGGCGGCAGAACCGCTCGGCGCTTATCTTACCGCCGAGGAACGCTCTCAGGTCGGAATGTCATTTCTGATTCAGCCGTTCGTATATGCGCCCGTGCACCGGGGACAGACGCTGGGAACGGTTTTGCTCACGCTCAACGGAGAAACGATCGCGTCCGCGCCGATTGTCAGCGCTGCGGAAAGACCGACCGTAATTCCCGACAACCGCAGCATTATCGAACGAATTGAAGAGTTCTTTTATTTTCCCAACCGCCAATCCTTTCCGTTTTCCATCTTTGAGGACAGAGAGGAAGAAAATTCCGAAAGCAGCGCATAAGGAGGAACATGTATGCGTATTCATAAGGCTCTTTCCGAGAGCGGCGTGGCTTCTCTGCGAAAGGCGGAGGAGCTCATTGCCCGAGGAAAAGTCACCGTCAACGGCCATTCCGCCATGCTTGGACAGGACATCGACCCTGCCCGGGACGTCGTCGTGGTCGAAGGACAGCGCGTCCGCTTTGAAAAAAAGCGTGCGCTCTACTATATCGCGCTCTATAAGCCAAGAGGCTGGGTTACCACTATGCAGGACGAGCTGGGCCGCCGCTGTGTCGCCGAGCTTGTAAAAGACGTGCCCGCCCGGGTGTATCCGGTGGGCAGACTGGACCGTGACAGTGAGGGGCTGCTGTTGCTTACAAATGACGGCGACTTTGCGAATTTCATCATGCATCCGAGCCACCATGTGACAAAGACCTATCGGGTGACGGTACGCAGCGCCGTAACCGAGGAACAATTGATCGCGCTGTCGACGGGCGTCGTACTGGACGACGGCTACCGCACCGCACCCGCACAGGCGGACGTCGAGACGGAGGAACCCGGACGCACGGTGCTGCGCATCACGATCGGCGAGGGGAAAAACCGTCAGGTCCGCAGAATGTGCGACGCGGTCGGCTTGGAGGTAGCGCGCCTCAAGCGCGTATCCATCGGGCCGCTTCGGCTGGGAATGCTGCAGCCGGGAGAATGGCGCGAGCTTAAGCCCATCGAGGTCGGCGCGCTGCGCGGCGCGGTCAGCATAGAGCGGCCTCCCGCAAAGGAAAAGCGGCAGCCGTCCTCTTCCCGCCGGGAGGAGAACGCTTCTGCGCCGAAACGGCCGGGACGCCAAAGACCGGATTCTCAGAGCGGCCGGAGCGCGTCGAAAAGACCCGCCCGAGGCCCTGCGGAAAAAAGGCGGGGCGGAAATGAAAAGGCGCCCTCTGCCAAGAAGCGTCTGCCTTGACAAGCATGCCCCGCGGGGGTATGATAGCAGAAGAAACTGCCAAAAAGCGCAAGGCCATGGGCTTTGCGCAGACAGAGGAGAAGATGCCCATGGCAAGAAGCATGACCGGGTTCGGGCGCGGCGAACAGGTGCTGCACGGACGCAGCATCACAGTGGAACTGAAAAGCGTGAACCACCGGTATTTTGAATTTTCCGCAAGGATGCCGCGTACCTGCGGTTTTCTCGAGGATAAACTGAAATCGCTGGTGCAGAGCCGCGTTTCACGCGGCAAAACGGATCTCTATCTGACGGTGACGCAGATCGAGGGAGACGACGCGGCGGTGCGCGTGAATCATGCGCTGGCAAAGTCTTATCTTGACGCGCTGCGTTCGCTGGCTGCTCAGACGGGGCTTTCGTGCGACGTGACGGCGCAGCAGCTTGCGCGCCTGCCCGATGTGCTCACCGTCGAGCATGCCGACGTCGACGAGGATGCGCTTTGGGAAGACGTCCGCGCGGTCGCCGAAGAGGCGATCGACCGTTTTGTGGCAATGCGCGAGACCGAAGGAGAACGGCTGCGCGGCGATGTGCTTTCGCGGCTGGAAACGATCGAGACGCTCGTCGAGAAGGTAGAGGCGCGCTCGCCCCAGACATTGGAAAACTACAGAAACCGTCTGTATCAGAAGCTTTCCGAGATTCTCGCCGACCGCGCTGTGGACGAGACGCGCGTGCTGACCGAGTGCGCCGTTTTCGCCGACCGTATTGCAGTCGATGAGGAAACCGTCCGTCTGCGCAGTCATATCGCACAGTACAGAAAGATTCTCTCGCAGAATGAGCCGGTGGGGCGCAAGCTTGATTTCCTGACGCAGGAACTCAACCGGGAGGCCAACACGATCGGCTCCAAGGCGCAGGATGTCGAGATCGCCGGAATCGTTGTCGAGCTGAAAAGCGAACTGGAAAAAATCCGTGAACAGATTCAGAACATCGAATAAAAAGGGGCGCAGACGGGAATGAAGCTTATCAACATCGGCTTTGGCAACATGGTGTCGGGACAGAAGCTTGTCGCCGTGGTCAGCCCCGAGTCCGCGCCGATCAAGCGCATTATACAGGACGCACGCGACAGGGGTTCGCTGATTGACGCGACCTACGGCCGGCGTACGAGAGCGGTGGTCATCATGGACTCCGACCATGTGATTCTATCGGCCGTACAGCCGGAGACCGTCGCGGCCCGCGCCGCGGGCGAAGAGCCCGGGGAGGACGAAGAATGATCCGTCCCGGACGATTGTATGTATATTCCGGCCCGTCCGGCGTGGGCAAGGGGACGCTTTTGGCGCCGCTGCTTTGTGAAGGGCTTGTCAGACTTTCCGTATCCGCCACGACGCGTGCGCCGCGTCCCGGCGAGACCGACGGAGTGGAATATTATTTTGTGACCCGCGAAGAGTTCGAGCAGATGATTCAAAACGGCGAGATGCTCGAATATGCCTGCTACAACGGCAACTACTACGGCACGCCCCGGCGCTTCGTCGAGGAAGAGCTCAAAAAAGGCACCAACGTGATCCTCGAGATCGAGGTGCAGGGCGCCGCAAAGGTGCACCGGCTCTGTCCGGACGCCGTGATGATTTTTGTCACGCCTCCGTCCCTGTCGGAGCTGCGCCGCCGTCTGGAGGGACGCGCCACCGAGACGCCCGAGGTCATTGAGGGACGTCTTGCCGCCGCGGCGGGAGAGATCGCCGCGGGAGAAGAATACGACTTCATCATCGTAAACGACGATGTTTCGCGCGCCGAGGGAGAGCTTTCCGCCGCCATCCGAGCGGGGGGAGCCATCCGGCGCTTAAACCAGAATACAATCAAAGAGGTGCTTTCAAAATGCTGAGACCTTCCATGCCCGAGATCATCGGGGACAACGGCGACGTCTATTCCTTTGTGGTGGCTGTCGCAAAGCGAGCAAGAGAGATTTCCGAAGAGACTGAAGCGGAAAACGAAATTCTTGAGGAAAAGCCCGTTCGCCTCGCGGTCGACGAGTTCGCCAACGGCAAATGCCGCTATGTGCGGGATACCGAGGACTGATTCGGTTTTATGAAAATCGCGCGTGTCGTTCTTGAAAAAGCAGCCCCCGCCTATGACCGGGAATATGACTACCGCCTGCCGGAGGGGATACCCGCTCGGCCCGGCTGCCGCGTTCTTGTTCCGTTCGGCAGGGGAGACCGCCCGCGCATCGCGCTGGTGCTTTCCGTGTCGGAGGGGGAGCCCCCTTCCGGCTGCAAGGACGTTTCCTCCGTGCTGGACGAACAGCCGCTCCTGAACGGGGAGGGGCTGTTTCTGTTGGAGGCGCTCGTAAAGACGACCTTCTGCACTTGGGGCGACGCGCTGCACACGCTGATTCCGCCGGGCGCGGGGATGAAGCTGTCGTGGGGCCTGTCGCCTGTGCGCGGCAGAGAAGCCGAAGAGCTTTCTCCCGATGCAGGGCGGCTGTATGCGTATCTGCTGACGCGCCGCCGTCCTGCTGCGCAGGAGGATGCGCTCGCCGCCTGCGGACTGCAAGCCGGCGCACCGGTACTTGCCGAGCTGATCGACGGTGGCTTTGTCGTTCGGCAGGAGCTTGTAAAAAAGCGCATTGCCGACGAGCGCGCCGTGATGGCGCGCCTGACGGAGGATGCGCCTGCGAAAAAACTGACGGAAAAACAGCAGACCGCTGTGGATTTTCTTTCGCAGATCGGCTGTGCCTCCGTGCGGGAGATCGGCTATTTTACCGGCGTGAGCCGCGCAGTGATTGAGCGGATGCAGAAGCAGGGCACGGTAGAGCTGTTTGAAGAAGTCTCTCCCCGCGCCGTGCCGCAGTCCGCGCCGGTACCGAAGACAGAGCCTATTCTTCTTTCCAAGGCGCAGCAGCGGGCCTTCGACGTTCTTGCGGCGCAGTCGGACTGCGGCAAGAGCGCCGTTTCCCTTTTGTACGGGGTCACCGGCAGCGGAAAGACACAGGTCTATCTGCGCCTGATCGAGCGCACGCTCGCCGCCGGGCGGCAGGCGCTTGTGCTGATTCCCGAGATTTCTCTCACGCCGCAGGCCGCCGCGATTTTTTCGGCACGCTTCGGCGGCAGGGTCGCGGTGCTGCATTCGTCGCTGTCGGTTTCCGAGCGCCTTGACGAGTGGAACCGCATCCGCGCGGGCAGGGCCGACGTTGTGCTGGGCACGCGCTCCGCGGTGTTCGCTCCGCTGGAGAACATCGGCCTCATCGTGATCGATGAGGAACAGGAGCACACCTATCATTCCGAAAAATCGCCGCGCTACCATGCCAGGGAGATCGCCCGCCTGCGGGCAAAGCGGCATGGGGCGCATCTTCTGCTCTGTTCGGCGACGCCGTCGATCGAGAGCATGTACGCCGCCGAAATCGGACAGGCGAAGCTTGTGCGGCTGACCGAGCGTTTTGCGGCCTTTGGCCTGCCGCAGGTCGACGTGATCGATCTTCGCACCGCGCCGCTTGCCCACGGCTGCACGCTTGTGACGGAGGAACTCGGCGAGCAGCTCTGCCAGACGCTGTCGAGAGGGGAACAGGCGATTTTGCTTTTAAACCGGCGCGGCTACAACACGCTGGTCAAGTG
>CAKQGD010000049.1 GCA_934232845.1 uncultured Oscillospiraceae bacterium
GATCGAGTTTTCCTACAAGAATGACGCGCTGGGCGATCCCCTGCTTAACGATTCGCACGCGCTCGCGCTGGGCATCACCACAAAGGAAGAAATCGCCGCAATCCGCGCCATGGCTCTTAAAATCAACGACCTTCTCAAGGGCTTTTTCAAAGAAGTCGGTGTGGATCTCGTCGATTTCAAGCTCGAATTCGGCCGCACAGCCGACGGAGAGCTTGTTCTTGCCGACGAGATTTCTCCCGATACCTGCCGCTTCTGGGACAGCAAGACCCACGAAAAGCTCGATAAAGACCGTTTCCGCCGCGACCTCGGCGGCGTCGAGGTCGCTTATGCCGAGATGCAGAAGCGCATTCTGGGGTAATCTTCCACGACAAGACAAAAGGGAGGCTTTCCATGAGCGCTTTGCATGAGGAATGCGGCGTGTTCGGCATCTTCTGCCGGGAACGCGCCGCCGTCGCGCCCCTCACCTACTACGGACTGTACGCGCTGCAGCACCGCGGGCAAGAAAGCTGCGGCATCGTCGTCAACGACGACGGGCTGTTTTTTCACCACAAGGATGTCGGGCTGGTCGGTCAGGTCTTTTCGCCCCAAGCCATGGCCCTTCTGCCCGAAGGCAACATGGCGGTCGGCCATGTCCGCTACGGCACCACAGGAGGGGGCGGCCGCGAAAACTGCCAGCCTATCGTCGTCAACCATATCAAAGGGCGGATGGCGCTGGCACACAACGGCAATCTGGTCAATTCCTCGGAGCTGCGCCGCAGGCTGGAGCTGGAAGGATCGATTTTTCACACGACAAGCGACACCGAGGTCATCGCCTACACCATCACCAAGCAGCGGATCACTTCTCCCTCGATTGAAGAGGCTGTCAGCCGGGCGATGGATCAGATCGACGGCGCATACTCTCTTGTGATCATGTCCCCGTCCAAACTGATCGCGGCGCGCGACCCTCACGGTTTTCGGCCGCTGTGCTGCGGCAAGCGTTCGGACGGCTCGATCGTATTCGCCTCGGAGACCTGCGCCCTCGAAGCGGTACAGGCCGAATTTCTGCGCGATGTGGAGCCCGGCGAGATCATCGTTGCTGAGGCCGGCGGAATGCGCAGCATCCGCACGCACTGCGGCCTTGCGCCCAAAAAGACCTGCATTTTTGAGTACATCTATTTTGCCAGACCAGACTCGCTTCTTGACGGAATCAGCGTATACGAAGCGCGTCTCTGTGCCGGGGCCTGTCTGGCGCGGCGGCATCCCGTCGAGGCGGACGTCGTCATCGGCGTCCCCGATTCCGGTCTGGACGCCGCGCTCGGCTATGCGAGAGAATCCGGCATTCCCTACGGCGTCGGTTTTATTAAAAACCGCTACATCGGACGCACGTTCATTTCGCCGGGACAAAACACCCGCGAAAGGCTTGTCAAAATCAAGCTGAATCCCATTTCCGGCACCGTGGCGGGCAAACGTGTGGTGATGATCGACGATTCCATCGTACGCGGCACGACCTCGGCGCGCATCGTCAGTCTGCTGCGCGAGGCCGGCGCAAAGGAAGTGCATGTGCGCGTCTCCGCACCGCCGTTCACCAATCCCTGCTACTACGGAACAGACATCGATTCACGCGAAAACCTCATTGCCTGTCACTATTCCGTCGAAGAAATCGCCGAAAAGATCGGCGCGGATTCCCTCGGCTATCTGCCTGCGGAGGATCTGTGCAAACTGATCGGCACAAAACCGGGAGAAGGCTACTGCAGCGCCTGTTTCGATGCTGCGTATCCCACCGCCGTCCCGAAAGACAGCGGCAAAAGCCGCTTTGAATACAAGATCAGCGAGTGGAGGAAACAAACATGAAAAGTCACAGCGAAAGCTATGCGGCCGCAGGCGTCGACATCACGGCGGGCTACCGCGCCGTGGAGCTGATGAAACAGCATATCGCCCGCACCAACACCCCCGGCGTTCTCGGCGACGTGGGCGGTTTCGGAGGGCTGTTTGCCCTTGATACCGAGGGAATCCGCCGCCCCGCGCTCGTCTCGGGCACGGACGGCGTCGGCACCAAGCTGAAGCTTGCCTTTCTGATGGACAAGCACGACACCGTCGGCATCGACTGCGTCGCCATGTGCGTCAACGACGTCATCTGCTGCGGCGCAAAGCCTCTCTTCTTTTTGGATTACATCGCCTGCGGCAAAAATATTCCCGAGCGCATCGCCGCGATCGTCTCCGGCGTGGCCGAAGGCTGCGTGCAGGCGGGCGCCGCTCTCATCGGCGGCGAGACCGCCGAGATGCCCGGCTTTTACCCCGAAGACGAGTATGACCTCGCGGGCTTTGCGGTCGGCCTCGGCGACCTCGACGCAATGCCGCAGAAGAACTCGATCAAACCCGGAGACGTGCTTCTCGCGCTGCCCTCCTCGGGCGTTCACTCCAACGGCTTCTCTCTTGTGCGCAAGGTGTTCGACGTCGAACACAGCGCACAGCTCAAGGCTCCCTCTGCGGAGCTGGGCGGTCTCTCGCTCGGCGAAGCACTGCTCACTCCCACGCGCATCTATGTGCGTCCGATTCTTGCCCTGATGAAGCAGGTCGCGGTCAAGGGCGTCTCGCACATTACGGGCGGCGGTTTCTACGAAAACATCCCGCGCGCGCTGCCCGAAGGCATGACCGCCCGCATCGAAAAAGCCGCCGTACAGACGCCGCCCGTCTTCGACATGATTCAAAAGGCCGGCGGCCTGCCCGAACGGGATATGTTCAACACCTTCAACATGGGTGTCGGCATGTGCGCCGTCGTGGCAAGAGACGACGCCGACCGCGCGCTAACCATTCTTCGCGAAAACGGAGAAAACGCTTACCTGCTCGGTGAAATCGCCGCCGGAACCGACGGCGTACAGCTTGTATGACGGAGGGAAAACGATGGCTTTGAAAACGCGCATCGCGGTGCTCGTCTCGGGCGGCGGTACAAATCTGCAGGCCCTGCTCGACGCGCAGAGCGCCGGGAAGCTGCCGGACGGCGAAATCGTCCTCGTCATTGCGAGCAAGCCCGGCGTCTATGCCCTGAAACGCGCCGAGGCCGCAAAGGTTCCCGCCGTCGTCTGCTCGAGAAAAGAGCTCGGCTCGCAGGAGGCGTTTGAGAAAGCAATCGAAGACGCTCTGCAGGAACACAAGGTTCAGCTTCTTGTTCTGGCAGGCTTTCTCTCGATTCTGAGCGAAGCCTTCACCGCCCGGTGGCCCGAGCGCATCTTAAATGTTCATCCGTCGCTCATCCCCGCCTTCTGCGGCAAAGGCTATTATGGCCTGCGTGTGCACGAGGCCGTGCTTGAGCGCGGCGTCAAGGTCACGGGCGCGACGGTGCATTTTGTCAACGAGATCCCGGACGGGGGACGGATCCTTCTGCAGAAGGCCGTTCCCGTCCTTGACGGAGACACGCCCGAGATTTTGCAGCGGCGCGTCATGGAGGAGGCGGAATGGCAGCTGCTGCCCAGAGCGGCACAGCTTGTTTCCGCCGCGATCAGAAAGGAGAATGCATGATGGCAGACGCCAAGACTCTCGCCGCCCTGCTCGGCGGCAACACCTACCCCGGCCGCGGCATCCTGCTCGGCCGTAGCGCCGACAACGAATCCGCGGTGATCGCCTATTTCATCATGGGGCGCAGCGAAAACAGCCGCAACCGCATCTTTACCGCAACGGACGACGGCATCCGCACCGAGGCGCGCGACCCGTCCAAAATGACCGATCCCCGCCTCATCATCTATCATCCCGTTCGGGAACAAAAAGGCGCCTGCATCGTCACAAACGGCGATCAGACCGATACCATTCAGAAATTCCTTGCCGAGGGCAAAAGCTTCGAGCAGGCGCTGCGCACCCGTGCCTTTGAGCCGGACGAGCCCAACTATACGCCCCGTATCTCCGGCGTCGTCGAGGCAGACGGCAGCTACCGCCTGTCTATCCTGAAATCCGAAAACGGCGACCCCGGCTGCTGCGCACGTTATTTCTTCGAATACGACAAGCCGCCGGCCGGCGTGGGACACCTCATCCACACCTACGAGGGCGACGGCAGTCCCCTGCCCTCTTTTGAGGGCGAACCCCGCCGCGCCGTCATCTCCGCCCCCACCGCAGCCGCCCTGTGCGACGAGCTTTGGGCGCAGCTTGATTCTGACAATAAGATTTCCCTTTTCGTACAGTACAGACGTCTTTCCGACGGAAAGACCGATACGGTCATCCGCAACAAAGATTGACGATCCAACCGGATAAGGAGGAAGTATCATGAACAGCTTGGAACTGAAATACGGCTGCAACCCGAATCAAAAGCCCTCCCGCATTTTTATGAAGGACGGCAGCGACCTGCCCCTTACCGTTTTAAACGGCAAGCCCGGCTACATCAACTTTCTCGATGCACTCAATTCCTGGCAGCTCGTCAAGGAGCTGAAGGAAGCCACCGGCCTGCCCTGTGCCGCTTCCTTTAAACACGTCTCTCCCGCGGGTGCGGCCGTCGGCCTGCCCCTCGACGAAACCGAGCGCGCGATCTACTTTGTCCCGGCCGAGCTGAAACTGACCCCCGTCGCCTGCGCCTATATCCGCGCAAGAGGCGCCGACCGCCTCTCCTCCTACGGAGACTGGGCCGCGCTTTCCGACGTCTGCGACGAAGCCACCGCCCGCTATCTCAAGGACGAGGTCTCCGACGGCATCATTGCCCCCGGCTACACCCCCGAGGCGCTCGCCATCCTTAAGACGAAGAAAAAAGGCGGCTACAATGTCGTCGAGATCGATCCCGCCTATGTGCCCGCCGCATCCGAGCACAAGGACGTCTTCGGCGTGACCTTTGAGCAGGGCCACAATAATTCCAAGATCGACGAGGCGCTGCTTCAGAATCTTGTCACCGAGAACAAAAACCTCACGGATGATCTGCGCCGCGATATGATCGTCGCGCTCATCACGCTGAAATACACGCAGTCCAACTCCGTCTGCTACGTTAAGAACGGACAGGCCATCGGTGTGGGCGCGGGTCAGCAGAGCCGCATCCACTGCACCCGCCTTGCGGGAAACAAGGCAGACAACTGGGCGCTGCGCCATCATCCCAAAGTTCTTGCGCTGCCGTTTTTGCCCGGCATCCGCCGTCCCGACCGTGACAACGCCATCGACGTATATCTCTCTTCCGAGGAATGCGGCGACGTGCTGCGCGACGGCGAGTGGCAGCTGCGCTTTAGCGAGCAGCCCGAGCGCCTGACAGACGAAGAGAAGCATGCTTTCCTCGCACAGCAGACCGGCGTGACCGTCGGCAGCGACGCGTTCTTCCCGTTCGGCGACAACGTCGAGCGCGCGCGCAAGTCCGGCGCCGTCGCCATCGCCCAGCCCGGCGGCAGCATCCGCGACGACAACGTGATCGAGGCCTGCAACCGCTACGGAATCGTCATGGCCTTTACGGGCCTGCGTCTGTTCCATCATTGATAGGGGGCGCAAGATGAATCTGATTGTTATCGGCTCGGGCGGGCGCGAGCATGCCATCATCCGCAAGCTGCGCGAAAGTCCCGCCGTCACCCACATCTGGGCCCTGCCCGGCAACGGCGGCATCGCCGCGGACGCCGAGTGCGTTTCCATCGGCGCCAAAGATATCCCCGTCATCGTCGAATTTGCAAAGACACACCCGGTCGATTTTGCCGTTGTCGCGCCGGATGATCCTCTCGTACTCGGCGCGGTCGACGCGCTTGAGGCGGCGGGCATTCCCTGCTTCGGCCCCGACAAAAAGGCCGCCGTTATCGAGGGCAGCAAGGCTTTTTCCAAGGATCTGATGCACCGTTATCAGATCCCCACCGCGGCATACGAGACCTTTACCGAGATGCAGGCGGCGCTGGACTATCTTGAGACCGCGCCGCTGCCCACCGTCATCAAGGCCGACGGGCTCGCCTTGGGCAAGGGCGTCGTCATCGCCGAGACGCTCGAAGAAGCCAAGGCCGCCGTGCGCATGATGATGGAAGAAAAAAAATTCGGCGACAGCGGCAGCTGCGTCGTCATCGAAGAATTTCTCACCGGACCGGAGGTTTCCGTCCTCTCCTTTACGGACGGCAGAACCGTCGTGCCGATGGTCTCCTCGATGGATCACAAACGCGCCCGCGACAACGACGAGGGCCTGAACACCGGCGGCATGGGCACCATCGCTCCGAATCCGTACTACACCGACGAAATCGCCCGCACCTGCATGGATACAATTTTTCTCCCCACGATCCGTGCAATGGAAAAAGAGGGCCGGCCCTTTCGCGGCTGTCTCTATTTCGGGCTGATGCTGACGCCCAACGGCCCCAAGGTCATCGAGTACAACTGCCGTTTCGGCGATCCGGAGACGCAGGTCGTGCTGCCGCTGCTTGAGAGCGACCTCTTCGAGATCATGCGCGCCTGCCGCGAGGGTACGCTTGATCCCGCTAAGGTGCGTTTCTCCGACAAAAGCGCCTGCTGCGTCGTGCTTGCATCCGACGGATATCCCGAACACTACAAGACCGGATATCCCATCACAATTGACGCCGACGTCGATGCGGAGATCTTTGTCGCCGGCGCAAAGCTGGAGGACGGCGTGCTGCTGACCTCGGGCGGGCGTGTGCTCGGCGTAACCGCCACGGCCGACACCCTGTCCGCCGCCGTGCAGAAAGCCTATTCGCAGGTGCCGAAGGTGCGTTTTGAAAACGCTTACTGCCGCCGTGACATCGGCGCGCGTGCGCTTCGCGCCCTCTGATTTTTCACCAAAGGAGGAATCTTCCATTGGTTTACCGCGTTTATGTGGAAAAAAAACCGGAACTCGCCCAAGAGGCGCAGGCCCTCGCCGAGGATCTGCGTTCCTTTCTGGGAATTCATTCTCTCACCGGCCTTCGTCTGCTCAACCGCTATGACGTCGAGCATATCGAGCCCGCTCTGTTTGAGTGCGCGGTGACGACCGTCTTTTCCGAGCCGCAGGTCGATCTCACCTATGATGCCCTGCCCGCAGAAGACGGCTCTCTGCGCTTTGCGGTGGAATATCTGCCCGGGCAGTACGATCAGCGTGCCGATTCCGCGGCGCAGTGCATTCAGCTGCTTTCTCAGGGAGAGCGTCCTCTGGTACGCACCGCCCGCGTCTATCTGCTGTACGGCGATCTGACCGACGAGGAATTTGCGGCGGTGCGCCGCTATGTCGTCAACCCCGTCGAAAGCCGCGAGGCCTCGCTGGAGACGGTCGACACCCTTGCGGAACAATACGACACACCGGATTCCGTCGCGGTGCTCGAGGGCTTTCGCACGATGACGGAAGAGGAACTGGCCCCCTTCTGCCGGGAATACGGCCTTGCCATGGACGAGGGCGATCTGCGCTGCTGCCGCGATTACTTCGCATCGGAGCAGCGCGACCCCACCATCACCGAGCTGCGTCTGATCGACACCTATTGGTCCGACCACTGCCGCCACACGACGTTCCATACCGTACTTGACAAGGTGGAATTTGAGGATCCCGAGCTCTCCGCGGCATTTGACAAGTATCTCGCCCTGCGCGAAAGCATCGGAGACAAAAAGCCCGTCACCCTGATGGATCTCGGTACCGTTGCGGTCAAGGCGCTGAAAAAAGCCGGCAAGCTTGACCGGCTCGACGAGTCGGAAGAGATCAACGCCTGCACGGTCAAGATCACCGTCACCGTCGACGGCGAAGCACAGGACTGGCTGCTGCTCTTTAAAAACGAAACGCACAACCACCCGACCGAAATTGAGCCGTTCGGCGGCGCCGCCACCTGCATCGGCGGCGCGATCCGCGACCCGCTGTCGGGCCGCAGCTACGTCTACGCCGCCATGCGCGTCACGGGCGCGGCGGATCCTCTCGCCCCCATCGGCGAGACGCTGCCCGGCAAGCTGCCGCAGAGAAAAATCGTCACGACCGCGGCGGCAGGCTATTCCTCGTACGGCAACCAGATCGGTCTCGCAACCGGCATGGTCGACGAGGTGTACCACCCCGGCTATGCGGCCAAGCGCATGGAGATCGGCGCCGTTATCGGCGCCGCCCCCGCGGCGAATGTGCGCCGCGAGCGCCCCGCACCCGGCGACGCGATCATTCTGCTGGGCGGACGCACCGGCCGCGACGGCTGCGGCGGTGCCACCGGCTCGTCGAAGTCCCACACGGTCGAATCCCTTTCCACCTGCGGCGCAGAAGTCCAAAAGGGCAATGCCCCTGAGGAAAGAAAGCTGCAGCGCCTGTTCCGCAATCCCGAAGCCGCGCGCCTGATCAAGCGCTGCAACGACTTCGGAGCGGGCGGCGTGTCCGTCGCCGTCGGCGAACTGGCGGACGGTCTGAGGATCGACCTTGACCTCGTTCCCAAAAAGTACGAGGGCCTCGACGGCACCGAACTTGCGATCTCCGAGTCGCAGGAGCGCATGGCCGTCGTGGTCGCGGAGAAAGACGTCTCCCGCTTCTGCGAACTGGCGGATGAGGAGAATCTCGAGTCCACCTGCATCGCGCACGTCACCGAGGCCCCCCGCCTCGTCATGAGCTGGAAGGGACATACCATCGTGGACATCGCGCGTTCCTTCCTCGATACAAACGGCGCCGAAAAGCGCGTCACCGTCCGCGCGGTCGCCCCGAAAAACTGGCAGAAGGAAATCCCCGCCGGCTTCTCCGGCGGAATGCGCGCGCTGGTATCCGATCTCAACACCTGCTCGCATCAGGGCCTTTCCGAGCGTTTCGACTCCACCATCGGCGCGGGAACGGTCGTGATGCCCTTCGGCGGCAAGTATCAGCGCACGCCCATTCAGGCGATGGCTCATAAACTGCCGCTTCTGCACGGCCACACCGACGACTGCTCGCTGATGGCGTGGGGCTATAACCCCATGATCGCCCAAAACAGCCCCTACCATGCGGCGTATCTCGCGGTCGTAGAGTCCGTATCCAAGCTGATCGCCGCGGGCGCGTCGTTTGAAGAGATTTATCTCACCTTCCAGGAATATTTTGAAAAGCTCGGTGCCGATCCCGATCGGTGGGGCAAGCCTCTCTCGGCACTTTTAGGCGCCTTCTGTGCGCAGATGGGTCTTGGCGTCGCCGCCATCGGGGGCAAAGACTCCATGAGCGGCACGTTTGAACAGCTCACCGTGCCTCCCACGCTCGTTTCCTTTGCGGTTACCACCGCAAAAACCGGTGAGATCACCACTCCCGAATTTAAATCTGCCGGTCACCGCGCCGTGCTGCTCTGCCCGGCCTATGCGCCCGACGGCCTGCCGGAAACCGGCTCTCTCAAGAAGCTGTTCGACCGGGTACATGCACTGACGGCAAGCGGCGACGCGCTCGCTGTCTGGAGCTGCGGCTTCGGCGGCGCTGTCGAGGGCATCTATAAGATGTGCCTCGGAAACGGCTTCGGCTTTTCCTTTGCCGACGTACCGATGCAGACGCTGTTCGGCTACCGTTACGGCTCGTTCGTGGTGGAATTGTCCGATACGGCGGCGGACTGCGGCGTGCTGCTCGGCCATACGACCGAAGAGGCGGCGTTCACCTTCGGCGGAGAACGGCTGGAAGCCGGTGAGATTCTCTCCCTCTACGAAGGCCGGCTCGAGCCTGTTTATCCCATGCACCCCGCCAAAGAAAGCACCGAAAAGGTTTTGGCCTTCTCCGCGCCCGCCGCTGAGCACAGCTGCGCTTCTGTCTCCGTCGAGCGTCCGCGCGTGCTGATCCCGGTTTTCCCGGGCACCAACTGCGAATATGACGCCGCCCGCGTCTTTGAGGATGCGGGAGCGCAGGCAGATGTCTTTGTCATTCAAAACCGTTCTTCCGAGGACGTTGCACGCTCTGTCAGCGAATTTTCCAAGAAAATCGCCGCGTCTCAGATGATTTTCCTGCCCGGCGGCTTCTCCGGCGGCGACGAGCCGGATGGCTCCGGCAAATTTATCACGGCCTTCTTCCGCAATGCGGAGATCCGTGCCGCCGTACACGCGCTGCTTCAGGAGCGCGACGGCCTGATGGCCGGTATCTGCAACGGCTTCCAGGCGCTGATTAAGCTTGGCCTTGTACCTTACGGCGAGATCCGCAACATGGATGACACCTGCCCGACGCTGACTTTCAACACGATCGGCCGCCACCAGTCGCGCCTTGTGCGCACGCGCATCGCGTCAAACCTCTCACCGTGGCTTGCCGATACGCAGGTGGGCGATATCTACACCGTGCCGATCTCTCACGGCGAGGGACGCTTCTTTGCCTCTGAGGAATTGATCCGCACCCTTGCCGCAAACGGTCAGATTGCCACGCAGTATGTCGACGAGGCCGGTGAGCCCACGATGGACGTGCTGTACAATCCCAACGGCTCCGCCTGCGCGATCGAGGGCATCACTTCGCCCGACGGCCGTGTGTTTGGCAAGATGGGCCACTCCGAACGCATCGGAAACGGTCTCTACCGCAATGTACCCGGCAAATTTGAGATGGGAATGTTCTCGTCCGCCGTTCGTTATTTCAAAAAAGGTTAAAAGATAAAGTCGAAGCTTTCAGGGAGGATCGAAAATGAAAACCGATATCCAGATTGCACAGGAATGCCGGCTCAAGCCCATTTCCGAAATCGCCGCCGCGGCAGGCGTCGATGAAAAATACCTCGAGCCCTACGGCCGCAGCAAGGCCAAGGTAGACCTTGCGCTTCTGCGCGAAACCGAACGCCCCGACGGCAAGCTGATTCTCGTGACGGCCATCACCCCCACCCCCGCGGGCGAGGGCAAGACCACCACCACCATCGGTCTCGCCGACGGTCTGCGCAAGATCGGCAAAAATTCCGTGGTCGCCCTGCGCGAGCCCTCGCTCGGCCCGGTATTCGGCATCAAGGGCGGCGCCGCAGGCGGCGGCTATGCCCAGGTCGTTCCGATGGAGGACATCAACCTGCACTTTACCGGCGACTTTCACGCCATCGGCGCGGCCAACAATCTGCTTGCCGCGATGCTCGACAACCACATCTATCAGGGCAACCGCCTGAACATCGACCCCAAGCGCATCACATGGAAGCGCTGCGTCGACATGAACGACCGTCAGCTGCGCAGCGTGATCGACGGCCTCGGCGGACGCGTCAACGGCGTGCCGCGCGAGGACGGCTACGACATCACCGTCGCGTCCGAGATCATGGCGGTGTTCTGCCTTGCTTCTTCGATCACCGACCTGAAGGAGCGCCTCTCCCGCATCGTGGTCGGCTACACCTACAACGATGAGCCCGTCACCGCAGGCGACCTCAAGGCCGTCGGCGCGATGACCGCCCTTTTGAAAGACGCTCTCAAGCCCAACCTTGTCCAGACGCTGGAAGGTACGCCCGCATTCGTCCACGGCGGCCCGTTTGCCAATATCGCCCACGGCTGCAACTCCGTACTGGCGACCCGCCTTGCAATGAAGCTGGGCGACTACGCCGTGACGGAGGCCGGATTCGGCGCGGACCTCGGTGCGGAAAAATTCCTCGACATCAAGTGCCGTATGGCGGGTCTTGTCCCCTCCGCGGTTGTAGTCGTGGCGACTATCCGCGCTCTCAAGATGCACGGCGGCAAGGCCAAGACCGAGCTCGGTGCCGAGGATCTGGCAGCGCTTGAAAAGGGACTGCCGAACCTTCTGCGCCATGTCTCGAACATCCGCAATGTCTACGGACTGCCCTGCGTTGTCGCGGTCAATCGCTTCCCGACCGACACCGACGCGGAAGTCGAGTGCATCATCCGCCGCTGCAAGGAACTCGGCGTCAACGTCGTTCTTTCCGATGTGTGGGCCAAGGGCGGCGAAGGCGGTATGGAGCTTGCCGAAGAGGTCGTCCGTCTCTGCGAAGAGCCGAACCGCTTTGCTTTCAGCTACGAGCTGGAGGGCACGATCGCCGAGCGCATCGACACCATCGCCCGCCGCGTCTACGGCGGTGCGGGCGCGGTACTGACCCCCGCCGCACAAAAGCAGGCCGACCGCCTGACCCAGCTTGGCTACGGCAGCCTGCCCATCTGTGTTGCCAAGACGCAGTACAGCTTCTCCGACGACGCGGCAAAGCTCGGCGCGCCCGAGGGCTTTACCGTCACCGTGCGCAATATCAAGGTTTCCGCGGGCGCGGGCTTCCTTGTCGCGCTGACCGGCGATATTATGACGATGCCGGGTCTGCCCAAGGTCCCCGCCGCAGAGCAGATTGACGTCGACGACACGGGACGCATCTCGGGCTTGTTCTGATTTTATTTTGCGCGAAAGCCCTTCAACCCATGTCTTTTTTCCTAACCTTCCGCCCGCGTTTCGCCGGGCGGGAGGTTTTTTGTACAACAGAAAACCACAGGCTATGCCCGTGGTTTCAAAAAGTGATCCCAATGAGGAATCCCGTCGCAGCGGAAGCCTCCCTTGTGTAAGGGGAGGTGTCGTCGTAGGCGACGGAGGGGTTGTCAAATGCCCCGACAATCCTCCAGTCTCGGCTTGCGCCGAGCCAGCCCCCTTTACACAAGGGGGCCTTTGATACCGCTCTCCGATGTATTCTCACCCCGAAAGGAGCCTTCTATGTTTCACACCAACACCAAAAACGGCCTTACCATCCTGACCGCCGATACCCTCTCCGGTGTGTGCCACGGC
>CAKQGD010000050.1 GCA_934232845.1 uncultured Oscillospiraceae bacterium
CCTTTGCGGCCTGATAAATCGCTTCCGTAATTTTTTCAAGGTCGAACGGAACAACGCGTCCGTCGCGCTTCTGAATCTCGGTAATCATGAAATTCTATCCCCTTTTTCTAAAGAGAGACGCTTCTCTCTTGTGGTACAAAACCGAGGCCCCTGCCCGGCGAACATTTCTCAAAAGCAGAAAGGCACACTATATATAGTGTCCGCTTTCTTAAGTTTAGTACAAGATACTGTATACGTCAAGGGCTTTTTTCGAAATTTGCAAAATTTGCTCTTTTTACTTTTCCTGTATGCAAAGCTTGTGCATTTTGCCTATTTTATCTCTGCGCCGCGCTGGCTTCTCTTTGCCGCAAGCGTAAAAAGCACCCATGCCGCGGCGGCAAAGACGGCGCAAAGCGTCCACATCGGACGATAACTGCCGGCTCTGTCAAACACAAGTCCCGCCAGCGGCGTGCCGCACGCCGAACCAAGCGAAGCGGCACGGGTCAGCCGGGCATAGGCCGCATCGTTCTGTCTGCCATCGCCGTTTTTTGAAAGGGCCGCCGCAGGCAGCGCGCTTGCCGTTCCGCTGACCGCGAGCAAAGGCATATATAAAGCGAGAGCATTTTTCCCCGGCAGCTCCAGCGCACACAGCGCCGTCAGAAACACGCCGAGGGCCAGCAGGCGCGTTCCCGCCCGCGCACCGCGCCTGTCGTAGAAAATGCCGGCGCCAATGCGCGCGGCCGCAAGCAGAATCATCGACCCCGACACAACGGAAGCGGCGCGTGTCCCGTATCCCAAATCAGTCAGATAGGGAAGCGCATGGTTTGTCATGGCAAGATTGCAGAGGTTGACCAAAAAAATCCCCGCGGCAGCCGCGGCAAAAGACGCGCCTTTTTCTTGAAATGACGATTCTTTCGGCGCAGCGCACGGCTGCTCTCCGCAGTCGGAGCCGCCCGGCAGAAGAAAAAGAGCCGTGGGCACAAGAAGCAGCAAAGCCGCGGTCCCCGTCAAGCGATAGGCCCAGCGCCAGCCAAAAAGCAGCACTGCCTGCTGTGCCAAGGGCGTAGCGGCTGCGGTAAAGAGTCCTGTTCCCGCGAAAGCAATTCCAAGCGCGCGGCCGCGGTTTTTTTCTCCCGTACGGGCAAGCAGAATTCCCACTGCGAGCATCGTCACCCGGTTTAAGAAAAAACCGCTGACCGCCGCCGCCAGATAAAACTGCCAGAGCCGAAACGACACGGAATATACCAAAGGAGCCGAGCCGCAGACAAGCGCTCCCGCGAGTACCTCCCGCCTCAAAGACCCCTCGCGCAGACGCCGCGCCGAAAAAGGCGCGGCAAAGGCGCTGACCAGCGTCGCGATAGACCCGATTGCGGAAAACTCTCCCCGGGAAAATCCAAGTCCGGCACAAACCGCTTTGGTAAAGACGCCGGATAGTCCGGACAGCACACCGATTCCCCCGCCGGCCAGTAAAATTCCCGCCAGAAGTGCACGGCGATTTTGATTCGGCATGTGCAGCCTCCTTTTCATCCAAAAATCTATGATGCCCGCCGCGCGCCGAAACCATCTCAACGCGGCCAATCTGTCTTAGTATCTCCCGACCCTGTGCGATTAAAGCGCTGCGGCCGTGCCATACTGACAAAAAGATACGTTTCTTTTCAAACACTTTAAAATTTTTGCAGGAAAGGGTGCTGCCAAATGGAAGAATACCGCCTCTGCGGCGGCGTCCTAACCGTAAGCGCCGACTCAAGGAACGTCGTCGTGAGGCTCCGCCTTTTCATTTTCAGCGAAACGCGGCTACCCCTTTCGGCGGCTTCCTGCGTCACCGCCGCGCGCGTGCCGCTTCTGCCCGGAAGGTTTCTGCGCATACGCACCGCAGGCGGCTCTCTGTTTCTTCCCTTCGCGCCGTCTTCTTTTTCCGAGGCACTCTGCCGCGCCGTACGAGGAGAGGGGGATCTTCGGTGATATCTCCCTTTTCATCTCTGCTGCGCGGTCTGTGGACGGGACTTCGCGCGCGGCGCCCCGTGCTTTTCGAGAACAGCCTCTCTATTTGTTTTGAATCGGGAAGTTTTTTCCGCACCGCTTTTGTCATTTTAAAAAGCCAACTCGGCTCGCTTTGCTGCGACCAGCCGATTTGGCTTTCTCCGTTTTGCGTCATGCGTCTCTCGGCCGACGGCGCGGGACAGCCTCTTCTGCGAAAAAACGCTTTTCTCTCCGAAAAAAGAGCCAAAGCCCTTTTGAACGCTCCTTTTGGAAAAGATTTTTCTCCCGATTGGACGGGGCGTCTTTTGTTCGCCGCCGGATCCTCCGACACAGCCGCCGGACTCGCACTGCTGTTTACGGTGATGCGCCTGCCGATTCCCCTTTTGAGGGAACTTCTTCCCCGCGCCGTGGACCGGGGATTCTCCGCAGCCGCACACCTGCTCGGCTTTCTGCCGCTGTGGGCGGCTCTGACCGCTTTTCTTGCAGCTGCGGGATGGGCCGCCGCCGTGCTGGGCGGTCTTCTGCGTATGCGGTCGTTTTCGCTCTCTCAGAACGAAGACACCGCGGTCATCCGGCGGGGCCTTCCCTTTCGTTCTGTCCGCGTCGTCTTTCTGCGCCGCGCCGTTCTTGTCACCCGGCAGCATGTTCTGCTTCGCCCGTCGGGACGCATTTCTCTGTGGGCGCAGGCGGGAGGTAAAAACGCCGTCTTGCTCAAGCCTTGTTTTGTCCCCTCCCCCGAAGAAGGGCTCGCCGCTCCGCAGGCGCTTCGTCCCCGGCGCGGCGTATGGGTGCGTTTTTGCCTGCCCGGTCTGCTCGGCGCGGCGGCCTCGGCCTTTCTGTTCGGCACGGCCGGCCTGCTCGGTGCTTGGACCGCAGCGGCACGCCTGCTGTCTGTGGTCGGTTTCTGTTTTGCTTCGCTGCGCTTCGTATCGGGCCGAGCGGCGATGAAATCGGCCGGGGCGGAAAAAACCGGAACCCTTTTGGTTCTGACCGTTTCTCAGAGACACACCGTTGTCACGGCGCGCATCCCCTTCTGCTGTATTACACGCGCCGTTCTGCGCCAAAGCCCGTGGCAGCGCCTTTCCGGTTCCTGCGACCTGTTCGTGCGCGCATACGGAAAAGAACGGTTTCACCTGCCGGGCCTTTCCGCCGATGCCGCGCGGCGCTTTCTCGATTCCCTAAATCTTTGACAGATCAGCAGTTCGTCCGTTTTTGATCTTGCAGGCGCAGATAGCGCAATAGGCCAATCTGCGTTTTTGCGTCAATGAGCTCGTCCTCGTCCAAAAGCGCAAGCGCATCTTCAAGGCGCCAGCGCTCCACCGCGAGAAATTCATCCTCGTCCAGATGCTGCCCGCACAGCGTCAGTTCCTCAGCCAAATACACATAAAGCACCTCGGAAGTATACGCCGCCGCGGGAGCCATCCGGCCCAGCAGCGTCAAACGTCCGGCGGCATAGCCGGTTTCCTCCGCAAGCTCGCGCGCCGCTCCCTGCTCCGGCGTTTCTCCGGGATCCAGCTTACCCGCGGGCAGCTCCAGCAGCTCGCCCTGCAATGGGTAGCGGTACTGCCGCACCAGAAGCAGCCTGTCCTCTTCATCAAATGCCACGATCACCGCCGCGCCGCGGTGGTCCATCCATTCCCGCACAGCCGTTTTGCCGTCGGGCAGACGCACCTCATCCTCGCGTACGTGCAGCAGCGTTCCGTCAAACACTGCCCGGGTGGAAAGCCGGCTCTCTGTAAAGTCCATTCGTCCCTCTCCTTTTTTGCGGATCTCTTACGCATTCCTGCGCGCTTTGTTTTTATTTTACCCCGGGTTCTGCCGGCATCAACCGTCTTTTTATTTTAGACGGTCAAATTCAGACAGCTCCTCAACCGTCAGATGAAGCGCCCGGCAAAAATTGATCAGCTCCTCCGCACGGATGCGGCGGCGGCCGTTGAGCATCCGGGAAATTCGGTCACTGGTAACGCCGCATTCCCGTACCAAATAGCTTTGACGAATTCCTTTTTCTTTTAAGTAAGTGCGAAGCGCGTTCGCTGTGTCAAACATATGTTTCACCTCGTTGTCAAAAAAATAGCGCTTTCCGCGTTTTTTTAATTATATCCCTGCGCAATATCGATGTCAATAAAATCTTTATACGAAATTTTCATAAATTTCTTGCCTTTTTCTGTTTGTCATGCTATCCTTATTTCAGAGATTTGTGATTTAAGCAAAAAGGAGTTTGTACTATGAAATTGGAACCCGATGCAAAACGGCGCATTGCACAAAAACTGCGCTCTCTGCGTGAAGAGCGCGGCATGACCCAAGCCGATCTCGGCAATCTGCTGGGCCGCGCCTATACGACAATCGCCTCGTGGGAAAGCGGAAAGGGCCAGCCCGACGCGGATACCTTTCTGCGGCTGATGGCCTTTTACCGGGTGGAAAACGTCACCGCGGAATTCGGCTACGGCGGTGAGGACGCGCTTTCCCGTCGGGAGCGCGCGCTTGTCGAGCTGTTCCGCGCAATGGATGCCCCGGCGAAAGATCTCGTCTGGTCGGTTGCACAGGAGCTTTCCCACCTGACCGTCGCGCCGCGCTGCGAGGAATCTCCCGTGCTGCGCGCCGTCGCCCGCGGAACAAATTCACAGACCGAGCTGGACGCGGACGCCGCCGTAATCGATTCTCTCCCCGATGAGGGCTGGACGCCCGACGGCAAATGACCGCCGCGGAGATTTTTGAGCGCGAGGAAATCTGCTCCCTGCCGCTTGATCCCGTCCGCCTCGCGCGGCAGAACGGCGTGCGTCTGGTGACCTACGCGACTTATACCGCGGCAAAAGCTTCCGGCGCCTCTCTGCCGTCAAACGACGGTTTTCTTGTGCGGGGCGCCTCGTCCCCCGTCATTGTATACAACGAAAAAATCGCCTCCGCCGGCCGCCAGCGCTGGACGCTCATTCACGAGCTGTGCCATCTGTGGATGGGACACGAGTCCTCCGATCCGCGCACGGAGCGAGAGGTCGAGCGTCTCACTGCCGAGCTGATCAGCCCGCTGACCGTGATGCATCTGTGCGGGGTTTCCAACGCGGCGCAGCTCTGTGCGCTGTGCGGCGTTTCGGCCGAGGCGGGGCGCATCCGGTTCGGGGAGTTGCAGCGCCGCCGCGCGGCAAAAAACTTTTTTGACCGTGATGAGGACCGCCGCATCGCGGTGCGGTTTCTTCCCTATATCAGCGGCGTTGTCTGCGAACTGACAGACCAGAGGATCCGGCGCGGCAAACTTCGCAGCGCGGATATTTTTCAAAGAGGAGAATTCGGATGAGAAAATGCGTTCTTGTAACCGGCGGCTCCCGCGGCATCGGAGAAGGCATCGTGCGAAAATTCTACGCCGAGGGCTGGGATACGGCTTTCTGCTACCGCAAAAGAGAAGAACAGGCCCGCGCCTTGTGTGCCGAGCTGCCCGGTGTTCTTGCGATAAAGGCGGATGTCTCAGACGAAGCGCAGGCTGCCTCTCTCGTTTCTCAGACCGAAAAGGCTTTCGGTCATATTGACGCGCTGGTATGCAGCGCGGGCATCGCCCAGTACAGGCTGCTGACCGATGTGACCGTGCAGGAATTCGACCGGCTGTTCGCCGTCAACGTGCGCGGCGTTTTTCTCTGCTGCCGCGCCGTACTGCCCGGCATGATCCGCCGCAAGAGCGGCAGCATCGTTACCATCTCATCCATCTGGGGCGAAGTCGGCGCCTCGTGCGAGGTCGTCTATTCCGCTTCCAAGGGCGCGGTCATTTCTCTGACCAAGGCCCTCGCCAAGGAAGTAGGCCCCTCCGGCATCCGGGTCAACAGCGTATCTCCCGGCACAGTTCTCACCGATATGGTGCGCTCCCTTGGGGAAGAGGCGCTTGAGCAGCTTCGGCTGGACACTCCGCTTGAGCTTCTCGGCACCCCCGACATGATTGCCGACGCGGCATACTTTCTCGCGTCGGACGCCTCCCGCTTCATCACCGGTCAGATTCTCGGAGCAAGCGGCGGCTATGTGATCTAACGCATTCTATTTAAAGTACTGGAGGCCGCGCAATGAGCTTTGCCATTCAAAATGTACGTTGTGCCGATAAGGCTCTTGTTGATTTGTTCATAGAGAACGGAAAAATAAAAGAGATTGGGCCGGGCGGCTCGCTTTGTGCCGGAACAGAGCCCACGGTGGATGCGGCGGGGTATATTCTCCTTGCGCCTCTCAACGACTGTCACGCGCATTTGGACAAAACCACTATGGGGTTAGACTGGATCGAAAATCACGTAGAGTCCGATCTCATGAAGATAATCGACAATGAGCGAAAAAACCGCTTGGCGCTGGGGCTGGATCCTTACCGACAATGTATCCGGCATATCCGCAGTTCTTTGGGATTCGGCGTTCAGGGAATGCGCAGTCATATCGACATCGATACCTGCCACGGCGTTTTTCTTTTGGAGGGAGCCTTGGCCGCCCGCGAGGAATACAAAGATTATTTTCATCTTCAGCTGACGGCTTTTCCTCAAAGCGGCCTCATGAGCCGCCCCGGCACCTATGAGCTGATGGATCGCGCCCTTGCCATGGGCGCCGACGTCGTGGGAGGGGTGGATCCCTCCTCTTTGGACCGTGACTCCAAGGGCTGTCTGGACGCCATCTTTGATCTGGCGCAAAAGCACGGCAAACCGGTAGATATCCATCTGCATGAGCCTGCCGAGCTCGGCGCATACGACATGGAAGAAATTATTCTGCGCACCGAAGCTTTGGGAATGCAGGGAAAGGTATCCGTCAGCCATGCGCTTTGTCTGGGCGCCTCCGTTCCCGGTCTTGTTTCTCCCCTGCTGGAAAAATTAGCTCGCGCCGGGATCACCGTGATCACCTGCGGCCAGCCACAGCTGGATACTTTTCCCCATATCAAAGAACTTGCCGCAGCCGGAGTAAAGGCTTGCTGCGGCGTCGACAACATTCAAGACCTTTGGAGCCATTTCGGCAATGCCGATCTGCTTCAGCGGGCCTGTCTGATCGCTATGAAAAACAGCTGCCGCAACGATGAAGATCTGGAGATGGTGCTCGACCTTTGCACTCGGTCGGGTGCAGATCTTCTCGGGCTGGAGCCGTGGGAGCCTCTGCCCGGTTACCCGGCCGACTTTTTGCTGGTGAAGGGCGTCTGCCGCGCTCAGTGCGTGGCGCAGCCTTCTGCAGAGCGAATGGTATTTCACCGCGGTAAGCTGATCGCAAAAAACTGCCGTCTGTTGGAGGAAAAATGACTATGCAAAAAAAATCACTCTGCAAACCTATCAATTTTCTCTTTTTGACGGCCGCGGGTATCGTCAACGCGTTCGGCGTCACCATTTTTTTGGCGCCCGTCAAATTATACGACAGCGGAATTTCCGGCACCTCGATGCTGCTCTCGCAGATTACGCCGGAACAATTTTCCCTTTCGTTTTTTCTTCTGGTTCTCAACATTCCGATGTTTCTTTACGGCCTGCGCCGTCAGGGAGCCGCTTTTACCATTTACGCCATTTATACCGTTGCGGTCTACTCGCTGGGTGCATGGCTGATTACAGACGTTCTGCCGGTTGACGTCAGCATGGCGTCGCCGCTCGCGGGGCAGGATCTTCTGCTCTGCGCCGTGTTCGGCGGGCTGATTTCCGGCGTGGGCAGCGGCATGGCAATCCGCTACGGCGGCGCGATGGACGGCATCGAGGTGCTCGCGGTCATTTTTGCAAAGGGTCTCGGCATCACGGTCGGCACCTTCGTTATGATCTACAACGTCGCTCTCTACATTTTGTGCGGCATCGCGATCGACAGCTGGATCCTTCCTTTGTATTCGATCGTCACCTATGCGGCCGCCATCAAAACCGTCGACTTTATCGTCGAAGGCCTTTCCCGTTCGAAGTCGGCGACCATCATCTCCAAGCATCCGCAGGAGGTCTGCGCCGCTCTCTCCGAAGCCTTTAAAAGCGGAATCACTGTGGTCGAAGCGCGGGGATATTTTTCCGATACGCCGCGCACCATGATCTATTTTGTCGTAAACCGTTTTCAGGTCGGCCGGATGAAGGCCGTCGTGCAGGAGGCGGATCCCTTCGCCTACATCGCCATCAGTGAAGTGGCCGATGTGTTCAAGCCGAAAAGCGCCGCCAAAAAAGCCGACGACGCCAATTCCCTGCCGCCGCCCGCCAAAGACACTGCGTCTTCTTCCGAGGAAACCCCTACAGCATAAAACAAGCGCCCGAACGATCCGGAATTTTTCCGAAGCGCTCGGGCGTTTTCGTTCTGTTTTTTTAAATCTGATCCATCCGCACGCGGCAGAGCCTGCGGTATGCGTCGATTGCCGCGTGAACGCCCTCTTTTCCGACGACGAAGGGGTTGGGCACATGTGCCAAACGCCTGCGGCAGAGCTCCATACGCGCTTCTCCGCAGGACAGCGGATGGTGGTTCGGCAGCTCGACATCAATGGAAAGTTCCTCCGTCAGCAGGTCAAGCCGGTCCAGAGAGGCCAGCTGTGCCTCGATCTCTTCTTTTGTTTTCTGCGGCAGGGTGCCGCCCATCATAACGGCGGTGTGGCGCTTTTGACAGTCGGTCACCGGAAACACATATGTCATGCAGCCGGGCGTGTGCCCCGGCGTGGAAAAAGCGCGCACCGTCACGTTTCCCAGCGTGATCTCGTCACCGTCGCGCAGAAATCGCCCGGGCACAAAATCGGGCGCAAGATCACACACGCCGCTGTTTTTTGCGCTGCGGCGAACGTTTTCTTCACTGCGCCACAGTTCGTAATCCGCCTCGGGAAAGCAGATCTGCGCGCCCGTTTCGGCCGCCAGCCGTCCCGCAGCGCCGGTATGGTCAAAATGTCCGTGCGTAATCAAAATCATTTTGAGATCCGCAAGATTCCATCCCGCCCGGGCAACCGCATCCGTGATATTGTCATAGCACGAAGAGATGGGCAGCAGTGCGTCGAACAGCATCAGGCCGTCTCCCGTATTGAGCACCACGCACGAGCAGCCCACGGTCGCGGCCATTACGGCGTCGTCAAAAATCTGCGCCGGGGGAAGCTGCCCGCGGTTCCACACATCCACCAGAGAAAAGAAATCCGAATAATCGACGCTCAAGTCCTTGAGACGATACATGAAAAAATTCCTCCCGTTAATCATAACCACCGGCCGTGCCGGCGGTTTGCACAAGCCCCCTTGGGGCCTTTTACCCGCCGAGCCTATAGGCTCATCGAATGATCTTTCACTTGCGTGAGATGCCCTGCTGCTGCTGCTAAAATAGCGGTAGGATATCTCTTTTCCAGCTTCTCTAATCTTGTTCGACATTCTTTCTTACTTACGGTTGAATGGTTGTTCCTCGCTTCGCTCGGATCATTTATTCTGGGCATAGTGAAAGCTTTTTGGAACCACCGGCACTGCTGATGGTTTTCTCTGTACAAAAAGAAAAACGCGCCGTCCAAGATTGGCGGCGCGTTTGTTTTGATTCCTGCCGGCAAAAGTGCAAAACCGGTCCGCAGCCGCAGACTTCACACGAGACAGCCGTATCCGGGCAAGCGAACGGGCCTCGTTGATCGCCGCGGGATTTTGCGCCTGCATCATCTCGATTGCCGCTTCGTCTGGCAGAGCAGCCCGGTTTTCCCCTTTCCGGGGACTATCAGACAGCCGAAGGCGAGGGCCTGCTTCCCTAACTTTTCGCAGTCGCCGTCCACCGCGATACCGAGGTGATAAAGTTCGTGCCCGTCCGGTACGGCCGTGCAAACGGCCCGGCGGGATTATGGATCTGTCAGCCGGCACTTGCGTGAGCCGTCGGGCGAGACGGCTTCTCGAACGGCTTTCATTCCATTCGGCGTTGCCGACCGCCGCACAGGTATGCCGCAGATAGGATTTTATCGCCTTATCTCAAGCTTTTCCGGCACAGCCGAGCACATACTGCATCTTGTGCCCGACAACCTCCTTGACGGCCTCGCGCGCGGGCTTGAGATACTGTCTCGGGTCGAAGTGATCGGGGTTTTCCGCCATATGCTTGCGGATCGCCGCAGTCATTGCCAGACGGATATCGGTGTCGATATTAATTTTGCAGACCGCCATGCCCGCCGCCTGGCGGAGCATCTCCTCGGGGATGCCGATGGCGCTGGGCATAGCACCGCCGTACTGGTTGACCACCGCGACATATTCCTGCATGACGGAGGATGCGCCGTGCAGCACGATCGGGAACCCGGGAAGGCGGCGCTCTACCTCCGAAAGGATGTCAAAGCGCAGCTGCGGCTTCTGGCCGGGCTTGAACTTGTATGCGCCGTGGCTCGTGCCGATGGCGATGGCAAGGGAATCAACCCCGGTGCGGGTGACAAATTCCTCGACCTGCGCCGGATCGGTATAGGAGGAATCCGCCTCGGAGACGTTCACCGCGTCCTCGATGCCGGCCAGACGGCCCAGCTCACCTTCCACCGTGACGTTGTACTTGTGCGCGTAGTCTACAACCTCGCGGGTGATGCGGATATTTTCTTCAAAGGAATGCTTGGAGCCGTCGATCATAACCGAAGAGAATCCGCCGTCCACGCAGGCCTTGCAGATTTCAAAGTCCTCGCCGTGGTCGAGATGCAGCGCGAGATCCAGCCCGGTGTCGGCGATGGCCGCTTCTACCAGCTTGACCAGATAGACATGCTTGGCATATTTGCGCGCGCCCGCGGAGACCTGCAGGATCAGCGGAGATTTCTGTTCCATCGCCGCCTCGGTGATGCCCTGAATGATCTCCATATTGTTGACGTTGAAGGCGCCGACCGCGTAGCCGCCCTCGTAGGCCTTTTTAAACATTTCAGTCGTGTTGACAAGTGCCATATGAATGATTCCTCCCTTTCATTCGTTCGTTTTTATTGTACCATTCCGACGGCAGATTGCAAGCCCCCAGCCGCCTCATCGCCAAAAAACACCGCGCTTTTTTACAGGCAGACCCGCCCGGCGCGCCCTGCGGGCAATAAAGCCGAATGGCTGAGAGCGCCGCTTCGCCGAATTATTCTGTCAAAAAGAGTTTTCCTCTCAAAAATCCCTTGCGGGTCTTCCCGGCCTCCGCAAGTTTTAAAAAACGGTCTTGCCGCATTCGTTCGAAAAGCCGCCCCGCGGCTTTCTGCCCCCTTGCACAAAGAACAGACGCAAAAAAAATCCCCTTCGGAGAGTGAGGGGGATTTTTTATGAATCAAAGATTCGCTTTACCGGAGATTGTCTGAGGCAGTGCTCAGGCAGCGGCGCCGGTAGTGGGGTTGCCGGTGGAGGGGGTCCCGGTCACGTCGGTGACGGCGTCGAGGTCGAGCTCGACATCGGAGATGACGTAAGTGCCGAGAGTCTTAGTGTTGAAAAGGAAGCCCTCTTCCCACTCGTCGTACTCAGCGTCCATGGCGACAGGCTTGCCGTCGACAACCTTGTAGAGGTAGGTATCCTCGTCTGCATAGACGGTGACTTCGGCGGTCTTCTTGAACTTGCCGGTCAGAGCCACGAAATCGAGGTTCGCATCCGGATACGCATCGACAACAGACTCAACCTCGTCAACCTTGTAGAAGAGCAGAACGTCTTCTTCGTTGGTAGCGTCGATCACAGCAGAGGCAACGGCGTTCTTGGAAACACCGGTCTCGACATCAGCCTTGGGAACAAAGTAAACTGTAACTTCGTCACGGTCAACATTGTCCATCTCATAGACCTTCTTGGTGGTGGTGGCAAAAACCTTCTTGGTGTCCTTTACAAGGACTTCCTTGGTAACTTCCTCGAAAGCAAGCGAGAAATCAACAGTGAAGTAAGAGTCGAGCTTCTCCTTGTTTTCACCGGTTCCGGTCGTACCCTTAAGATAGATCTTACCGGAAACATCCACATCCTCCAGCTCAGAGCCGGTAGTGGTTACAGCGACAAAGTAGCAGGACATTCTATCGCCCGCATTGGCTGCTTCAGGATCAACCGCGAAACCACCGAGCTTGACGCTCTTCTTGACGATTTCAACATTTTTGACATATTCCTCGCCGTCGGTCCACTTCGGGGTGATCTTCAGGCCGGAAACAGACTTGGAATCCGTGATCAGATCCTCATAATAAAGGCCATAGCTCGGATTAAGAACATTATCATTCTTGGTCAGAACATAATAAAGGGTCTTGCCGAATTCGACAGTGTCGCCAGCTTTTTCCATGACCTTTGTGTCGGAATCGTAGGTGTAAGCCTGATCTTCCTGCACCTGCATCACATTGGCGGCGCTGTTATCTTCATCGTCAATCAGCTTAGAATTCGCGGCAAACGCAACAGAAGCAAGGGACAGTACCATGGCGAGAGCCAGGGCGAGTGCGAATACCTTTTTCATCGGTAAATTCCTCCTAAAAATTTTTTCGAGGCTGCCGGGCGGACTCTCCGACCGCCCGGAACCCTTTGCCGGCCCGGAGCGCGTCTCTCCTCC
>CAKQGD010000051.1 GCA_934232845.1 uncultured Oscillospiraceae bacterium
CGCATCTTTTAGACAAGCCGCGGGTGCAAAAGGGAGAGCCACGCCAGTTGGCACGGCTCTCCGGGCAGCGTATTCGGTTTCACACATTCCCAGCACCGACGAATCGCGCTGCTCCTGTTCCGGTGTTAGGATAACCAGCCAAGAGAAACTCAGCTTTCTTTATCAATACCTTTTTGGAAAGCTGCGATTTTGCGGGCAAAACAATGATCCCCTTTGCTACCTCCGGCGGCAGCGCAATGGGGAAAGCCGCAGAAGTACTGAAATCTCTTTATCCGAGTGCAAATTGGAAGAACGGCAAAATGCTGAACCGTGTTTCTGATCATGAACTGGAAAATTGGGTAAAAGGACTTTAAGCCAAGGGACAAACTTATGACGGAAAAAGAAAAAATGCTCTGCGGCGAATTCTATGATACAAATAATTCAAAACTTCGCCGTCAGAGCAGCAATGCAAAAGACCTTATGCGGGTTTATAACGATCTGCCCGCCGAAAATATGGAGCTGCGAAATCAAATCCTTCATTTAATGTTTGGGTTTTGCGGTGAAAATGTCCGCGTCAATCAGCCGATTTGGGTGGATTACGGATGCAACATTTCCCTCGGCGCAAACAGCCTTATCAATATGAACTGCACCCTTTTAGATACAGGCAGAATCACCATCGGCAGCAATACTTTGATCGGCCCCAACGTAAAAATATATACGGCCGTTCACCCGATTCTGCCGAATGAGCGCTTTGACACAGACGAAACGGGCAAAACGGCGATCCGCACACAAACCGCCTCTGTCACAATCGGGAACAATGTCTGGATTGGCGGCGGGGCGATCCTATTGCCCGGCGTAACGATCGGCGACAACACAGTGGTCGGTGCAGGCAGTGTTGTTTCAAAACCGATTCCCGCAAATGCCGTCGCCTGCGGAAATCCCTGCGTAATAAAGAAGATGCTGAACGAAGCCGCAAAATAAAACCGGACAAAACGAATGAAATAAATCTCCATATAAAAAGAAGTCTTTCAGGCGGTGATGAAATGAAACCGAAAACAATCTTGAAATTAGCCGCAGATATTTTCATGACGCTGGCGCTGTTTTTCTTAATGGGGTATCATTTGTGGGGAGAAGCGCTCCACGAATGGGTGGGCGCCGGAATGTTCCTGCTTTTTATTGCTCATCACTTTTTAAATGGATATTGGCACAAAACCCTATTTCAGGGAAAGTACACTCCCCTGCGCGTTTTCACGCTCTGCATTGACCTTCTCGTACTTGCGTCTATGCTGGCTCAAATGTACAGCGGCATTGTAATGTCACGGTATGTGTTTGATTTTCTGCCGCCGATCGGCGGTATGTCGCTGGCTCGGCGGCTTCATATTCTCGGTGCATATTGGGGGTATATTCTTATGAGCCTGCATGTAGGCCTGCATTGGAATATGGTTTTAGAAGCGGTGCGAAGGGCGGCAGGGATAACCAACAAATCAAAAATTCGCAGTGTCCTTGCTTTTATTGCCGGATTGATGATCGCCGGATATGGTGTGCGGGCTTTTCTTCGCAGAGATTTTTTGACCTATCTGCTGCTTAAATCTGAGTTTGTGTTTTTAGATTACAGCGAATCGAAAATTATATTTATCATAGATTATCTCGCACTGATGGGGCTTTTTATCTTTCTTGCCCACTTCTGCGCAAAGAGGATGCGAAAACAAAAAAAAGAAATCGGAGGCGCCGCGATGAAAAAAGGTGTTTTCACCATTTTAGGCATTCTCATTTGCTTCGGGCTTGCCGCCTGTACAGGTCAGCAAGCTGTACCGCCTGTTTCAGAGCAAAGTTCTCGGTCGGAACAGCCGGGCATACAAAATAACGCCGAGGCTTCAGAAAGTCCATCAACGGATTCGCAGGAGCCGGCGTCACCATCAAGCAACACAGAAATGCAAAAACAGCCCGAAACAGAAAAACGAAAAGTGAAGCTGACAATAGACGGGCAGGAATTTGAGGCGGTCTTACATGATACCCCTGCCGCCGATGCGCTTTACGATATGCTGCCCCTTTCGCTCACCTTTGAGGATTTTAACGGCACGGAAAAAATCGCCTATTTGGATGACGAACTTCCCACAGAGGGAAAACCGGAGGAATTTGACCCCGATGTGGGCGATTTGTGCCTGTATGCACCGTGGGGCAACTTGTCAATCTTTTATAAGGATTTTCGAAATTCCAACGGGCTGATTTCTCTCGGGCATATTGATTCGGGTATAGAAGCAATCGCCGAAAGAAACGGCAGCTTTTCTGCTGTCCTTGAAAAGGCGGAAAATAAATATTTGCCCTGACCTTTGCTCTTTTCACAAAAACAGCAAGGAAGCGGCAGAGGATATCCCCGAAACGGAGGGGATGCTCCCTGCGGCAAACCCATGACAGACCCGGAGAGGCTCCTGGTTTGATACGCTGTCCTCTTTACCGCGTCCTTTTCAGTTTTTTTATAATCGTTTTTGTCTTTTCAAGGGGAAACGGGACATTTTGCTCGCTGTAAGCTTTCACTTTTGTCGCTTCGCCCTCGCGTTCTTCTTTCCCGAAAGGCACTAAAACCCTGTCTCCCACAGATATGCTTTCGTCTCCGGCGATGTAGTAATACGCTTTCTTGTTTCCCGAAAACACTACGCTTACATATGTATATTTTTCAAAGCCGCTGCCGCCGTCAAAAGCATACAGGGAATCCATCCCCAAAGTCCTTCGGATGTGATAAGACAGTTCCTCCGCACCGGGAAAACAATCGCAAGAACTCTTCCGCTTTGGCGCCGCGTACCGCGCCGCAGGCGCTTTGTCTGCGCTTTTTCTCATAAAACCGGCCTTTATTCCTGTGGGCCTTTTCTAAAATATTCTCTTTTTCCTGTATTTAAAGAAGAAAAACCGGCGCGGGTGCGCCGGTTTTTCTTGGTGTTTTTTGTTACTCTCTGTCATCCGCGTCATCATCATCGTCGGAATCGTCGTCATCGTCGAGATCGTCGTCATCGTCGTCATCGTCGTCATCGTCGAGATCGTCGAGATCGTCGTCATCATCGAGATCGTCGTCATCATCGAGATCGTCGTCATCGTCGAGATCGTCGTCATCGTCGAGATCGTCGTCATCGTCGAGATCGTCGAGATCGTCGTCATCGTCGAGATCGTCGTCATCATCGAGATCGTCGTCATCGTCGAGATCGTCGTCATCGTCATCGTCGTCCCATGCGTCCCAGTCGTCATTATTCTCATGATCCGCCTTCAGAACCTTGCCGGTGACCGCGTCCACCTCGTACTCGTATTCAATGCCGTTTGCGGTAAACTCAAACTCGTACACACCGTCGTCCAGCTCATACTCGCCTTCGCTGAAGACCGCTTCGGTCAGACCCATCTGCGTCAAAGCCAGCTCTCTGGCTTTTTCCATACCGATGCGGCCCTGCTCATCCAGATCATCGTCATCCACAACTACAGCGTTGGATTTTATGCCGCAGTCGTTGACCGCTTTTCTGACCCCGTCGGCAACCGCCTCAAGAAAACCATCGTCGGGATAATAAGATCCGTCTTCCAGCTTCACCACAATGTTTTTCACATGGCCGTCCAGCTGCTTGTCAAAGTATCCGCCTTCATAGATCTTCTGCACCAGTGCATTTACAACCTCGGCGCACTCCTTGCCCTTGTAGTCTTCATAACCGGAAACCACCGTTTTGCCGTCGTCGTTGATTCCCTCGATTTCAAGAACGATTCCGTTATCGTCGTACTCCACTTCGATTTCGGGGTTTACGCTGAGCAGAATGGTGCCGGTCATACCGGCAGCCTTTGCGTCAGCAGGGGCCGATGTTCCGGCGCAGCCTGCGAGAGAGAAAACCATTGCGGCCGAAAGGACCGCCGCCATCATTTTGTGAAGCATATTGTGTTTCATCTTTTTTCTCCTTTAATCTTTTGTTTGGCGCTTTCATACTCAGAATACGGAGGCAATACCGCGAAACCGGGGTCGGATCATTTTTTTTGCGGCGCTGAATCGTTTTTTGTTTTCTTTTGAGTCTGATTCGCCGTTTTGTGGCTTGTATATTCAGAGTACGAATTTAAAACTGCAAAACCGGGGCAGGAAGAATTATTTTTTTATCCGCCGCCATTTAATTCTGTCTCCGGTGCGCTGTTTTCCTCTGCGAAAACTGAGCTGTTCTCTTATTCGTCGTCATCGTTGGATTCCTCGTAAGAGCTCTCGTCGTCATCGGAATCTTCAGAGGCGCTCTCATCCTCGTCGTCGGAATCCTCGGAGATGCTCTCATCCTCGTCATCGGAATCATCCGAGACGCTTTCATCGTCCTCTCCGTCGCCGTCATCCGATTCATCGTCATCGCGATCCTCATGAGAATCTTCTCCCCACTCGTCTTCATCGTCCTCCACCTCCGGTGCGGCGGGGGTTACGGGGATCACAATTTCCGTCTCCGGTCCGGCGGAAGAAGTTTCGGCGGTGACGGTGATCTCGCCTCCCAGATGAACCTCTAATTCAATCAGGATGCGTTCTTCCGTTTTTGCGCGCCACTTCTCATGCTCGGACTCCACCGTGAGCCGGATCTCTCCGGCTTCCTTCAGATAGCCCATCTCAACCGCCCGGTCGGCCAGTTCGTCGGAAATCCGGTCTACTTTTTTCCAATCAAAGTCGTATCCGTCAATCAAATGAACGCCGTCCTCGTTGAGCCCTTTCAGCTCCAATACATAATCCATCCGGTTGACCGTCATCTGCACGTCGGGATTGATCTGCATCCGAACAGAGCCGTAAGGCGTCAGCAAATACCGCCATGCACCGGCCGCCGCAAAACAGACGCACGCGGCGACCGCCGCCGCAGAGAGAAGAAGGCGGGAGATTTTGCTCTTTTGTCCGGTTTTTTCGGCCGGATCTTTCAGCTGCAAAACCGCGGATACCGTCTGCCCCACCTCGTAATTGAGATTCGCCACCTTAAGAAAACGGCCGCTGCTGTCGAGAACGACCGCATAACCGGGATGGCATTCCATTACCAGATAACTCACAGCCGCGCCGCCTCCTTTCGCTTGATTCTCTTTAAATGGCCGCGGATGATTTCAAATCCATTCGTATAAGCCAGCAGGATGGCCACCATGTATTTTCTGTGCCGCTCCAATGTTTTGCGCTCCACCCCGGCGCCCTCCGTCAGACGGGCCAAAGGCAGCTTTTGTGTTCTGAGCAGTTCTTCCAAAATCTCGGGGCTGCTTCGCGCAAAATCCAGGGCCCTCATGCAGGCTGACAGGGTTCTTTCCTGTTTCGGACAGTTGTCCGCGACGACCGAAAGAGAAAGTCCGAATGCGCAAAGCTGCACCGCATATTCCTGAATTTCTTCTTTTGACGCTTCCCTCTCGTGGAGTTTCTCCAACTCGTTTTCTTTGTCCGCAATTTGATCGCCCAGCGAACGGGAATCCTCCTCGGAGGAAGGAAGCTCCAGCGAAATCACCCCGTCATGCCGACGCTCTTTTCGATAATAGTCGATCAGGCGGCTGCGGATCGTCAGCGCAGCCAGATTGAGAAAAGCGCCTTTGTCCGGCCGGTAAGCCGTCAGCGCTTCGTAAAAAGCAAACATGGCGACGCCGAGTTCATCCTCTCCCTCTTGGGGAAACCGCTTGAGAAATTTCGCCGTTTCAGATCGGATAAAGGGCAGATACCGGGCGATAAAATCGTCCGCCGCCCGGGTACTGTTCTGTGCTTGGCGAATCTGTGCCAAGATGTTGTCTTCTTTCATTCCATAATCCTCGCATAAGCAGAATACGAAACCGGGAAAATAAAACCGGGGTCGGTTTTTCGTTTCGTCTGCGTAATCCCGAATTTACGGCCATTATACCATAAGAATATGTCTTTCGAATGTTTCGGCACGAAAACGGAGTAAAATTCTTCAAACTCCTTCGGCAGATTCTCTTTGCGGCGGGGGCTTCTTTTTTCGGGAATAGCCGCTCTCTTTTGTGAAAAGCTATTCTTATCTATTGTGCGGGAGGCTTTTTATGAATTCGGTCTGGCAGGATACGGCGCGGCTTCCTTCCTTCGGACGTCTGGAAAAGGATATCCGAACCGACGTGCTGGTGATCGGAGGCGGCATGGCGGGGCTGCTCTGCACCTATCTGCTCACGCAGGCGAGTGTGGACTGTGCGCTGGCGGAGGCCGAAACCCTCTGCGGCGGCGTCACCAAAAACACCACGGCAAAGATCACCTCGCAGCACGGTCTGATCTATGACGGTCTGATCCGCTGTTTCGGCGAGGAAAAGGCTCTGCTCTACCTGTTCGACTTTGAAGAAAAGGCTTCCTATGTTTATTCCAAAAGCGACACGCAAAAGCTCGAAAGAGAGCTTTCGGCCCTGCGGCGGCTGGGATTTCCCGCCGAATACGTCAAACGCCTCCCGCTGCCCTTTCCGACCGCGGGCGCAGTGAAATTTCCGCGGCAGGCACAGATGAACCCGCTGAAATTTGCAGCCGCAGTTTCCAAAGGGCTGCCGGTCTACGAGCACACCCCCGTCCGAGAGCTTGCGGGCACCACGGCGGTCACCGACGGCGGCGTGATCCACGCGAAAAAAATCATTGCCGCAACGCATTTTCCGTTTCTCAACAAGCACGGCCTCTATTTTCTCAAGATGTATCAGCACCGCTCTTATGTGATCGCGCTCGAAAACGCGCCCGATGTAGGCGGTATGTATGTGGACGAAGCGCGAGACGGCCTGTCCCTGCGCAATTACAAGGGACTGCTCCTGCTCGGCGGAGGCGGACACCGCACGGGCAAGTCCGGCGGCGGCTGGCGCTGTCTGCGTGATTTTGCGGGGCGTGTCTGTCCCGGCGCGTCGGAAAAATTCTGCTGGGCCGCACAGGACTGCATGACCCTCGACGGCGTACCGTATATTGGGCGGTACGCTCTGGGCACCGAAAATCTGTACGTCGCGACCGGCTTTCAGAAGTGGGGGATGACCTCCTCGATGGTCTCGGCAATGCTGCTGACGCAGTTGGTACAGAAAAAGCAGAGCCCGCTTCAGCCGCTCTTTTCTCCGTCAAGAAGCATGCTGCGCCCGCAGCTGGCAATCAACGGCTTTGAGGCTGCCGTCAATCTGCTGACGCCGGGCAAAAAGCGCTGTCCCCACATGGGCTGCGCTCTCAAGTGGAATCCCGAGGAACATTCCTGGGACTGCCCCTGCCACGGATCCCGCTTTACCGAGGACGGACGGCTGATTGACAACCCCGCCGCGGGCGGTCTGAAAAAGTGAAAAGACATTTTTTAGAAAAAAACATTTTCTCCTCTTGACAACGTGCGCCTTTTGTGCTTAAATACAAGAAACCGTTGAAGCGGAGAGCAAATCGATTGCGCGCGCACAGAGAGCCGGGGCGGCTGAGAGCCCGGCCGAAATGCGGATTGATTAAGATGGACCGCTGAGGGCCGAAGGAACCGGGCACCGCCCGCAGTATGTTCGGACGTTTTCCCACGTTACCGGGAGAGGGATGTGTCGGCATCCCGGTGAGAGGCCGCTCTATACGGCGGCAATCAAGGTGGCACCGCAGACGCTTTGTTCTGTCCTTGAAGGAAACTGTTTCCTTCAGGGACTTTTTGTTTTTTAGAAATAAAGGAGGCGCACAAGATGTACAGACGAAAAACCGGACGATGGCGCGGCTTTCCCCTGTCCGTTTTCACCCGCCGTATGAAAATTTGATTGAAGAAAAAGGAGAAATCACCATGAAAAAGCTGCTTTCCGTACTGATCGCCCTGACGCTTGTGCTGTCCCTCGCCGCCTGCGGCGGCGCCTCGTCCTCTTCTCCGGCGCCGTCCTCCTCCGAAGAAGCGGCCTCCTCCGGGGAGGAAGCCCTCCGCATCGGCCTGATCCAGCTGGTCGAGCATCCCTCGCTTGACGAGATCCGCACGGCCTTTACCGAAGAGCTGAAGGCCAAGGGCTACGACAATGTCGAGATCGACTACGCCAACGGACAGAACGACACCTCTACCATCAACACCATCTGCCAGAAATTCGTCGGCGACGGCGTCGACATGATCGTCGCCATCGCTACGCCTGCCGCCCAGGCCGCGGCCGCTGCGACAAGCGAGATCCCCATCGTATTCGCCGCGGTGACCGATCCCGTTGCCGCCGGCCTTGTGGGGGCGGACGGTACGCCCGACCGCAACTGCACCGGCACCTCCGACGCGATCGCCACCGGCGAGATCTTTACGCTGGCCGACAAACTGACTCCCGGTATTAAGACCTACGGCTTTCTTTACAACCTGTCCGAGACCAACTCCGTCGCCGTTATCGAAGAGGCCAAGCAGATCTGCGGCGAGCGCCTGCTCACCTTTACCGAAGCCTGCGTCACCAATTCCGGCGAAGTGACGACCGCGGCGCAGTCCCTGATCGGCAAGGTGGACGCCATCTTCTGCCCGATTGACAACACCGTCGCTTTCGCCATGCCGAACCTCGCCCAGATCGCAAACGACGCCGGACTTCCCGTCTACGTTGCGGCGGACTCCATGGTCGCCGACGGCGGACTCGCCACGGTGGGCGTCAACTACACCCAGCTGGGCAGGCAGACCGCCGACATGGCCATTGAGATTCTTGAGGGCGCCGCAGTCGCGGATGTGCCGGTGCAGGTGCTCAGCGAGTACAGCACCGTCGTCAATGACGAAACCGCCGCTGCGCTCGGCATCGATCCCGCGCTGTACCGGTAAAGACACTTTTCTGCACGGGACGGCTTCTCCGCCCTTGAAAAACGGCCCGTCTTTTGAAAACACTTTCACGGAGGGATTTTCCCATGAGTATGATTCTGCTGCGCGGTGCGGCGGAACAGGGTTTTTTATACGCGCTGCTCGCGCTGGCCTTGTACCTGTCTTTTCGCACGCTCAACATCGCCGACATGACGACCGACGGCTCGTTTACACTCGGGGCGGCGTGCTGCGCCACGCTGACGCTGGCGGGACATCCGCTGCTCGCGCTGGCGGCGGGCGCCGCCGCGGGCGCGGCTGCCGGTTTTGTGACGGCGTTTTTACAGACCAAGATGAAGATTCAGCCCATCCTCGCCGGCATCATTACAATGACCGCGCTGTATTCCATCAACCTCAAGGCGATGGGAGACCGCTCCAACGTGCCGCTGCTGCGCGTGGATACGACATTTCTTCTGTTCGAGCGTCTTTTTCCCTCCTCGCTCGCCCCCTACGCCAAGCTGATTTTATCAGCGCTGATCACGGCCGCCGTCGCCGTCCTGCTCGTTTTGTTTCTGCGCACACGGCTGGGGCTGTCGGTCCGCGCCACCGGCGACAACCGCACAATGGTGTCGGCCTCGTCGATCAATCCGGCTTTCACCACGACGGTGGGCCTGTGCATCGCCAACGCGATGGCTGCGTTTTCCGGGGCGCTGATCGCGCAGTATCAGCTTTTTTCCGAGATTACAATGGGTACCGGCATGGTTGTCATCGGCCTCGCATCGCTGATCATCGGCGAGGTATTCACCGACCTGCTCTTTAAAAGCCCCAGCGTGCCCGTGCGCATCGCGGGCGCGATCGGGGGAGCGGTCGTGTACCGCGTCATCATCGCGGCGGCGCTGTCGGCGTCGGTATCCGCGTCCGATTTAAAGCTCGTCTCGGCCTTGATCGTGGCGGCGGCCATCTCCGGTCCCGCCGTTCTCGACGCGGTGCGCCTGCGCCGCATGAGAAAGGAGGCGAACCGCCGTGCTGACGCTTGACCACGTTTCCAAGACGTTTTTCCCCGGTACGGCCAACGCCAAAAAGGCGCTTGACGACCTCTCGCTGCATCTTGCCCCCGGCGAATTCGTCACCGTGATCGGCTCGAACGGCGCGGGAAAATCTACCGTGCTCAACGCCGTCGCGGGCGCGTTTCTCGTGGACACGGGACGCATTCTTCTCGACGGGGAGGACATCACCTTTGAAAAGGATTACCGCCGCGCGCAGAGAATCGGGCGGCTGTTTCAAGATCCGCTTTCCGGCACGGCTCCCTCGATGACCATTGAGGAAAACCTCTCTCTCGCCTACCTGCGCACCGCGGGACACACGTCGTTTTTCGGCCTGCGCCGCAAGGAGCGCGCCGCTCTGCGCGACCGCGTGGCGTCGCTCGGCCTCGGGCTGGAGGACCGCATGACCACCCGTGTGGGCCTGCTTTCGGGCGGGCAGCGGCAGGCGCTGACCCTGCTGATGGCGACGCTTGTCACACCGAAGCTTCTGCTGCTTGACGAGCACACCGCGGCGCTTGACCCGGCCACGGCGCAGACCGTGCTCGAACTGACGCAGCGCATCGTCGCGGAAAACCGCATCACCTGCCTGATGATCACGCACAACATGGCGTCGTCTTTAAAGCTCGGCAGCCGCACCATCATGATGGACGCGGGGCGCATCGTGCTCGACGTCAGCGGCGAAGAGCGTGCGCACCTCACCCCCGCCGATCTGCTCGCGCGCTTCGGCGCGGCGGCGGACAACGACCGTATGCTGCTGTAAGGTTCTGTATAAACGCATCCGCATCTCAAAAAGGTGCGGATGCGTTTTCTGCGCGTCTTGCTCAAAAACGCGCTTTTCTGCTATACTGGATCAAAAGACCGCATTTTCAAAAAAAGGAGGCTGCCCGATGAAGCGTTTTCGTCCATGGCTTCTGCCGATTCTCTGTGCCGGCGCGTTGTGGCTGATTTTTTTCGCCACGGCAAAGTATCCCGCCGTCAGAGAAGCGTCATCCGACCCGGTCAGCCGGATCGAGGGGCTTTCTCTCTCTATCGAAAAGCCGCGATTCTCCCCGATCAAGGGCTATACCATCCGCTACCGCATCGAGATCTCCACCGATGAGATTTATCAAACGGCAGATCCTTTCGAACGGCTTGAGAAATTTGAAAACGGCTGCTGGCACCGTCTGGAATGTCAGAAGGAACCGGTGTTTTTCAAGCCCGTTTGATATAAGCGGAGACAACGCCGCTTTTGACGGCAGCTTTGTTCAAAAATACGACGGCTACGGCACCCGCCTGCACCCCGGAACATACCGTCTGACACTCGGGCTGACCGACGCGGCAGGCGGCTCCCACCGTCTGGCGGCGGAGTTTGAGATTTCCTGAACAAGCGTTTTTTCGTACACAAAAAAATGCGGCGGTTATAAAACCGCCGCATTTTTATTTTGTCCGGGATTTCGGCTTTTTCGTGCGCCGTCAGCGTCTTCGGCCGAGCAGGGTGCTCATCAGGCCGCGCTTTAAGAGCTGGCTGCCGGCGCTGATCAGCTGTCTCTCGATCTGCGCCTGACGGCGCTCGGCGGCGCGCCGGCGGGCGGCCTCTTCGCGTTCAAGCTGGCGTTCCATCTTTTTGCGCAGAGCCTCTTCCTCTTTTTCCTTCTTTTTCAGAGCGGCGGCCTCGGCCTTGGCTTTTTGCTCCTCAAAAGCGGCTCGTTCCTTTTCGAGCTGCAGGCGCTGCTCCTCCAGCTCGGAGAGCTGTCTCTCTTCCTCACGGCGCTGCTCGAGCGTCTCGTACGCAGAGAGATTGTCCACCGTTTCGTCGTAGCGGCTCATGCCGTCCTTTGCCATCGCGGCGCGGCGGGCGCCGTCGTCCGCCGCCGCCATCCGGCTCTGCGGGCAGATGACCGCGGTGCGCTGCACCACGCCGGGAACGCCCGCCTCGTCCAAAAAGGAAACCAGCGCCTCGCCGACGCCGAGTTCCATGATAACGTCCTCGGTTTGAAAAGCCGGATTCTCTCGAAAGGTCTGCGCCGCGGTGCGCACCGCCTTCTGTTCCGCGGGAGTATAGGCGCGCAGCGCATGCTGTACGCGGTTGCTCAGCTGGGCGAGCACGCTGTCCGGAATATCGCTCGGGCTCTGCGTGACGAAATAGACTCCTACGCCCTTTGAACGGATCAGCTTGACCATCTGCTCGATCTTCTGCACAAGAATCTTCGGCGCATCGGAAAAC